>JAFUYO010000046.1 GCA_017470505.1 Butyrivibrio sp. | reverse complement strand
TGAGCCAGGATCGAACTCTCACGTTTTAGAATTCGTTTCCCGTTCAGAACTAAGCTTGGCTTTTGTTCTGTCCGTTTTACTTTTGGTTTGTTTCTTCTGAATAATTCTCTTAGAATTTTTCAGGGTTGCATTACTGTTTATTTGTCAAGGTGCATAGAGCCAGAAACCGCTCTATTGCTGGGCTTGCGGGCTGTTTGCTGTCCGTTCGCCGCAACGAATATTACTTTATCACTGTCTCATATAAGTGTCAACACTTTTTTCAAAAATTTTCAAAAATCGTTATAGCGTAAATTTTATTGACGCTTTATTGTATCATCCAATGGCATTATCGCTTCTTTATAGCGTACTAAGGAACTGTAGCAGAATTACTTAGTCATTTGACGCAGGATGCTTTTCCGAGAGCAAGGAAGAAAACGTAGCCGTAGCGGGCTACGGCGAGGCTTTCTGACGCTGCTGTCGGGAAAGCAGACAAGTCAAATGACTAAGTTAATTCGCTACAGTTCCTAAGTATCCACACCGCCTCATTTTCTGACAATCTGAATATCCAGATCAATATCGCCATCAATTCCACTGATCTGGCCTTCATTTGAGTACTGCCAGAAGACAAAATCATAGGGCGTCTGAGGGAATTCTTCATAATCTGCGTACCAGACCGGAATGTCAGTCAGCTGCCCCAGATCAAATTCAAAGGCCTCCCACAACATATTGCTGTAGATCATCGGCTCATAGCCGTATTCTCTGATGCTGTCGCAGAAGACCCTCGTGTTCTTGGTAAACTGCTCTCCTGAAACATCATCAGTCCTTGCAACATCATCCAGAATGCTCTCAGGATCATATACAACAGGAAGTTCCAATTCGTATCCCTTTAGTGTCTCTATGACAAACTCGGCTTCCTCTAAAGCCTCTTCTTCATCTATCGCCTGCGAAAAGAAATATACTCCGACATCTATTCCTGCTTCCCCGGCGCCTTTAATGTTTTCATGAAACCTTTGATCGAGATTGATGGATCCTTCCTTACCGTAGCCTCTGTATCCTATTCTGATGAAAGCAAATTCAAATCCCTGTTCTTTGACTTTACTCCAGTCGATCCTGCCCTGATGCCTTGATACATCTATCCCCGGCCTTGATGAAAAACTCTCATCCTCATACCTTAAGAGCTGACCGTTCCTTATAAAACAGTCGTTTTTGTACTCGTGCTTTGGAATATCGTCTCTTACTACAGTCTCATATTCCTCGCCAAACACATCCACAAATTTCATTGTTTTGACAGGTTCTGACTTCTCTAAAGACATCGGCTCGTTCTTTGTCTCAGACTCTCTCACGGTGTCTGTATCAATATCTGTCTCAGTCTCTGTTTCAGCCTCTGCTTCAGTCCTGGTTTCTGTCCCTGTTTCAGATATTTTCTCAGCCTCCACAGTTTCTTCCGCCACAGAAACGCCATCCTCAGATACCATGTGTTCAGGCGCTGTTTCTGAGCCTGCCGGGATATTGGCAGCGCATCCGCACAAAGCCAGCATCAGTCCGACATTCAATACAAAATGACTCCACTTCAGTTCTTTCATTCGCTTTATTCCAACTCTTTGCTCTCGAAAGAGAGTTTCTCAAGCTCATTATTTACTGACTCAAGTGTCTGCATCATTATAGTCGTGGATGCAGCAATCTCTTCGGTAGATGCAGCAAGATTCTGAGTCTTGGAGTTTACTTTGCTCACAATTTCCAAAAGGTCCTTTGTCTCACTTACTATTTCCTCAATAGCAGAACGAATCTCGCTGTTGCTCTCACTGCTCATAGAAGCGGTTGCACTGGATTCGCCCGCAAGGTTATTGATGTCTTTAGCGACAACTGCAAAACCTCTTCCCGATTCTCCCGCTCTTGCAGCCTCTATGCTGGCATTCAGCGCCAGGAGATTGGTCTGTTTGGCAATTGATGCAACCTTCGTGTTGTTCTTTTCAAGGTCGTTTAGGGACTTAAGTATCCTGTCCATGGAGTTGTCAAGATTAGCGCAGAAATCCGCCACATTGCTGACCTGTGAAGAAATATCGGTGCTCTCTTTGGCATTGTTGTTATTTCCCTCAACCATATCATTTATGGCATTTCTAAGAGTGGCAAAATCCTTGTTTACAACCTTAATTGTACTTATCATACTATCCTGCTGCTCTCTTATCACTTTGCGCTCGAGCTCGACCATGTTCTGTGCTGAATGCTTCTCAGCCTCAACCTGATCCTTGAGGAAATGTACGCAGTTGTCCTTGTGATTAAAGCCGTTATATATCGCAGTTGCCATGGCCTTACATGTATCATACCCACAGCATGAGCAGTTGATCTTCCTGCTCTCGGGAGTATTCTTGTTCATATCATTAAAAATTCTGTCAAGCTCAGCATTCGAAGGGATTTTGATCCTGCATTCGGCTGATCTGTCCGTATAGTGGCGGATATAATCATTCAGATCAAGATTCTTAAACTGCCTGTTAAGGGCAGCGAGCCTCTTTTCAGGAGAAAGCTTTTTAGCCCAGGCTCCCTTTTTCCCGTCTTTCTTTACACTCTCACGAATGTGCAGCAGGCTGTAAAGGGCATCGTCTGTAGAAGATTTTTCCGGGTCCGTTCCTGTTCCGCAGATACACCCGTTTTCGCAGTTCAGGGCATCAATAAAAAGAAAGGGTGTGCTGTTTTTGGTTATCCTCGAAGCGTTCTCCCTAAGCCAGTGATACATCCTCTTTTCGCCCTCAATCTGACGGATAAAAACGCTCTCACCCAAAAGCCAGTACACATTTTCCTTGAGTCCGCCCGGCGTTGGGTAGATGGACCCAAGACCGTATTCAATTTCATCAGAACAGCCAGGTCCTGAGACATGATTATCCCTCACATATTTCATGAGATGGTCGAAAGTCAGATTGTAAGAAACATATCCCTTATTGTTGGGATCGTCTATCTCCATCTTTTTTGCGATGCACGGACTGATAAAAGCAAGCTTGTCATTAATGCCCATTTCTTTTTTGGCATAGATTGCGGCGCACATCATAGGACTCTGCACCGGAAAAAGCTTCGGAATAAGTTCCGGCATATATCTCTCAATATAGCCTACTACGGCAGGACATGGCTGTGATATCCCGCCTTTGAAATTATATTTTTGAATATAGTTGATATAGCCCCAGGTCGTGATATCAGCGCCGAAAGAGACACTTATAAATCTCTTTACACCAAGTTTTTTAAGGCCGCCCAGTACGCTCTCATACTCATTCGGATAATTTGCCTTGAATGCCGGGGCTATGAGAACCGATATACTCTCACCCCTGCCAAGATCTTTAAAGAACCTCTCTGTGTCATCCTCGAATTCTCTCGCATGGTGCTCACACGCATCAAAGCAAGCTCCGCAGGCGATACATTTTTTTCCGTCCACAATAATTCTGGACGCGCCTCTCTCATCAGGGTCAGTGGATACGCATGCACCCATACTGCTGCAGACGCTTATGCACTTATTGCACCCCACACAGTTCTCATTAGTAAATACAAGTGATTTTGCTGCCATTTTTTCTCCTGCCTATACTTTTTACAAATGTATTTTTCTCAATAATAGTAAAATATAGCACATTTTTAGCGACAACTGCAAAACATCTTCCCAACTGACTTACCGGCTCAGTCTGTCACAGCTCTCTCTTAAAATCAAGATAGCTCTCAAGGTGCGCAAGTCCAATATTGCTCAGCCTGTATGTGTTTGCACCCTGGACATTTTCCTCGATCACCGAAAAAGTCTCCATAAGGTTCTCTATAAGAGGTCCAACCTGACTTTTGGTGCAGACTCCGTGGGCGTGGAGCTCTTCCGGGTACACGCCTCTTCCATATTCCTTTTCAAGCTTGTGAAGTTCAAAAAGCTTTGTCGCTGTTTCTCTGTCCATTTTTTCATTCCTCCTCGAATACAGTTCATTACCTGCAATATCTTAACATATATCGCCAAACAGCGGCAAATACATCCCGGTATCTGCCGCTGCCAAAATCACATATTCGTATATCCCATCAGGTATTCGTCAACCTGCCTGGCGCAGGCTTTTCCCTCTGCGATTGCCCAGACGACAAGGGACTGACCTCTGTGCATATCTCCCGCACTAAAGATCTTTGTGCCCGGGATATTATAGCTGCCATCACCGGTTGCGACAACGCCCCTGTCAGTCCTTTTTACGGAAAACGCTTCTGCCGTGTAGTCCTCGCACCCGATAAAGCCGGCGGCGATGAGGAGAAGATCGCATTTTATTGTTTCCTCTGTCCCTTCAACTTCAGTAAGCTTCCCGTCCTTAAATGCCACCCTGACGGTCTCAACCTGTCTGATCTTTCCTTTTTTGTCTGTGACAACGCTCTTAACTGTTCTCTCAAAGACTCTCGGGTCCTCTCCATATACAAAGGCTGCTTCCTCGTGACCGTAATCGGTCTTCAAAACCTTTGGCCACTCAGGCCATGGATTTGCGACCGTCCTCTCCATAGGAGGCTTTGGCATCATCTCGATTGCCGTAACTGACTTTGCGCCCATCCTGATGACGGTTCCTATGCAGTCATTGCCCGTATCCCCGCCTCCGACGATGACGACATTTTTGTCTGCGGCATCGATATAGCCGCCCTCTTTCTTAAGTGCCTCTGCAGACCTGTCCTTTGCCTTTAAAAGAGCTTTCGTAGTCTTCGATAGAAAGTCAACCGCATAGTAAACTCCCGATATTTTCCCGGGCTCTGCCGCTGCAAGGGGCCTTGGCTTTTTGGCTCCGCAGCAGAGGATAAGAGCGTCAAAATCATCCATCAGCTTTTTTACTTCCGCATCTGACCTTCCCACGTCTACCCCTGTGCGGAAGATGACGCCCTCCTCTTCCATGAGCTTTCTTCTTCGCTTTATCACCTTTTTGTCGAGCTTCATGTTGGGAATCCCGTACATGAGAAGCCCTCCGATCTCATCCTCTCTCTCAAAAACCTCCACAAGGTGCCCCCTGTGATTAAGGTCATCAGCTGCCGCAAGGCCTGATGGACCTGCACCTATGACGGCAACTCTTTTGCCGCTCCTGATTGAGGGCTTTTCAGGCTTTATGTACCCGTCAGAAAAAGCTCTCTCCACAAGATAGAGCTCATTATCATGTACCGTCACGGGATCCGAATCCTGACCGCACATACACGCCTTCTCACAAAGAGCCGGGCATACCCTTCCCGTAAACTCAGGGAAGTTACTAATCTTGTGGAGCCTTGCAAATGCGTGCTCATCGTGTCCGTTGTAGATCTCATCGTTCCACTCGGGAATCAGATTGTGGAGGGGGCACCCTGTCACCATGCCGGAGAGGTTCATCGCTGACTGACAGAAGGGCACGCCGCAGTTCATGCACCTTGCGGCCTGCTGCCTTCTCTCTTCAGTCTCAAGAGGAGTATGGAACTCTTCGAAATTGAGGATCCTCTCCGCTACCGGAACATCCCTGTTATTCTTTCTGGTATATTCAAGAAAACCTGTTTCCTTTCCCATCTCTGATCTCCTTATCCGGCTATTTCCCTGAAGGCCTCAAGTACGGCGTGCTCATGGCTGTTTCCCTGCTCCTCGTGTCTTCCTATCGCAGTCAGCATTTTCTGGTAGTCACTTGGAACTATCTTCTTAAAGTCAGGGATAAAGTCATCAAACTTATCGAGGATCTCTCCTGCAAATTCCGAGTCCGTCTCCTTCACATAATCCTCGAGGATTCCTTTTAGTTCCGCCATGTCGTACTTGTCAGTGACTTCATAGAGGGATGCCATGTCCTTGTTCATCCTTAGGTAAAGAGTGTGCTCCCTGTCAAGGACATAGGCGATGCCGCCGCTCATGCCTGCCGCGAAGTTCTTGCCGGTCATACCGAGGATAACGGCTCTTCCGCCTGTCATGTACTCAAGGCCGTGGTCACCGCAGCCCTCTGCTACTGCAATGGCTCCGGAGTTCCTGACGCAGAACCTCTCACCTGCAACACCGCAGATGTATGCCTTTCCCGAGGTTGCGCCGTATAGCGCAACGTTTCCGATGATAATGTTATCGTGCGCCCTGTAGGCTGCCTTCTCTGATGGCCTTACAATGACCTTTCCGCCGGAGAGCCCCTTCCCAAAGCCGTCGTTGGCATCACCGAAAAGCTTCAATGTCACCCCCTTTGGAAGAAATGCCCCAAAGGACTGGCCTCCACCTCCGTGCGCCGTGACGATAACCGAGTCATCAGAAAGCGTGCTCTCAAAGTCGGCAGTTACCCTGCTCCCAAGCAGTGTTCCAAAGCTTCTGTCTGTGCTTGAAACCTCTGCGCTTATCTCTATCTTCTTATTCCTGATATTCTTTTTCTCCGCCTCATACGCCGGGATGAGGAGCGTTGAATCCAGTGTCTTATCAAGTCCAAAATCGTAGAGGTCCTTTGGGTCAAAGTGATTTTTGAGACCCGGTGCGTCATTCCTTGCAAGGATTCTTGAAAGATCAGCGGCATTTTTCCTGTGAGAGATGCCGTTCCTGATTCTGTCGTATTTGCGCATCTCAAGGCAGTCGCTCCTCCCAACCATCTCCTCAACTGTTCTAAAGCCGAGCTCACTCATTATCTCGCGCAGGTGCCTGGCAACAAATAGCATGAAGTTCATCACGTGCTCGGGCTTTCCCTTAAAGCGTTTTCGAAGCTCCTCATTCTGCGTGGCAATGCCCACAGGGCAGGTGTCCTTGGAGCACACTCTCATCATCATACAGCCCATGCACACAAGGGGAGCTGTTGCAAAACCAAATTCCTCTGCTCCGAGAAGTGCCGCGATCGCGACGTCCCTTCCTGTCATGAGCTTGCCGTCGGTCTCGAGGACAACTCGGCTCCTGAGGCCGCTGTCTATGAGCGCCTGGTGAGCCTCCGAAACTCCAAGCTCCCAGGGGAGCCCCGCGTGATGGACCGATGATGAAGGAGCTGCGCCCGTTCCGCCGTCGTACCCCGAGACGAGGATGACTGACGCCCCTGCCTTTGCAACACCTGAAGCGATCGTCCCGACTCCCGCCTCTGATACGAGCTTGACCGATATCCTCGCCTTGTCATTGGCGTTCTTGAGGTCATAGATGAGCTGCGCCAGATCTTCAATTGAATAGATATCGTGATGGGGCGGAGGTGATATCAGTGATACGCCGGGTGTTGAAAACCTTGTTTTTGCAACCCAGGGGTACACCTTCTTTCCGGGGAGGTGTCCGCCCTCTCCGGGCTTTGCACCCTGCGCCATCTTTATCTGTATCTCTTTTGCGCTCAAAAGGTACCGGCTTGTCACGCCAAATCTTCCTGATGCTACCTGCTTGACCTGGCTGTTCTTCTCTGTTCCGAATCTCTCCTTATCCTCGCCTCCCTCGCCTGTGTTCGACTTGCCCCCAAGTCTGTTCATGGCAATTGCAAGAGTCTCATGCGCCTCCTTTGACAGCGACCCGTAGCTCATGGCACCTGTCTGGAACCTCTTTACGATTTCCTCCTCGCTCTCAACTTCATCGAGAGGAACCTTCTCTTTTGCCGGGACGAAGGATAAAAGAGACCTAAGTGTGTGAGGCCTGTCTTCATCATCGACCATGCGGGTGTATTCCTTGAACCTCTCGTAGTCACATTCTCTCACGGCTCTCTGGAGAGTCACTATTGTCTTTGGACTATACATATGGTCTTCCATGTCCCTGCCGCTTCGAAGGTTATGAAAGCCAACAGAGTCAAGGGTTGTGTCGGCAGAAAGCCCCAGCGGGTCAAATGCCTTATTGTGCCTGTACTCAACATCTTCTCCAATCTCGTTTATCCCGATGCCCCCGACTCTCGATGTGATGCCCGTAAAGTATTTATCAGTCACCTCTTTGGAGAGGCCGATCGCCTCAAAGATTCTCGCTGACTGATAGGACTGAAGCGTCGAGATTCCCATCTTGGCCGCTATCTTGACAACTCCCCCAAGAAGAGCGTTGTTGTAATCGGCAATCGCCGTGTGATAGTCCTTGTCGAGGATACCGAGGTCTATGAGCTCAGCTATGCACTCCTGGGCGAGGTATGGGTGGATTGCCCTCGCACCAAACCCAAGGAGAGTCGCAATCTGGTGAACGTCCCTTGGCTCTCCGCTCTCCAATATGAGCGATACCGCTGTTCTCTGCTTGGTCCTCACAAGGTGCTGCTCGACGGAAGAGACCGCAAGGAGCGACGGGATGGGCATATGGTTTTCATCAACTCCCCTGTCCGAGAGGATTATGATATTTACGCCGTCGGCAACCGCCCTGTCAACAGAGACATCGAGCTGCTCGAGTGCCCTCTCTACGGGAGTATTTTTATAGTACAAAAGAGATATCTTTTTTACCTTGAATCCGCTCTCATCAAGGCTCTCAATCTTCATGAGATCGACTCCCGTAAGGATCGGGTTATTGACCTCAAGCACCCTGCAGTTGTCGGATTTCAGCGTCAAGAGATCACCGTCCGAGCCGATGTATACGGTCGTGTCAGTGACCACCTTTTCGCGGAGCGAGTCGATAGGCGGATTGGTTACCTGGGCAAAGAGCTGCTTGAAATAGCAAAAGAGCATCTGATGGTGGTCAGAGAGCATCGCAAGCGGCACATCCGTCCCCATCGACACTGTGGGCTCTGTCCCCGTCATCGCCATGGGCATGATCTGGTTCTTCACATCCTCGTAGGTGTAGCCAAAGACCTTGTAGAGCTTGTCCCGCATCTGCTGCGTATGTGTCGGTATCTTTTTATTCGGGATCTTAAGCTCAGCAAGGTGCAGAAGGTATCTGTCGAGCCACTCTCCGTAGGGCTTTGACAATGAGTACTTCTTTTTGCACTCATCATCAGAAATGATGCGCCCCTTACCGGTATCGACGAGCAGCATATGCCCGGGCGATAAACGCGATTTCTTTAAGATGATATCCTCCGGGATATCCAGAACCCCGACCTCGGATGCGAGGATCAGGCGCCCGTCAGTTGTGACATAGTATCTGGAGGGCCTCAGACCGTTCCTGTCGAGCGTTGCCCCAAACACCTCACCGTCCGTGAAAAGAACTGCCGCAGGGCCGTCCCAGGGCTCCATCATTGTCGCGTAGTAGTGATAGAAGTCCTTTCTGTCCTGAGCCATAAAGTCATTGTGTTTCCAGGGTTCAGGTATTGTGACCATCATCGCAAGAGGAAGGTCCATTCCGTTCATATAGAGAAATTCGAGCGTGTTGTCGAGCATTGCTGAATCTGAGCCCGAGGAAGCGATTACAGGGTAGACCTTGGACAGGTCATCTCCAAACATATCAGATGACATGGTCTCCTCGCGCGCAAGCATCCTGTCGCTGTTGCCGCGGATGGTGTTGATCTCTCCGTTGTGGGCTATCATGCGGTAGGGGTGCGCTCTCTGCCACGAAGGAGTCGTGTTGGTCGAGAAGCGGCTGTGGACCATGGCTATAGCAGTCTCATAGTCAGGCGATAGCAGATCCTCATAGAATCTGCGCAGCTGCCCGACCAGGAACATGCCCTTATACACAATGGTTCTGGATGAGAGGGAGCAGATATAGGTATCCTCTGACGACTTCTCGTACTCTCTCCTGAGGCAATAGAGCCTCCTGTCAAAGTCTATTCCGGTGGGCACATCCTCAGGTCTTTCGATAAAGCACTGTGAAATATGGGGCATACACTCCCTCGCCACATCGCCAAGTATCTCCGGGTGAGTCTCTACATCTCTCCAGCCGAGTACCTTTAAATTCTCCTTCCCGGCTATAACCTCAAGGAGTCTTTTTGCGAACATCCTCCTCATCGGATCCGTCGGAAAAAAGAACATTCCAACTCCGTAGTCGCCGGCTTTTTTTAGGGTAATCCCTATCTTCCCCGCTTCCTTTAAAAAGAACTTATGCGAAATCTGCACAAGGATACCGACGCCGTCGCCCACCTTGCCGGTGGCATCTTTTCCCGCGCGATGCTCAAGTTTTTCTACTATGGAAAGAGCATCGTCAAGCACCCTGTTGTCGGGTTTGCCGTTTATGTTTATTACCGCGCCGATACCGCAGGCATCGTGCTCTTTCATCCATTCTTCCATTTGCTCTTCCTTCCTTTATCCTTTTATCTGAGCGAAAACAGCATCTGCCCGTATGTCGGATAGCTTAAGTACTTTTCAGGGATCAGCGCCTCCGCTTCATCGGCGTATTTCCTGAGTTCGTCCATATCTGAGAGGACTGTCTCCTGATAGAATCTGGCTGCCTCGAGGGCTTCTTTTTTTCCCTCGGCAGTCTTCGTATCCTCATACAGCTTATCAAGCGCCTTGCAGATATTTTCCGAGGCTTCATCGAGATCTTTTAGGAGCTTACACTCAAGTGCAGCGCTCTTATCTCCCAGCAGGCTCTTTTTCTGCACAGCCTCTTTTCCGAGGTCCTTCTGATATGCGACGATGCCTTCCGTTAAGTCTTTTCTCACCATCTCCTGCATTGTGAGGGCCTCGATGTGAACAGACTTGGAGTAGTTCTCGAGAAGGATCTCATATCTTGAACAGAGCTCCTCTTTGGTGAAGATACCGTGACCTGTGAAGAGGTCGATCGAGGCGTCTGAGATCCAGTATGGCATTGCATCGGGGAGGGACTTGAGATTTGGAAGCCCTCTCTTTTCGGCCTCAATAACCCACTCATCCGTATATCCGTTTCCGTTGAAAAGAACTCTCTTGTGCTCAAGAAGTGTGTCGCGAAGTACGTCCATTATCTTACCCTGCAGTTCATCGGCGCTAAAGGAAGAGAGCTTCTCATAGAGCTTTTTTACCTCCCTTGCAACCGCAGTGTTTAAGACGATGTTGGCATTTGCAACAGAGACTGCTGAGCCGGGCATACGAAACTCAAATTTGTTGCCGGTAAAAGCAAAGGGCGAAGTCCTGTTCCTGTCGGTGTTGTCCTTGGTAAAGTGCGGAAGGACTGTTGCTCCCATGGTCATCTGAACCTTGCCCGAGCCCTGATAGGCTGAGCCCTCCTCAACTCCCTTTAAGACCTCTGCCAGCTCATCGCCAACAAAGATTGAGATGATTGCAGGCGGTGCCTCATTACCTCCGAGCCTGTGGTCATTTCCTGCGGATGCAACAGAGAGCCGGAGGATAGGCGCGTAGTCATCGACAGCTGCGATGACAGCTATGAGGAAAACAAGGAAGGGGATGTTCTCGCCGGGCTTCTTGCCGGGATCAAGGAGGTTCATTCCCGTGTCCGTGCATATTGACCAGTTGTTGTGCTTTCCTGACCCGTTTATACCCTCGAAGGGCTTCTCGTGAAGGAGGCAGGCGAAGTTATGCTTGTCCGCAACCTTCTTCATGACTTCCATTGTGAGCTGGTTGTGGTCAACTGCGACATTCGCGGTTTCAAACACGGGCGCGAGCTCATGCTGTGATGGCGCTACCTCGTTGTGCTTGGTCTTTGCCGGGATTCCCAGCTTCCAGAGCTCCTCGTCGAGGTCGTGCATATATGCCGAAACCTTGGGCTTTATTACGCCAAAGTAGTGGTCCTCCATCTCCTGCCCCTTCGTTGCCGGAGCACCGATAAGTGTCCTTCCCGTAAAGAGAAGGTCCTTTCTCTTTTTGTAGTATTCCTTGTCGATCAGGAAGTACTCCTGCTCGGAACCTATCGTAGTATTTACGCGGTTTACGTCCTCATATCCGAGCAGATGCAGCATTTTTACTGATTCCGCAGAGAGAGCTTCCATGGATCTTAAGAGCGGCGTCTTCTTATCGAGAGCTTCTCCCGTGTATGAGCAGAAGGCTGTCGGAATGTAGAGGGAGCCGTCCTTGATAAATGCAGGCGATGAAGGATCCCAAGCTGTATAGCCTCTTGCTTCAAACGTTGCGCGCAGTCCTCCCGACGGGAAGCTTGATGCATCAGGCTCTCCCTTTACAAGCTCTTTTCCTGAGAACTCCATTATGATCCCGCCGTTATCCGTGGGTGAGATGAAACTGTCGTGCTTTTCTGCGGTGAGACCTGTCATCGGCTGGAACCAGTGGGTGAAGTGTGTCGCTCCGTTCTCTACCGCCCACTCCTTCATAGTAGCTGCCACGCAGTTGGCAACATCAAGTTCAAGGTGAGTGCCCTTTTCTATTGTTTTGTGAACCGCCTTGTAGATGTCCTTGGGTAGGCGCTCCCTCATCACCTTGTCGTTAAAAACAAGACATCCGAATTCTTCTGTAAGTTTGCTCGCATCGATCATAATTTTCTCCTCCTGATTCTAATAATTGTTAACGGGCTGCTGCCTTGCCAGTCAGAGCTGACCTGGAATTCACCCATAGTTCATTCATCACTATATGTTTACTTACCGCTGTCGCCGTAGTTTGACAGAACTCTCGCTGAGGGGTCGTTTACATCGCACCCCTTCCAGCTCCTGTTGGGCATCCAGAAATCAGTGACCATCTCCGACTGCCCCGGGTAGTACTTTTCAAATATCTCTCTATATAGAAGGGATTCCTTGGTAAACGGAGTTGCGTGCTCATAATCCCATCTTCTCTTGCTGTACTCGTCATCAGTGTATTTCGTTTCTGCATACTCCATGAGGTCGTCCCTCAGGGAGTGTCCAACTGCATCCGAGAAAGCTGCCTTCTCCCTCATCAGGATCGACTTCGGAATAAATTCATCTTTTTCAAAGGCATGGCGCAAAAGAAACTTTCCGATACCGTAGGTGTTCAGCTTCTTTCCCGGGTCTATGCTCATAACGTAGTCCACAAAATCAAGATCACCAAACGGCACCCGCGCTTCCAGGGAATTTACGCTTATGCACCTGTCAGCCCTTAATACGTCGTACATGTGGATCTCCCTGATTCTCTTAGCTGCCTCCTCCTGGAATGCTTCCGCGCTCGGAGCAAAATCCGTGTACTTGTAGCCAAAGAGTTCGTCTGATATCTCACCCGTGAGTATCACCTTGATATCAGTGTTCTCATGGATCCATTTGCACAGAAGGTACATACCAATTGATGCCCTTATCGTTGTGATGTCGTAGGTTCCAAGTGCGTGTATGACAGGGTCAAGAGCTCCGATCACGTCCTCTTTGGTGATGATGACCTCGTGGTGGTTACTGTGAATGTAGTCAGCAACCTCTCTTGCGTACTTAAGGTCAATGGCATCTATATCCATTCCGATTGCGAAGGTCTCAAGTGGCTTATCTGACATGCTCGCAGCCACGCCGCAGACAAGTGATGAGTCCAGTCCTCCCGATAAAAGAAAACCCATGGGAGCATCCGCATCAAGCCTCTTTTTAATTCCGTTTATGAGCTTGTCATGTATCTTTGTCGTTATTTTTTCAAGGCTGTCTGATGAAACTTCTTTTACCTTAGTCATATCTCTGTAGCAGATGAACTTACCGTCCTCATAGTAGTGTCCCGGAGGGAAGGGCTTTATCTCCCTACAGAGGCCCACGAGGTTTTTGGGTTCCGAGGCAAAGAGGATGTAACCTTCTGAGTCGTAGCCGTAGTACAGAGGCCTTATGCCTATCGGGTCCCTTGCCGCTATAAACTCGTGCTTCTCACCGTCGTAGATGACGCAGGCAAATTCAGCATCGAGCAGCGAAAACATCCTGGTCCCAAGGACTTCATAAAGAGGAAGCAGTATCTCGCAGTCGCTCTCGCTCTTAAAGGTGTAGCCAAGGCCCTTTAAATAGTTTTTCAGATCCTTGAAGCCGTACAGCTCACCGTTGCACAAGACGCTGTTTTTCCCGAGGTTAAAAGGCTGCATCCCGGCTTCATTAAGTCCCATGATTGACAGGCGGTTAAAGCCCATCCACCCGTCCTCTACCTTCTGCACCCTCGTCATGTCAGGGCCGCGGGAATGTGTCTTTTCAAGTATCAGCCTAAAGAACTCCTCTCTCACGGACTGCCTTGTGTATGTAAGTATTGCGCACATACTGCTCTTCCTCCTAACGTTTGTTTATGTTTATTTATTAGAAAAAGCGGTGCAGTGGCACACTGCGTTCTTCGCAGCATGATGCCCCATTGCACCGCTTTGTTTCCTAAAAATATAAAGCGCCTTAGAAAGATCTTCCTTTCTAAGACGCCCTTGTCTTTATGAATATGAATTTTAGAACAAGAATTTCGGGTTGTCAAGTATTTTTGTATACAATTATACACTCATCAAATTCCGCTTCGTGTAAAGATGTACACCTTTTCACCCTTTTTATCCGGACAGAGCTTTTTGGCCAGCGCTCTGGTGTGGTCGTTGAAGCGCACGATCCTGACTTTCGTCTGTGGAGGGTAGAGCTCTGAAGATTTTGTGGCAAAAAAGTTCATAAGCTTTAGCATGTTTTCTGCAGAGTCAGGGCCTATCGCATACAGGACAACGGGAGTTATCACTCCGGATGCTGTCCTTTTGACAAGGAGTGCAGCATTTGAGCTGTTGCCGTTGGGAACAAAACAGGAGAGATCCTCATCAAACCAGCTCTTTGGAAGATACTCCGCATCCTCTAAAAGGCCCCTTGCTCCATGAAAGATCATGTTGGTAAGCCCTCTCCTGAACTGTCTCGTCGTCACCTCACTTATCGGAAGGACATTTTCAGCGTCGACCTTTCCGAGATTTAACTTAAGTACCTCTTCAATCGTAAGATCAAGAAAGGGGCTCTCTGCTTCTTTCCCTTCAAAGCCATGCTCTTTCAGCACACGGCAATTGTACTTGTCAGTTTCGGGCACCACCACTCTCATGGTCTTTACCTTCTGTTTAACGGCCTCCTGCCTTATGGTCTCAAAAATCTCATCGGCGCCTTCACCTTCTTTAAGATACGCCCAGTGGATCAGGATTTCTTTTTCATCGGAATCCCACCCTGCTCCTGTCAGGACAAATACCATTGACGCCAGGATCTCACCGCCTTCTCTGTCATGGACAGCAACGCCTACATGGCGCAGCCTCCCGATATTTTCCGCGATATCAGCAGGAAGGATGGATTCGTAGTCGCTAACATTTTCAGGGACAATCCTCTTTATTATCATTTTACTCTCCCTCCACCTTATCTCTACCGACAAGCCGTATTGCATGCCTGTAGTTGTCGGTTCTTGAGATATGTATTTCTCCTCCCGTCAGGACTTTCATGCCTTCAAGGATTCTCTCGCTGTCAGCGGGGAACACTATGGGAGTCGCCCCATCATAGAAAGGCGATGCCTCAATCATCCTGACGTTGTGGATCATGTGCCCCACCGATTCCCTGGGGTCGCCCGATTCGATCAGGAGAAGAAGTGCCTCAACCCTGTTCTCTGATGGTCTTACCAGCATATCATTTATCATCATACAATACTGAATATGTTAAAATACACCATCGGATAGACACCGCACTGCATAAACACATTGATCAGCAGAGCTTCCAAAACCGTAACTGTTAATGAATATTGTAATAACAACAAAAAGGATAGTGCTTTTCACTACCCTTTCAAGCGATCTTTTGTTATGTTTTTCAAGGTTGTCCAATACCTATACCTCAAGATAAGGAACTGCAGCATATCAGGTATCACCACAGATTTTAGCTATTCAGCGGCGAAGAACACCGTCGTTTCCGGGCAGAATATCCGAACCTGCCATGTTTTTTCCGGTAGAGCGTGGGGTGTCCCCCGCTCCCATGATTCCAAGTTTAGGTCCGTTATCGCCGCCTTTATCAGGAGAATATGGCTTAGGTATTCGCCCCCCTGAAACATTCTCAAGTTCTTCATCTACGATTTTATTGTTCAGATCCTTACCTGTCGTCATATAAACCTCCTGCAAAACATTCTTTTTACTTTTTCACATATCCTAATCTTTTATACGAAAAGACCTCCTGTGTGGCAATCTTATTTTGATTTTTTACTTAAGATTAACGCTCTGGGTATTGCGCCCCTGATGGACAATCATCCCAAGACTCTCTATGTTGGTTGCGCTCCCCGAGTCTATCTGAGTCAGCACCACAACGCTCTCATGCGCCTTTGAATCGATAGTTCCCGTGTAAGACGAGAGGTCGTTGGGAAGGAAGGTAACAGAGGAATACCCCAGGTTCTTGCCGTTAAGTACAATCTCAAAGAGGAGATTCAAGGGTATCATGTTGACTCTGGTCTCTGACCCCGCCGCATTGTAGAGGTCAAACCTGAGGACCAGAAGCTTTTTGCCCTTGTCCGCATTGACAACATAGCTCTTCGAGCTCTCAGGATAGGTGCTTGAGACCATGTAGCCCTGATATGACAGGAAAATGTTATCGAGTATCTCCTGACTCTCATCAGATGAAAGCGTTATCGCATTGGGGTCTGAAGCTTCCGATGAACCGGTCCCTTCTGCATCCTGTGAAGTATCGCTGCCTGCAGGTTCCTGCGTATCAGCTTCTGCTATTTCGGGCGCACTTTCAGTCTGTCCAAAATCCTCCGCGGTAAGGCTATCTCCTGTAGGCTCTCCGTCCTCATTGTAGATTGGAACCGGCTCCGGTTCCGGTTCAGGTAAAGGCTCCGGCAAAGGCTCCGGTGCCGGCTTAGGTGCAGGCTCATCTCCAGCAGCCTGTGCCTCTTTCTTGCGCTGCTTCTCAACTTCATTTGCATCAACGTATATGAGCCTCTCCTGGCCATTATTGGAATACTTCATCAAAAGACCGGCAGCGTACTCCACAGTCTGGTCGTACTCTGTCTCCGACAGCTCCGGAAAGGGCTCACCGCATGCTGACAGCGCCGACATAAGAGTAAGCGCCATTGCTATACCCAGATATTTTCTGACTTTCATTAGTCACCCCACAATAAAACCAACTCTGTAAAACCATTTTGGTTTGATTTCCAGTTTTTACCCATAATAATATTTAACCATAAATTAACGTTTTTTTAAACACTAAGGAACTGTTACATAATAATTTTACATTTTGCCGGTTGCTGCATCAGAAAACATCGCCCTCCCCCGGTTCAGATGTATAGTTCTCATTTGGTCTCAAGCTCAAAATAAAACTCAACCCCGTTGTCGTAATTGATGACGCCGTAGTCCTGCTTCATCGCCTCCATTATGGCTTTTACGATTGAGAGCCCGACTCCGCTTCCGCCGTACTCTCTGGTCCTGGCCTTGTCGACCTTGTAGAACTTGTCCCATATCTGACTGATGCTCTCCTCAGGGATGGGCCGCCCTGTGTTGAACACTGATATCCTCACGTGGGCGGCACTCTGCATGAGCTTGACTTCTATGATATTGTCTCCCTCTACGTGGTTGACCGCGTTGCTGAAATAGTTCTGCAAGACCTCCTCAACCTTGAACTCATCTCCCCAGACAAAGATGGGCTGATAGTCTGAGAATCTCACCTCAGCTCCCTTCTTTTCCGCAAGGACCAAAGCTGACTTGAGGTAGTTTGAGATCATGTCAACTATATCAAATCTCTCCATGTTCAGATTGTCATTTCCAAACTCAAGCTGATTTAAGGTCAGGAGTTTTTTTACCATGATATTCATCTTGGAAGCCTCGTCCATTATGACCTCACAGTAGAAGTTCCTGCTCTCCTCGTCATCGTCTACGCCTTCTTTCAGGCCTTCCGCGTAGCCCTGTATCAGGGCAATCGGAGTCTTTAATTCATGAGATACGTTTGACAGAAACTCTTTTCGCATCTCATCGATTTCTTCCTTTTTGGCGATGTCCTGCTGAAGCTGTATGTTGGCGTTCTTCAGCTGCTTGAGGTTGCTCTCCAGGGTCTCAGACACCTCGTTCATGTTCTGCCCGAGGACATCGATCTCATTTCTGTACTTCCCCTCAGGATAGTATTTGGCTTCGAAGTTTAGTTTTTTCATCTCATCGGAGATGCGGTAGACCTTCTCGATTGGGCCTGAAACTCTCTTGGAGATAAAGAGTATCATGACGGAGCCGATGACAATTGCGATGAGCGCAACGTATGCCATAAAGGTGTTGGAGATTATGACAGAGTCCCTTATGCTCTCCATTGTGGTCCTGATCAGCAAAAGATGCCCCGTTTCGACAATGCCCCACATCTCAAGGTACTTTCTGCCTGTTATCCTGTCCTCGTCGATTTGTATAGTGTAGCCCTTGCCGCTGTCGATTATGGTCTTATTCTCATCGGTTGAGCCGATGATGTTCCCCCACAGGACCCTCACCAGAAAATCAGAGTTATTGCTCGATGATTTCACGGTCTGAGAGTCCTCATCAAGAACGATCATCTCGATGTTGTATCTCTCGCAGATGTGCCTGAGTTCCTCATCAAACTCATCTGAGGTGATGTCTCCCGTGCCAAGCGCCTCCGAGATACTTCTGTAGGCCGATACGATGGCCTCTCTCTTATTCCTGATATAGAACTTCTCCATGAAAAAGAGATTCGCCAGCATGATAAGTGCAAACGTTGCGACCATAATGCCGATAAACAGGGCACTGATCTCATATTTAATTGAATGGACTTTTGTCTGACCTGTACTCTTCATGATCATTCACGTGTCAGCTCTGAAAGTGTCGCAAAGAGCTTATCCTGCTCGACAGGTTTATTAAGATGCGCATTCATTCCGGCCTGCAGAGAGCGCTGGACATCTTCGTCAAAGGCATTGGCTGTCATGGCAATGATCGGTATCTTCTTTGCATCTTCCCTGTCGAGCGCCCTTATCGCCTTAGTTGCGCCAAGCCCGTCAAGCACCGGCATTCTCACATCCATGAGTACTGCGCTGTAATACCCGGGCGCAGCTTCTTTAAACATGTCAACTGCGATCTGGCCGTTCTCCGCCACATCAGCTTCAATCTTCTTTGTCGACAGGAGCATTTTCATGATCCTGGCATTTATGGCCATATCCTCCGCCACGAGGACTCTCATTCCCGCAAGAAGAGAAACCCTGCTCTCAACCTCAGTGCTCCTGCGTCTTCCTTTTGCCTTTTTAAACGCAGACATAACATTTGAAGATGCCAGAGGCTTTGCCATAAAGTCGTCCACGCCTGCCTCTAAAGCTTCCTTTTCAATATCATCCCAGTTATAGGCAGTCAGCACCACAACAGCAGAGTCTGAGCCGACTATCTCTCTTATTTCTCTCGTCACCTGAATGCCGTCCTTTTCAGGCATTTTCCAGTCTACCAGAATCATGTCATAGGCTTCATGCCTTGCAATCTCAACCTTGATATGCTCGATCGCATCATTCCCGTTTAAGAATACATCCGGAGTGATGCCCAGCTCCTCAAGGGCAATCCTTGCACTCTCACCGTCAACCGGATCATCATCTATTACAAGTACCTTCAGATTATTTGTATCAAACTTCTCTTCCCGCTCTTCATGGTCGCTCTTTGTGAGAGTGATGCTGACTGTAAAGGTTGTCCCCTCACCTTTTATGGAGTCAACTGAAATGCTGCCGTTCATCATATCCACGATACGCTTGGTAATTGCCATTCCAAGACCGGTTGATCCGAATTTATTGGCCCTGTTCTCATCCTCCTGGCTGAAGACGTCAAATATTTTGGGAATGTACTCCTTATCCATTCCGATTCCGGTATCCTTCATGGTAAACTTCAGGGATGCGTTATTTTCAAAGAGCCTTGTCTGCTCAACGATAAACGTGACTGTTCCGCCTTCCGGGGTAAACTTGACAGCATTGCCCAAAATGTTGATGATGACCTGCTTGAGCTTCATGTCATCTCCCAGGTAGTAATCTTCAACCTCATCCGAGACTCTGCTCTCATAGTTTATATGCTTGTCACGGCACTGTCCGCCTATCATGGTGTCGATCTGGGTGAGCATCTCACGGAAGTTGAACTCCTCTTTTCTTATGGTCATTCTTCCGCTCTCAATCCTGCTCATGTCAAGAATGTCGTTGATCAGGTTCAACAGGTGCCTCGCACTTGAACCTATCTTCTCGAGGTGATCCTTGGTATCCGCCTGAAGGTCAGGATTCTGGAGAGCGATGGTATCAAGACCTATGATCGCGTTCATCGGTGTCCTGATCTCATGACTCATGCTTGATAAGAAGGCTGTCTTGGCCATACTGGCTTCCTCAGCAATCTTGAGTGCATCAGAAAGAGCCTGATTCCTGGAAAGAGATTCCCTCATCTCCTCGTCGATATTGGTAAATCCCATCCCCACTGCGTGGATGGTGTTATCTCCGCCTTCTTTGCTGTTCTTGACATCTGCCATTCGCAGCATCTCATAGCTCTCTTCACCGTTCTTTCTGACCAGATATCGGAATGCTATCATGGCATTTTGGGAGAGTTTCTTCCTGATATTTTCAGGCCTTATAAAATCAAGGAACTGCTGCCTGTAGTTCTCAGCCACATAGTCGTTTGCATATTTTTTAAACGCTGTAGAGAAGGTGAAAACGTCCCCCATCGACGTCTCGGTATCGTTCGGGTCGCTTCTGTAACAGGTCGCCTGATCCTTGTCCAGGTCCACGTAATAGACGCTTCTGTAGTCTGATGCCATTGCAGTGATCATGCTGTCGAGCCGAACTCTCTGTTTCTCCTGTTCAAGGAGCTCATCCTGAAGCGCAATTCTCTCCTCCAGCTCCTGCTGCATAAGCTCTGACGTCTCTCTCTCAATCGCCAGTTTGGAAGTCTTTCTGAGCTGAACGATCATCATGATGAACAGCGCAGCGAGGACTACAGCCGTAAGTACGGACATAAAGAGGCTGCGCATAACAATCCCCTCTGATATGGCATCAATCTGACCGCTTATGACAGACTCCCTTATGAGGTAGGTCAGCATCCAGTCAGTGCGATGTACAGGGACATAGTACATAGACTCTTTTATATTGTTATAGGTAAAAGAAACAACACCTGTCCCTGAGTCCCTGAAGTCGTTTTTTACCATTTCAATGTCATAACCGCTTTCAAAATCCGCGTTTTCCAGGGCTGAAAGAAGATTATCCTCGCTGGCAAGCCCTCCTAAAACTGTATTCGTAAGAGAGTACCCGTCAGCTGTATAAATATTACAGAATGTCGTGCTGTTGGCACTGGACTGAAGCGATATGTTCTCGAGCATTGTGCTCATATCTATTTCCATAAAGCAGATCTCAAGGAAATGCCCCTCATAAGGCAGGCGGTCAGTCGGCATGGCTATGACGACCTTGATATTGTCCCCTCCTGCATTTTTGATTGACACTTCGGGCTCGGAGATCGTTTGGTGGTCAAAGGCATACTGGTCTATGTCCTTTCTTGTTCCCCTCGACGTGTAAATAGTCCCGTTCTCATCCACAAAAGCAAACTTCTCAAGGCCGTAGATCTGCTTCATTCTGAGCTGATAGGCCTGCAGGCTCTGCACACTTTCAAGGTCTTCACTTGTAAGAAGGCCAAGTGCCACATCCATGTCCTTGACATAGTCGTTTAGCGTAGACGCTACTACCTGTTCTCTTCTGCTGGCAAGCTCCTCCAGATACAAGAGGCTGACATTGCGGACCGCCTGCTGCGTATCGCTCCTGGCCATCTCGCCACTCCAGATCGTCCCAAGCACCAAAATGAGTGCGACGACAAAACCGCCTGCTATGGCTACCGTCATCAGGTTCCTTGAATTAGAAATCTTCATTAGCGACCTCCGACAAAATTTGTATTTCTTATACGAGCATCAACATCAATGTGATATGTCAGTGCATCAGCGTCATTACCGGTAATCTGTTTGAACGCCCTGATGTATGCAGACATCTGTGCCTGATACTTTTGATCCAAATCGTTCCCGTCAGCATTTGTTTTGTAATCTACAATATGCCACGCACCGTCTTGTAAATAGATTACATCCATAACACCGTTCCACACAATACTTTCTTCTGTATCCTCCCGAAAGCAAAACGGAACCTCACAGTAAACCTCGTCAGCAGATAAGAGGACACTCAGGATATCCGCCGGCAGAGCGCCTTTCTGTTCATATCCTCCGTTTCTCATGGTCTCGGCAACTTTGTAAAGCTTCTCTGAAAGCAGAGCTTCATACGGAGCAGACTCCGGAGTCGAAAACTCTTTTATGATCTCATCGACAGCTCCCCTCGCGCTGAAGTTTCCTTTTGATGACACCATCATCTCCATGAGTTTGTGGGTCATGGTCCCGATGACAGCAGAGAGCTGCCCCTTAGGTATATCTCCTTTTCCCGGAGCATCTGTCAGTTCGTGATTAATATCTGTCGTGTCATCTGACAGCTTTGATAGTAGTTTCAGGCTGCTCGGCGTCGCTGTTTTATAGGTCGCACGTTCTAAAGATCTGTCATTTAAAACACACTCTTCTTCCGCCTGTCTGTACAGCTCACCTGCATCCACAGACGGGCTTTGTTTTTTCTCAGCAAGGCCTTTAGCAGAAACTGAAGAAAAGATGTCAGGGATGTTCCCCTTTAACAGAGGCTTCCATCTGCTGTCAGATACGACACCCGCATTGTCCCTCAGATACCCACAGTCGCTTATAATGAGAGCATTGCGCGCCCTGGTGGCCGCAACGTAGATGAGCCTTGCGTTTTCTGCCTTGAGGGAGAGTTTTTCCTCTTCAGCTTTGTCGTCAAAGGACATTGTCTCAAAAAATGATGCAGTCGGTGCGCTCCCGTTTTTGTCCCTCTCAAGCCTGAACACATACCCTTCTGCTCCGTCATCAGTGTGCTCTATCCTTATGGCTGCGCCCCTTGATCCGGACCTTGACGATGCAGTAGCAAGTATAACAATCGGAGCCTCGAGCCCCTTTACCTTGTGGAGATTTGAGAGGTGTACACAGTTTTGGTCAAGAGTAAGGCTAAGGCACCTCTCCTCATCCGATTTTCCTGACACAAGGCCTTTCAAATAATCACTTCCCTGTCTGTGGGTTATGATAGTTCCGCTTTTTTCTCCACTTCGCAAGAGTTCAAGGGTGTAGAACACTATCTCCGGATTCTTCGCCTCCACTTTAGTATACACTTTAAAGCGCTCAAGTATTTCTTCAAACAGAGCCGCCGGCGAAAGAAATCTGCTCTTTTCATGAAGCTCTCTTATGATCTCATTTGAACATCTGACAGAGATGATCTCATTTTCAGGCGTGCCTATGAGTTTTCCCTTAAGTGCCCCGTAGAGTGCTATCTCATCCCCGGGATCTGCTGCTGCCGCATATACGTTGCAGATTTCAACAAGAGCCTCATTCTCGGAAAAGGGAACACTCCCCTCAACCCTTGACGGGATTTTTCTTGTATCCAGCTCCCTTATGATTGGTCCAAGCAAGCTCTTTGCGGAAGTTATCACCATTATGTCACTGTATTTTACAGGCCGTTTGGCATCATCACCCGGGAGGGAGAGCTTAATGTCATCCCGCCCCACAAGGAGCTCAATTATATCCGCAATCTTTTTGGGGTCACTCATTTCAGGTTTTACCTGTGCAGACTTTCCTATATACGACTCATATCTGTAGACTCCCTGAAACTCACCCTGTGTCTCATCAGGGAGAGGTATTTCTTCATATTTACTCTGGACTTCAGTCTCACTTGGGAGCAGCTCCTTAAATACACTGTTGAAGTAACTGCACATCTTTCTTGTGGATCTGAAGTTTCTGATGAGAGAGAGCACCTCTCCCACTTCGCCTGTAAAGAGCTTTTTGACTCTGAAAAACGAAGTCACATCCGCACTCCTGAACCTGTAGATGGACTGCTTTGGATCACCTACGATGAAGAGAGATCCCGGATGAGGCACGCACTTTTTCCAGTCTTTATGCAGCTTTTTGGCAGTCAGATAAAAAAACACTTCCGCCTGCATCGGGTTTGTATCCTGAAACTCATCAATAAGGAAATAACTGTGTCTCTTGTAGATATACTCTATGAGTTTTCCTTCGTTTTCCGAATCTTTCCTCAGCATGTTCCTGAGGTAATAAAGGTAGTCAAAGTATGAGAGCAGTCCTTTTCTTCTCATCTCTTCTTCAATTAGAGGCACGCACCTCATGAAAAACGTCATGGAGCAGTCGTATCTGAAGCCTGTTACTTTCTCATACAATCCCTTTTCTGCGCCGACTCTGCATTCAAGCCACTTATGGCTCTTGCCTCCGAGGACAAACAACTCCCCAAGTGAGACGCCGTATTTTTCAAGAGAATCCGGAAGCAGCCTTATGTCACTCATGCTCTTTAATACGTAAACTATACTTCCGAAATTGTAAGACCAGTTTCCCGACAGGGTCTTATATGTCTCACCTATTCTGTCCCAGGCCTCACGACTCTTTTTCTCGCCGTCATATTTTATCTCCGGATGATATATCAGCGTTTTTAAGGCGTCCGTAACTTCTTTTTTATCTGCCTGAAAGATGCGGGAAATATCCGCTCCCATATTTTCACTGAAATTGAGATGGACATTGCGGTTGTTCATAACAAGCTTCATGCCCTTAACAAATGCCGCCTCCGCATCAAAAAAGAACATTCTGAAGGTATCCGACAGTTTCTTGTTCTCAGCTCCAAACTCACCCGAGCATATCCTCACAAACATCCTGCGGTAAAAAACGTCTTCCTCATCCTCTGATATTATCCTTGAGTCTGAAGGTATCCCTGCGTCAAATGGGTGCTCTGAGAGCGCCATGTTGCAGAACGAGTCGATCGTCCCCATAAAGCACAGGTCTATCCTTTCAAGTGCATCCCTGCACCTTTTTCTTGACTCATCCGTTGGGGCTTTAAGCTGCCCCGCAAAGCCTCTGTCCTTCCATACATACTCAGACCTGCTGCGCTGTATCAGCGCCTTTTGGAACCTTTCGTAGAACTCATTTGCAGCGGCTTTGGTAAAGGTGATGGCACATATCCTGCTGATATCTATGCCTCCCTCAACCATGGCGACCATCCTGTTTACCAGCATTGTCGTCTTGCCTGAGCCGGCTCCCGCCTCCACAAAAAAGTTCCTGTCTATATCCGATACTATCCGGTTTCTTGAGAGCGCATCACTGTCATTTTGAACATTCGTCATCATTCGTCTCCCCCTTCCGGATAAGTCTTTCCGCAGATATCTGTATTCGCAGCCGGATATTTTGTATCCCTTCTTCTCCATGAGATAGGCATATATAAGGACCTGAAGGCAGGTATCTATGTCGTCTGAAGCATGTTTAACCCTCCTGCCCGTCTTGAAGTCTACTATAAGGTGGGTGCCATCATCGAGCTTTTCCACCCTGTCCGGAAACCCGTGAATTTTGACACCACTTTCGTGAATACACTCAATGTCCTCTTCACTGAGCACGACTCTCCTCTTTGGATCCATCCTGTAAGCTGTCTGCATCATCTCGGCAAAGCGGCTTTTCTCCGCATCTGCCTTAGCTTCAATCAGAGGAGGATTCTCTAAGATATAACTGTCAAACCTCGTTCCGGCAAGCCCTAGAAATTCATCTTCTGTCATATCAGAATCAGAGAGATCTTCCATCAGAGCGTGGGCAAGAACTCCCACTCCCGCAGCTGAAATAACTTCAAAAGGATCGTCATCCTCAGGTTCAGATATCCCTACTATGTACCTGAGCATGAATCTTCTCGGGCATGAAAAGAAAGTATCAAGTGCTGTCGGTGAGTATCCCTTTGTCGGCATCGGGATGATCTTCTCTTTAGCATCCTCTGTACTGACGGATACATCACTCATACCTGTCTTAAAGTTCTCATCATCTTTGGGGAATGTCTCATACAGTCCGGACTTATCAAAACAGTCGCTCTTCAGAAGATCCATGAGCGCCCCGGTACCGTAAAATCCCTTTGCTCTCCATCTGTGATAGTAAGATAAGAGCTTTGCCGGATTGGAGTTTATTATTGGTATTCCGCAGCCGAAAGTCATTGGGATCCCGGCTGTGAGTGCGATGTCAAAAAACAGCTGAGAGTATGTATCTGTATCCGTCACAGCAACCGTGCATCTGTCAGGGCTCTTTCCCCTGTAAATATCTGCTATGATATTCTGTACTTCATTTGAGGCGCCGTAACAGTTATGATATATGCTCTTCTCGTAAGCAGCCCTGCCTGCCCCAAAGAGGTCAGATATCGGGATACGTCTGTAATTGCCGCCTGATAACTTATCAAGGAGCTTCTTCTCAACAGCCCCTAAGGGAATTTCTTCAAATGTGAGAAAATCAGCATCTATTGGAGAGCAGTTTTCTATCGCCTTTTTTATCACACCTGTTAAGTCAATCGCTTTCATATCTGACAGGACTGATTTATAGTTTTTGTATGCTGCAATAAGCGCTGTATTTTTTTCTGCAAAAAGACCTCCAATAAGCGTATCGGAAATACCTTTTTCCTCATCACCGTCACACACAAGGGAGCGCATTATATTGATCACCTTTCGGATTTCACCGATATCGGTAAAGGAGGCGCTTCCAAAATAGTCTATATCCTTTATGGCTTTGGCGACGGCAACCATCTCTTCATCAGGTCCAAGAATGTTTTCGTTAATTGATATCCCCGATCTCATAAGAGAGATGCGGGCGAGTTCCCCCGCCCCGCATATTCTCATATCTATGCTGCTGACTCCGCGCCTTGCCATCATCTCCATAAGCTCATTTCCGTTCAGCCCGGGCGCAAGTATAATAGTTTCCCTCATAGACATATCTCCGATAATCTCTTTGTGCCACTACACTCCATTATATCGCTAATTCACGCATAACTGTACTGATTTTTGGCAGTATATGCAAAGCCGAATTCCTTCTTCTTCGGGCTGTGTCTGATCCTCTCGATTCCTCTTTTTACATCGGAGAAAGTTATTGTATTCACATCCCGGCACTTTTCGTCCGCATCCATTATTCTGACAGCATGGGCGATAACCGATGACTCCACGATTTTCCTCACCTCTCTTGCATTTCCAAAGTTCTTTTCTCCTCTGATAGATTCGATATAATTAATGGCTCTCTCTCCGGCACCGGCTCCGCTCTTATACCCCTTTGCTCTTACCATATACTCAAAGATGTCAGAGAGCTCCTTGTCAGTGTAATCCCGAAACTCGATCATGGCAGATATCCTCGATGACAGTCCCGCATCAAGCTGCAAAAACAAATCTGCCTCGCTTTTGTACATGGCAAATATCACAGTCACATCGGGATAAGCTTCCATAAATCTCACAAACTCCTTTATAGCCTCATTTACAAAACCGCCTGAGTCGGTGTTTAAAAAGAACCCGGCCTCGTCCACAAACAGCACTCCCCCTCTTGCTCTCTCAAAGAGGGATGCTGTCTTCTGCGCCGTGGAACCAACAAACTGCCCGATTATATCAGCCCTGGAAGCCTCAATGAAGCAGGGATTAGAGATTCCTTTGTCTGCCATTATCTCGGAGAGGAGCTTTCCGCAGGTCGTCTTGCCTGTTCCCGGATTTCCGAAAAAGAGCATGTTGGAATGAATGTCTGACAGCTTGTCGTTCCTTTTTGCTTCTTTCAGGAGAGCTACCTGCTCCATGACAAGAGTCTTTACTTCCGAAAGCCCCGGCATCTCTTCAAGTCTTGAAAGGGCGTTCTTTTTTGAGATAGCTGCAATATCAAAGGCATCGCGCGTTAACAGTTTCTTTCCCGACCTTGTCTCATTGCACCTTCCCCCGGCATAGCCGATCATCCATTTAAGATCCTCCTCCGCAAAAGCACCTCCCCTCAGTTTTCTCACCACTCTCACAACACCTCTCACATCCAGCCCCTCATCAAGAACAAATCCCCCATCCTCAATGAGCTTTGATAATACCTCGTCATAGTAAGTATCAGGAACATCGCCTATAGCGAAAAGATCAAAGCCATGCCGCATTCGCAGATCGGTAACCCAGCTCTCTCCCACCATGTCGGGTGTGATCCATATAAAGGTATACTCCGCTCCCTTTGCAAGAATAGCAAATATCTTAGTATCCTCCTTCCACTTAAGGCTTATGAGCAGTGGCAGCATATATTCACAGCCCTCCCTCTTTCTTAGGTTTTTGATCAGATAGTCAGTATACTGCCTTGGAATCAGCCCCTTCTCCAAAAGGTCAGGTAAAAGATCTTTTATTTCTTCGCGGTCATTACAGATCACCTTGAGAAGTGTATCTTTGTCCGGAATTCTTTCATACTCTATCCGGTCAACATAGCCAAGCAGTGAAAAAACTCTGGCATAAATATTCCTGCCGGAAGTATTAAACATTCGAAATGGTGTCTGTTCCGTCATAAGATCCGGATTCATATGAAGCATGTCTGCGATCGATGCCTTTTTGTACCCGTCTGCAATGAGTGTCTTCTTTTTTCCCGTCATCCTGTAGGCAAACTCATAGACAGCCTCTGTGCTGATTCCCTTTGCATCATATGAACAGGACACCATCTGTTCAAAATACAGGTCTTTATAGGGGATCCTTTTAAGCACCTCCCATATTTTCTCCTCAGAGTCCATCATATCTTTCTCTGATATTCCACTGAACCTGACTTTCCGCAGCGCACTTATTACCCTGAGAGCAAGAGAAAAATACTCTGAGTGAATACCCTCCCGTTCGCGCAAAAGCTCCGTTATCCTGCCAATTATCTCCCCTGAGTCAAGAACTCTTTTTGAGGGATCAAATCCTTTCCCTGACAAGAACTCCTCATCGGAACAACGCATCGGATCGTAGCCTGTATTCTTCAAAAGAATCCCCGCTGACCTGTCATCGCGGTATACCTTAAGTAAAAAGGGAAGGCTGTCTATTTCATCTGAGCGGTAATCGTTTGTCACCCTGAAGGCATCAGGATTCCTTTTATAGTCTTCCACAAACATCTCCCGGACTCTTTTGTCGCCAAGTTTTCTTATGTCCGGCAACAAAAAGCACGGGGTCTGCAGTGAAGATTCGGTGATCCTTGTAAAGATTTCCTCATGAAGTGCTTTTGGAATACTTAGTTCAGGAATATAGAGAAGATTCTCGATCCCTATTTCTTTCTTTATTTCATTTTGATTGAAGCCAGGCATAAGGAACGAGTTGTCATCAGTGAGCTGCTTAACATCCTGAATCCGTCCAAAGGACCTGATGCCTGTTATGGTTAGAGCCCCGAGTATTCTTTCTGCCGACTCAAATTCTCCAAAGAGGAGTGCGAGCATAATCGGACTCCCCTTTAGTCCAAATTCGTCGCCCCATAACACATCCAAAAGGGCTAGAGGTACACCTTTTTTCCTGATATCCTGTGCTTCGCTGTAGGTCAGCTTAACATACACGTTTTCTGATGGGTTATTTTCGCCTTCCTTTCTCAGGTACCTTATAAGTTCACCTGTATCATCAAATCTTTTCATCCAGGAAGGGATCAGTTCAGAATGAACAACTTCCATAATATTTACCACTCCTTTCATCGTTTCTATACAAATACTATCGCGGCATGGAAAACTTTTTTGGTCAGATTTGTCCTTTTTCATCAAATTGATGTTATACTTCTTTTATCAGGCAGATTATTTACCAGGGGGAACGCTTATGAGCACAAATTCTCGCAGACTAAAGCGGCAATCTCAGGACAGGCCGGCTTTAGAAGATTACAGCGACTTAAAGAATATCTTTAAACAGTATGAAACATCACTCATCGTCTATGTACTTAAGAGAGTTTCGGATATAGACCATGCCCTGTCCTGCGCAGAGATATCCGGCTGTCTCTCCCTTATGATGGGCGGAGGGAGCGAGGATACGGATTTTTTTAACACCCGAACCACAAGCAGAAAAATGAAGCTGTGTGATGAAATAGCGGACAGCAGCGATGAGTATCTTAAATACCTTAACAGCATACTCCTTGCGACCTACGGCGGGAGGATCAGGTATCGCGAAGCCGACTCTATTTTTCTTGGAAAAAGCAATGCGGGAAAGGGCTCTCAAAAGCGCTACTATTTTGAGCCTTTACTATCTTGCAGCGACATGGAACTCATATACGGGACACTACGAAGCAGCAGATACTTATCCGACGCTGAGAAGCTCTACCTCCTTGAAAGGCTAAGTCTCATCCATCCCGAACCCTCTTATCCTGCCTGCGTTGACGCCTCTTTATCCGGAAGTGAGCTTTCAATTCCTCATCTCAAGGACAGACCAAAATATGTCAGGTCAAAGGACGCAGTACCCTTTCCGGGACGGGATTCGATATTCCTAAGAAATGTGGAGATTATTAGCTCTGCCATTGAAAAAAAGATAAAGATAGATGTTGTCTACGGAATTTACGACTATTCACCGGATACTTCCGCTCCCATCTTCCATGAAAGGAACAGGGCCGGAGATCCCTACGTGCTAAATCCCTATGCGCTCATCTGGAACGACGGTGAGTACTATATGATTGCATCCTTTGACAAATATGACGGGCCTACACATTTTCGCGTTGACCGTATCATCAGCGTAAAACCTCATGTGGAAATGCAAAAAGACAATACCCAAAAAGAAACAAAGAGAAAAGCAATCCCTCTTGTTTTAAGAGAGTTTTATGAAAAAGATCCGGAGGGGCATATATTCTTTGACGGCATAAAATATTCCAACACCTATCCCGGTATGGCAATTCACAAGCACACGCACAAGACCACCTGCACCTTTGAGTGCACTAACTGGTCGCTTCAGATGCTTGTAGATAATTTTGGTCCAAATATCTCTCTGAAACCGTCAGAGCGGATTCATGCCCCTTCCGAAGTTGACTATAACGGCAGGCCTCAGCAGTTCCTTCTGGCTACTATTCACAACGTGGAGTATGACAACGCCGTGCGCTTTGCCGTAGAGAGATGCGAGTACCTGACTCTTTTATCGCCAAAGAAAATGGTCATGGAAGTAAAGGAAGTACTCACCAAAGCCGCAAACCGGTTAAGCTGAGGACCTCTGAAAATGTATCATCCGGCAGTTTTTGCCAGTCCTTCCGGATCTTATGATTCTGTGGAAACGCTGATTGGTTCAGCGTTTCCATAGTTTTTTCTATCTGGACAGATACTCGATCATGAACTGTATCCTGTCAAGGTGCATGAGCATCGCAATACCGACTATTGTACCCACTCCCATAACAACGGCATCGACGATGGCAACTGCCACAAAAATATGCATGAGCTTTTCCATATAGATGTCCTCCATATCAGTGTTGTCACTTACCTCGTAATTTACTTTCATTTGTAACCTCCTCATTGGTCCTAATGGGGGTACCGTATGGCCGGATCCCCCGGGACTGCTTACACGTTATTTGCTTTACATTGCCTTTTTGTTAAATAAGACCATGACTATCACGTCATGGTCTTATAATATTACAGTCATTTAATTATTTTTGGACAAATCTGTCTTATTTTGTGAGTGTTTTTCTCTACAGCTTCTGATGACAGTAAGGGCACAGATTGAGGCTGTCCGGTTCTATACAGGAGTTTACTCCAATCTGCCTTCTGTACTCATTCTGTTTTTTAAAGAGCTCTTCCAGTTCCTTTTTCTCGGATGTATAGAGGGTATACATGAAGTAGTAATGGAGGTTGCCCTCACCGGCATCCCACCCCGGGATCATTCCGCCAGATGCCTCGATATGCTCTTTAAATCCGTGCTCCATGGCAAAGACATTTCCCGGTGATGACCACCACTTTCTCTGAGCAAGTGATCCGTAGCGATCGATCCTGCCATTTTTCTGTTCCAGTGCCACAACATTTGCGGGAGCTGTGTAGTGCACCAACCTCTCGCAATACTGGTGAAAGTCAAGTCCCTCCGCACCTATTGATGTGGTCACAAGAACAAAGGGATAGAACGGTGAGTTGAAGCACTTCCTGACGGAAGAACCTGCATCAAACCGTTCCGTCCTCTCTTTTAGCAGCCCGATTTTTTCACTGCTGATCGTCTCATCTGTTTCTCCTGATCTTACCAGACGTCTTATGGCATCGGCCAGCGGCGCATCTGCATCAATGTCTCCAAAGTATAATCGTAAAGCTTCAGTCAGCTGTGTTTTTCTGAGGTTCTCCCTCATAGCTTTGCACAGAGCATCCCTCTCAGAAGCAGACAGGTCAAGTTCCGGTATTTCATACCCTTCAATCTCTTCTGTGGCGGAATCATCTATACTGCAGTATGTGAGCTCTCCGAACATTTCTTCCACAACGCTGCAAAAAGAAAAGCCATTACCAACACTTAACCTGCACATGAGCTCATGGTTCCTTTTAAGCCCGTTCTCTGAAAAATTGGCGCTCCCTACATATAAGACGCTCTCATTGTCCGTGTCAGCAGCATAAATCTTGGCGTGTACAAATAAGCCATCGCCTCCATTTACAGAGCGAAACACAGTATCCTTTGGCAATTCATTTTCAAGCAGGATGTCTTTTCTTATGCTGTTGGTAATAACATAAATGTCACGGTTGTCCTTTAAAATCCCCTCAAAGAAAGAGTCCATAAACTTTCTCTCTCCGAGAAATGGAGATACTATCCTGCATTTGCGGGCATTTTCCAAGTCTTTTGCAATATAATCCTTAATCTTTTTGCCTGACTGATCCTCGTTTGTACAAAATGAAACCAAGCAGCTCCCGGATGGAAGGCCAAAGATTCTTGCTGCACTTTCGGAAAAATCGACGCCTGCAAGTTTTTCAACAACAGGATTACAGCCATCTATTTCACATATCCCTCTTAGCAAAGAAACTAGTTCCGGGTTTAAATCACGCCTTTCAAGAACACCGCTCTCCAGACAGAGTACTCCTTCAAGCATGGAATTCTTTGTGAGGTTTCTGCTGGAGATCACAAGGCGGATCCTGTAATCTTCAGTTTCTCCCCGGGTCAGGAGATTGTCTCCGTTTTCCCTTCGCATCAGGAAAAGGCAGAGCTTTGGATGAAATGAGGATGCGCTTTTACTGATTCCTCTCACTTTCCCGTCGGCAATCACGCTCTTTGCATAAGGAAATTCATCTATATCGTATTCCCCGTGCTGGTACCTGTTACTCTGAAGCCTTACTTCCACATGGTCAGAGATTGTTCCTGCCTGCGAAAGGATATCCACAAGCCCCGTCTCCACAAGAATCTCATTTAAAACCTCCGGATTCATGGAATAAGAAAGGAGAATGATATCTGTCACACGAAACCCCGGTGTAGGACTAAATACATCATTAAAAGACTGTTCCGCAGACATTACTCACTCTCCTTTTATATTCTCATCAATATTGACACGACTTAAGTCTGAAAGAGGATTGTTAGCCTTCTTACTAATGAACTTGTTAAGAAGGGCATCTCTGTCATCTCCCGCAAGAAGAATTACTAAAGGCTCATTCTCCCCCTTAAATTTCACGATGAAATATCTCTCGTACTTATAATTTCCTTTTATATTTGCCGGAAAAGCTGCCATCTCATCGCTTCCCTTGACTTCTCTCCAGGAAATAGCTGTTGTGGGAGTATGGGTATTGATGCCGCAGAAGTAATCTTTTTCTTCATCAAAGTCTGCAACAACTTCCCTTAAGTACTCTTTTGCTCTGCTGCGCACACCTGACCCTGATTTTTTGGGTATTACTATACCCCCACACAGAAAAAACTGCTCCATAGATATTTGTCCCTCGCTTTAATCCTCAAACTTGTACCCCATGCCCCAGATGGTCTTTATCATTTCGCCCTTATCGCCGAGCTTTCCGCGCAGCTTCTTGACGTGGGTGTCGATGGTTCTGGCGTCGCCGAAGTAGTCATAGTTCCAGACGTTATTGAGGATTTTTTCCCTCGAGAGGGCAACGCCCTTGTTCTCAAAAAAGTATGTCAGAAGCTCAAACTCCTTGTATGAGAGCTCGATTTCTCTGCCGTCCACGGATACGGAGTGAGCGACTTTGTTTAAGATAATTCCGCCGACCTCCATGATCTCATTCCCCTGGGATACGCCGGTACGGCGTAGGATTGCCGATACTCTCGCGGCGAGGATCTTGGGGCTGAATGGCTTGCTGATGTACTCATCTACGCCCAGTTCAAAACCCAGGAGCTCATCCCGCTCCTCGCTCTTTGCCGTCAGCATGATGATCGGCACCTTTGAGGTCTGTCTTATCTCGCGGGTAACTTCCCAGCCGTCCCTCCCTGGCATCATCACATCAAGGATTATCAGCGATATGTCTTTATCAGCATAAAAAATATCGAGTGCCTCCTGACCATCTCCGGCCTCGATAACAATGTATCCGTCCTTGTTAAGAAAGTCCCTGACGAGCTTGCGCATGCGGCTCTCGTCATCAACCACCAGTATCTTTAAGTCTTCCAATTTGAACTACCTCCTCTAATGCCAGCCGTTTACTGTATGCTTCTTAATGGCCGGTTGCAGATACAGTAAGAAGCACCTTACACTTAACCGTCCGATGCGTTTTCTTCATAATAATCCGATGTGTCCTCAATTCCAAGTCTCTTCTCGGCCTGTCTTACCCTTTTTTCGCGCTCCTTGAGGTCCTCCTCCCAGGAGGCGTATCTGTTCGTGACATTGCGCTTATAGTTCAGGATGTTGTCGTTCTCTCCCGTCGCGGCGACGACAAACATAAGTATCACCAGTATCGCCAGAACAACGTCCAGAACGATAGGAAATACTTTTCTAAACTCAATATTCCTTTTTGGCTCTTCCACCTTTATCCTCTGTCTGACGTTCAGGTTCTCCAGAGCCGAGTGACGCGTCATGGAAATGTTTAAGGGAATAGGCACAAGGTCTTCTTCGATAAAACCGCTTTGAAGAAGCTTTTCCCTGAGCCCGCACAGATACCCCCAGCCTATGGGGGTCTTGAAAATCTTGTTCTCTATGGATTTCTCGTATACAGCCTTTATGTCATTGGGGCGGCTTGCTTTGACGCGTGCCTCAAGGAGCTTTATCTTGGACAGATCCAGCTCGGCTTTTTTGGCATCTTCCTCAGACATAAACTCATAGCCGCCCACTATAAAACTAATCTTGCGATTCTTTTCATCTGTTGCCATATCCTGCTCCGTAAGATGCAATGAATACGCTGACACTTCTGGCCTTCATGGTCTTGTTTCTCCAGGTGAGGGGACGCGGCCTGTTGTAAAAATACTTGCCATCCTCATCTCCCGTGTCAACACAGAGTGACCAGTATGCTCCTTCCGGAGGATTGGGAAGAGTTATCTGAATATCCTCCCAATACGCATTTATAGCCAGATACACTATATCGTCATGTCCCTTTTTCTGAAGGTAGCCGGAAAACCTGACGCAGATAACCTTGGACTCGCTGGTTATAGTGCCGTGGTCCGGATTTTCCGTGTGAACTGAGATAAAGGGATATCCGCACTGTGCAGGCTGAAGGTCCTTCCTGATACAGGGATGCTTGCGCCTGAACTGTATCATGTTCCGGTAGAAGTCAAAAAAGCTCTTGTTCTTGTCCAGCAGCTTCCAGTTGAGCCAGGAAATCTCATTGTCCTGACAGTATGCATTGTTGTTTCCAAACTGTGTGTTGCAGAACTCATCCCCCGCATAGATCATCGGAGTTCCTCTGCTGCACATGAGGACCGCGATCGCATTTCTCATCATCCTGAATCTGAGTTTATTAACCTCCGGATCATCGGTCTCTCCCTCAGCACCGCAGTTCCAGCTTCTGTTGTCGCTGGCCCCGTCGGTGTTGTTCCAGCCGTTGTCCTCGTTGTGCTTGTTGTTGTATGAATACATGTCATAGAGCGTAAAGCCGTCGTGACATGTGATGAAATTCACTGATGAATCGTAGCCCAGATAGGACCCTGTGTAGAGGTCCATTGAACCTGTTATCCTCTTGACAGCCTCCGGTGCCGACCAGATGTCTCCCTTTAAGTACGAGCGGATGTCGTCGCGGTACTTGCCGTTCCACTCAGCCCATCTGTTCCAGGCGGGGAAGTTGCCTACCTGATACATTCCTCCCGCATCCCAGGCCTCTGCGATCAGCTTGACATTTCCAAGGATCGGGTCATAGGCAAGTCTCTGCAGGAGCGGTGGTTTCTCCATGGGCGCCCCATCCTGGTCACGGCCCAGGATACTTGCAAGGTCAAAGCGAAAACCGTCAACCCTGTACTCCTCAACCCAGTACCTGAGGCACTCCACGATAAACTCCTGAACCATGGGATGGTTACAGTTCATCGTGTTGCCGCAGCCTGAAAAGTTATAGTACTGCCCGTGAGGAGTCAGCAGGTAATAAATATTGTTGTCAAATCCCTTGAAGGATATGAATGGTCCGTACTCATTGCCCTCTGCAGTGTGATTAAACACGACATCCAGAATAACCTCAATGTCGTTGTCCTTGAGGGTCTTTATCATCTCCTTGAGCTCCACGCCTTCTTTGTTGTACTCACTCTGAGAGGCGTAGCTGGTATTTGGTGCAAAAAAGCTTATGGTGTTATAGCCCCAGTAGTCAAGAAGTGTCTTTCCTCCCACTTCTCTCTTGTCCCTGGTCTCGTCAAATTCAAATATCGGCATGAGCTCGACGGCAGTTACTCCGAGGCGCTTTAAGTAGTCTACTTTTTCCGTAATACCCTCAAAGGTTCCCCTGAACTTAACGCCTGAAGACGGATCCATCGTAAAGCCCCTGACGTGCATCTCGTAGATAACAGAGTCGCACATGGGTGTGTGCAGGCTCGTGGTATCACTCCACTCGAAGTTGTTCCTGACAACTCTTGCCCTGTATGCTCCGTCCTTGTTGGGGCGCTGCCCCCATATCCTCTGTCCGGAAACAGCCTGTGCGTACGGATCCAGGAGTATGTGATTCTTGTCGAATAAAAGACCTTTCTCAGGCTCCCAGGGGCCGTCGACCGAATAGGCGTACTCAAGCTTCTCGATGTCGAGTCCGAACACGATCATCGAGTATACCTTGCCTATGCGGTAGCTCTCAGGAAATGGAATTTCAGCAAAGGGCTTCAACTCCCCTCTGTTGAACAAAAGAAGTGTTATAGATGTTGCTCCGTTTGAATACACAGTAAAATTAACGCCATCTGTCAGCATAGTGGCGCCATTGATATTGTAAAAGCCCGGTCTCACCCTGAAGCCGTTCACTTCATGGAGTGCAAGCATCTGCCTGCCAATCTCTGTTTTCCGGAGCTCTCTGACCTGCCGCTCACCTATTTCGACAGGTTTTTTATTCTGCCTGTGCCTTCTGTAGTCATCCATATAAATATTTTAACATATCAATGATAAATTTTCTGTGAAAAAACAAAGAACTAAAAAAGAATCACAAGTGCTGTTACTTGTGATTCCTTTTTATAATCAATGTTTGTCATGCGCACATGTGCGTGACATTGAGTCTTTGAGTCCCTATATCACACAGGATATGCGCCGTTTTTGGTATCTGCTGCGGATACGTCAACCTTTTCCTGCTGAGCAAGACGATACTTGAAGAAGTCTGTGGCAACCTGAGGGAAGAGTGCGTATGAGAGCACATCCTCATCCTGCTGCTTCCACTGGGCAACTTCCTTCTCGAACTTGTCGAGCCCCGGATCAAGCTTGTCTGCAGGTCTGCAGGTGATGACTTCTCTGTCTCCGATGATCTTCTTCTGAACTTCGGGGTTGAAGGGCTTGATGGTCCTTCCGTACTCTCCTGCGAGAAGGTCCTTGGTCTGGTCGGTAGCGACCTTGTATCTCTCACCCATCAGGACGTTCATAACAGCCTGAGTTCCGACGATCTGTGAAGAAGGAGTAACAAGCGGAGGCTCACCAAAGTCCTTACGAACCTGAGGGATCTCCTCGAGCACTGTGTTGTACTTGTCGCTTGCGTTCTGCTCCTTGAGCTGGCTGACCATGTTGGAGAGCATTCCGCCTGGAACCTGATACATAAGAGTCTTGATGTTAACACCGAGAACCTTGGCATCCATGAGACCGCTACTTAGGCACTCCTCCCTGTAAGGTCTGAAGTAATCTGCAATCTCTGCAAGAACCTTCTGGTCGAGACCTGAATCGAAAGGCTGACCCTTGAAGGCCTCGACCATAACCTCTGTAGCAGGCTGTGATGTTCCGAGTGCGAAAGGAGAAATAGCGCAGTCGATGATATCAACACCTGCCTCAGCTGCCTTAAGGTAAGTCATGCTGGCTACACCTGATGTGTAGTGAGTATGAAGGTCGATAGGAAGCTTTGTTGAGCTCTTGAGTGCCTTTACGAGCTTCTCTGCCTCGTAGGGAAGGAGAAGTCCGGCCATATCCTTGATACAGATGGAATCTGCACCCATGTTCTCGATATCTTTTGCGATGTTTGACCAATACTCAAGTGTGTAGGCATCGCCAAGCGTGTAGGCAAGAGCTATCTGAGCGTGACCGCCCTCTTTCTTACAAGCCTTTACGGATGTCTCGAGGTTACGAAGGTCGTTCAGACAGTCGAAAATTCTGATGATATCGATACCGTTGGCGATTGACTTCTGTACGAAGTACTCAACAACGTCATCGGGATAGTGCTTGTATCCAAGGATGTTCTGACCGCGAAGGAGCATCTGGAGCTTGGTGTTCTTGAAGCCTGCGCGGAGCTTACGAAGTCTCTCCCAGGGGTCTTCCTTTAAGAATCTCATTGAAGCATCAAAGGTTGCACCACCCCAGCACTCTACTGCGTTGTAGCCGACCTTATCCATCGTCTCGATGATAGGGAGCATCTTCTCAGTAGGCATTCTTGTGGCAATCAGGGACTGGTGCGCGTCACGCAGAACAGTCTCATTTATTCGAATTGGTTTTTTCTGTATTTCTGCCATTTCTTTTTGTCCTTTCTTGTGTTATTTTAAAATGTCCTGGTGTATGAGGATTGCTCCGCTTCGTTCTCGCAATCCTCACAGCCATTCGGAATCCGCATCACCGTGCTACTTCCTCATGGCTGTTATATCTTCAAGGTCACAAGTCCTTTTGCGCAAGCGCAAGTCCTTGTGACTTCGAATCCATTTATACACCAAAAACCGCCATGAATGTTCCGGCGACGACGGCTGTACCGATAACTCCGGCGACGTTAGGTCCCATAGCGTGCATCAGAAGGAAGTTGGATGGGTCGTATTCAGAGCCGACCTTCTGTGATACACGGGCTGCCATAGGAACAGCTGAAACTCCGGCGGATCCTATCAGAGGATTGATCTTGCCTCCGGTGACAAAGCACAGGAGCTTACCGAGCAGACACCCTGCGGCGGTACCAAATGCAAAAGCAATAAGTCCCAGCAGAACGATGATAAGTGTTGTCGTGTTCAGGAATGCCTCAGCACTTGTGGTAGCGCCAACTGATGTTCCGAGAAGGATAACTACGATGTACATAAGAGCGTTGGAAGCTGTCTCCTGGAGCTGACGTACAACGCCTGACTCCCTGAAGAGGTTACCCAGCATCAGCATACCGATAAGGGGCGCTGTTGTGGGAAGGATCATGCTGACAACGATAGTTACTATAATAGGGAAAAGAATCTTTTCCAGCTTGGACACTTCACGGAGCTGCTGCATCCTGATGGTCCTCTCCTTCTGAGTGGTGAGAGCCTTCATGATAGGCGGCTGGATCATGGGAACCAGCGCCATGTACGAGTACGCGGCAACGGCGATAGGTCCGAGGATTGATGTCTGGTGCAGCTTACTTGCAAGGAAGATAGATATAGGGCCATCGGCACCACCGATGATCGATACTGCTGCGGCCTGCTGGTCGTTGAAACCGAAGGCAATGGCCATGAAGTAAGCGGAGAAAATACCGAACTGTGCGCCCGCACCCATCAAAAAGCTGATAGGATTGGCAATCAGGGGACCGAAGTCTGTCATCGCGCCTACACCCATGAAGATAAGTGACGGAAGTATCGCCCACTCATCGAGGATATAGAAGTAATGGAGAAGTCCTCCTGCTGCGCCGCCAACAGGCTCAGCCATGATGTCCGGATAAATATTTACAAGTAGCATACCGAATGAGATCGGTACTAGTAGAAGTGGCTCAAATCCCTTGGCAATAGCCAGATACATGAACACAAGTGCCACCACAACCATGATGTAGTTGCCGGGAGACATTGTAGTGAATGCTGTCTGATGCCAGAGATTAGATAATGTATTAACTATGTAATCCATTTTAATCCTCTTTCTGTTTAATCAACTTTAGTTTGTGGCATCAGTTAAGTGTAGCTAAAACTCTTCCTGCTTCTACGGAATCACCTGCAGCAACATCGATTGATGCAACTGTTCCGTCCTGAGGAGCTACCATAGGAATCTCCATCTTCATGGACTCAAGAGTGATGACTGCATCGCCCTTCTTTACTGCCTGTCCTACGTTTGCCTCAACTCTGAGGACCTTGCCTGCTGCACCTGCCTCAATCTTTACAGAGCCTGCGCCTGCAGAAGCTTTCCTGGCGGGAGCCGGTGCTGCGGGCGCCTTTGGTGCTGCTGCCTTTACAGGTGCTGCTCCTGTTCCTGCGCCCTCTTCTACTGTTACATCATATACGTTTCCGTTAACGGTTATTGTATAGTTCTTCATTGTATCTCCTTTCAACGAACAATCATCTGTTGTTTTTCCAGTTTCTGTTTACTTTTCTGATGGACCTTACCTGGAAGCCCTCTGCATGCGCGCTGCCCTCATAGGCTGCTATTGCTGCCGCTATGACTGCAACAAGCTCAGCATCTTCCACAAGCTCCTCTTCTTCTTTGTCTGCAATCCGGGTAACCGTGTTATCAATTGCCTTCTGAGCAAGCTCCTGATCGCTCTCCTTCTTTTTCCTGCCGCCGTTTGCAAATAGCATCGGGAAAAGAGAAATGATGAGTGAAATCAGGATCAGGATGGCAAAAGCCATTCCCATTCCAAGCAGTGTGTTAAGTCCGGCATTCTCAAGCTTCTCCGCTGTTGACTTGTTGACCGTAACACCTATGTCGGTGGGGTTAAAGTCATTGCCGAGATAGATCTCCATGAGAGCCGAATGCGCGGTTCCCTGGACTGTCGCGTCGATAACCAGTTCGCCGTCTGAGTTGATGAAATACTTCACATCCGTAACGCCAACATCTGTCTGGAGAGTATCAAGTGAATTGTAACCGATATCCTCGATAGACTTGTACCAGCTCTCGTATCCTGACCTGTTGACATTGTAGTAATTATCATTGAACGAAAGATCGCCTGTCTGCTGATTGAAGTTCATGGCAAGATTGAAATATGCCCTGTCCTCAAAGTTCTCAGGTGTGATCCCGCTTAAGTACCATTTTTCAAAGACTTCGTCCTCAAGATACTTGGCGTAGTCATTGATGGTCTTCTGAGTAAAAAGTTCGGGGTGATATCTGCTTCCTTCGATAGAGCCGTAATTGATCTCACTGCCGCAGGCTGTCAGACCGAGAAGGCAGCTCATGATCACGCCCAAAACAAAAATTTTATGTTTCATTTTGAGTGCTCCCTTCATTAAACAGTGCCGTGCTTCTTGGCAGGACGCTCATCCCTCTTGGTGAAGAGCATTTCAAATGCTCCGATAACGTACTTCCTGGTATCCTCAGGCTCAACTATCTCATCCACATAGCCTCTTGCAGCAGCACTCTTTACGTTGTTCTGAAGCTCGGCATATTTCCTGGCGGTTTCAGAAACTGCAGCTGCATCTTTGTCGCAGAGGATCCTGGCTGCGATGTTCGCATCCATGGAGCCTATCTGTGAATCAGGCCAGCTCAGTGTGATGTCTGCCCCGAGAGCCTTGGAGTTCATGATGACATATGCTGAACCAAAGGCCTTGCCTGTGATGAGGTTAACCTTGGGAACAGTTGCATTTGCAAGGGCATAAACAAGTCTTCCTGCTGCCTTGGGAACTCTTCTCTCATCGCACTTGCTTGCGCCAAAGCCTGTGGCATTATTAAGTGTCAGAACAGGAATGTCAAAAGCGTCGCAGAAGTTTATAAACGAAGCTGCCTTGTCACAGCCGTTTGCTGTGAGCTTGTCGTCAAACTTCTCCTTCTCCTTGCCGCTCTCATCAAATAAAGCTGTGCGGTTTCCTACGAGACCTACTGTAGCGCCGTTTAACCTGATAAAGCCTGTGACCATCTCTTTGGCATACTCTCTCTTGGTCTCAAAGAATACGCCGCCATCTGAGATCTGACCCGCGATAAGTGCAGGGTCAGCTGTGAAACCGTCAAGGTTTGCTGTAGCTCTGTTGAGGTCGTCAGTGCACTCCTCGAAGCTGTCACAGTCCTCGTTGTTGGAAGGAAGGATTGCAACGAGCTGCCTTATCTGCTCATAGATTGAAGCCTCGTCGCATGCGCAGTCAACAGTTCCAACCTCGCTCACCTGCCACCCGGCTGATGATGTGTCGAGCTTTTCCTTGTAGTTGCCCTCAAGGACGTTGGGAGAATTGACAAAGAGCCTTGCCTTGTCAGCCTCCATAAATGTGAAATCTGTTATTGAAGGAATAAGTGCAAGTCCTCCACCGCAGGAACCAAAGACAGCTGTAATCTGAGGAACAACTCCCGATGCCTCCACCTGCTTAAGATAAATCTCTCCGAATGCATTGAGCGCATCTGTGCCTTCCTGCAGACGAAGACCTGTTGAATCGATAAGTCCGATCACAGGTGATCCTGTCTTGATTGCAAGATCATACAGGCGGACAATCTTTTTGGCATGCATCTCGCCGACAGAACCGCCAAGTACTGACGCATCCTGGCTGTATACATACACCAGATTACCGTCGATAACACCGTAGCCGGTCACAACGCCGTCTGATGGTGTCTCTTCCTGTTTCAGATTGAAATCTGTGTTTCTCGCTGTAACATGAGCGCCGATTTCAACGAAACTGTTTTCATCGAGCAAAGAATTAATTCTCTGACTCGCTTGTGAAGAACTACTCATTTGTTTACCTCCGTGAATATATTTTTATGCTTTAAGACCGCAACTTTAGTCACATTATAGTATAACATAAAAAGGGCTAAAATAAAGAGGATATTCATTCCAGTATGGTTATTTCATCAGTGAGGATGTAGTTAAACGTGGGATATGATGTATTCCCGTTCTCTATATAGCCGTCTTTTAAGTTTGATTTCTTTGAAGGGTCATCGGCATCTGTCATCTCGTAATCGCCCTTAAAGACAAAATCCACCCTGCCCTGCTTAAACTGCTCGATGGCTTCGTCCATGGCCTCCTGCGTTCCGGCGGCGGCGATCCTGTAATTGAGATCTATCATCTCGACCCATCCCCTGTCAAAGCCTGCCGAGACATCATTGCCGTGAATGTTTCCGCTGACAACGCTCTCTATCGGTCTCATCTTCATAACTGCCTCAACTGCAGAAAGAACATAGGGCTCCCAGCATATTCTTGATGACACAAGCGCTGACGTGGGGGCAACCTCTCCCATGCTCTTGCTGTTGCCGACATGGTACACTCTTTTTTTCTCGGAGGCCTCCTCACAGGCAATCGCAGGACCGATGGTGTCCGTGTGCTGGGATATTATCACACACCCGTTGTCTATGAGCCTTGCTGCTGCGCTCTTTTCATGGGCATAGCTGCTCCAGGTACCTGTATAGACAACCTGCATCCTGGCTGTCGGTACTATGCTCTTTACACCGAGCAAAAAAGCCGTGTATCCCGATATGACTTCAGAAGTGGGGAAAGCAGCTACAAATCCCACCAAAGCCTGATCGGGCGTCATATAGCCCGAACTTATCATCTGATTCATCTTGAGCCCCGCTGCTATCCCGCTAACGTACCTGCCCTGATAGGCCTCGCCCTTGAAGGTGTGATAGTTGGAAGGAACGCTCACACCGCTCATGTCCATGTAGGATGTCTGGCAGAACTGTATGTTTGGATACTCTGCAGCGAGCTTTATCACGAGATCGCTGTAGCCGTTGAAAAAGATGATATCGCAGCCCTCGTTTGCCATCTCGCGCACAGGCTCTTCCATCTCATCGTCGAGGACATTGCTGCTCGTAAGTATCTTCACCCTGTCGCCGTACTCTTTTTCCACTGCATCCCTTGCAAGCGAGAAGTTGAAGGTGTATGCCGTGCTCTCGTCATTATCGTATATAAAGCCGACTGTCAGGCTGTCATTAAAGGTTGCAGGACTGAGTATGCTGACTGTGATGACAAAGGCAGCAAGCGCAACAAGGCAGGTCAGTATTGTGATCAAATAAACTCTTTTCATTGACTGCCTCCTTCCTGAGTCTTCACAGAGTCACCGGTGCCGTTTTTGATCTGCGTCTGTTGTATCTGTTTGTCCTCTTTTACTCTTCTTGCAAGTTCTTCCTGAGAAGCAGAATCAGAATTCATAATCTCTACACGCCTCTGCGCATAGAGCTTGTCAAGGTTGATGGTGCCCTTGTCAATGAGGCGCATGAACGCATCGAGTGCCTCAGGGTCAAACTGCGCGCCTCTCCCGCGTCTCATCTCATTCATTACATATTCCGTGTCCATGTGATTGCGGTAGACACGATTGGAAGTCATGGCATCAAAGGCATCGGCAACACCAATTATCCTTGCGTAAAGAGGAATCGCATCCCCTTTAAGTCCATATGGATAACCCTTGCCGTCGTACCGCTCATGGTGATAGAGAGTGCCGTCCACGACATGCTCTACAAGCGTAAAGTCCTTTAAGATATCAGCTCCCCTGGTTACATGGGATTTCATCTCAGCATATTCCTTGTCGTCGAGCCTTCCAACTTTATTCAGGACTGCATCGGGGACGCCTATCTTTCCGATATCGTGCATCTGGGCTGCTTTTTTGAGGTTTGAAAGGAACCTGTTTTTCTGCCACCACTTAAAGCACTTCATCTCCTGCGCGATAAGGACTGAGTACTCAGCAACCCTGTTGGAGTGCTGGTTTGTGCGCACGTCCTTGGCATCGACTGCGTTTGCTATGGCCATAACCGTCTCATTGGCCATGTTCAGCTTGATTTCCTGTGCTGTGAGCTGCCTCTGTACAATCATCCAGGTAAACCAGATGAGGAACAGAGACAGAAGCGTTAACATATACATGACAAATATCGGCTGCTCGTAGAACTCACCGACTTTTTCAAATTCGAAGGTTCTCTCCTCCAGAATCTTCTCCCCGGCATTGTCAAAGATTGCGAGATGGAAAATATATTTTCCCGCAGGAATATTGATATATATGATGCTGCTTAAATTATTCTGAGGCTGTATCGTCCACTGGGTGTCATACCCCTCGAGGTAGTACCCCACATTGGGCTCCTGGGTAGTGTAATTGAGGATCTCAGGCGATAGCTCCAGCCTGCTGACTCCCTGACCCACCGTGATCGCATCCATCTTGGGCGGTGTCTGGTAAACGCCGTCCATTCCTATGGATTCCAGCTGCATCCTGTAGGCGTGCCTGTCACTGTTGTACTTGTTGACTTCGATTGCAAATACCCCGGTATCACACGGCAGATACAGGTCTCCTTCGCCGTTGTAATAGGTCCAGGAGTTTGCCGTAAGCGACGTCCCAAGGCCCCTTCTCGCATTCAGCAGCTCCCAGGACGAAATAGCATCAGATACAAGTTCATCCCTTTCCACCACATATATACCGGCGCTGGATAACACAAAGATGGTATTCTCATTCTTGATGAAAATATCGTAGTTGTTGAAATACGGGAAGTTTTCAAGTCTGCGGATCTCTCCCCCCGGCTCTAAATAGTTAAGGCTGTTACTGGTAACTATAAACACGCCGTCGCTCTTTGGGTCCTTCACAGTGCGAAGGATTACCTCACTGCTGAGTCCGTCCGCTCTTGTCAGCATCTTTTCGACTTTGCCGTCTCTTATAACTGCAAGACCGTCTCCGTCAGTTCCTGCGATGACCGATCCGTCTGCAAGTTCCGTAAGAGTCAGTATCATGGAATTGATAAGTCCCTCTTCATTGCCGATGGACTGAATCACCTTGTGGTCACGTATATAGCTGACACCGGTATCCCCCGCGGCAAGTATTGTTCCGTCTGAGAGTCCCGTCACCACTCTGGCGCGGTTTCCAAAGCTATTGTCTTCAGCACTGTACTTCCATTTGCTTCCGTCCGGCGCTATCTCGATAAGACCGTTTCCGTAGGTACATACCCACAGATAGTTTCTGTCATCGACATACAGGCACCTGATCCTCTTGCCCGCAAACTCCTCCGTCAGGTCGTTCTCTATCTGCCTGCAGATGTTTTTGTCCACGATGTCAAGGCCGTTGTCAGTGCCGTAGAGATAGCTGTCCTGCCAGTAGGTAACAGCATTTACTACAACCCTTTCCATTCCCAAAGATCCGTATATGTCCTTAAACGGCGATTTCGCAAGTCGAAGGAGCCCGAGACGTGAAGATGCAAACCACAGATTTCCCTGATAGTCATAGATCATGTTGTCTATTGAATTGTTAAACACGCCTGTGTTCAGGAGGTTGTAGCCGCTCTTTCCAAAATAGGCTATCCCGTTGTCAGATGACATGAATAAAGTTCCGTCATCCATATAATCAAGACTGTTGATGCTGTTTATATTTTCACATGTGATGACCTTGACCTTCTTAAAGTCACCATTTGTTATCTCGTAGCAATATATATGGTCTGTGGATGATCCCACCATGAGTTTTCCGTCAGGAGCAAAGGTGCAGCATTTGAAGATCTCACTTCCATTGGAAAGAGCTATGGATTTGAGAACTTTCCCCTCCTTCATTAAAAAAAGATGTCCGTCTCTGGAGACAGCAGCCACATGGCCATACTCGTCCGCCGTGATGCTGTCCGCGTATTTGACATCATCGATGGTGTTTACTGCCTTAAGTCCGTTGTTCATCGCAAGAACCTGGATGCTGTCGGTCGTTCCAACATAGTAGAGTCCGTCTGATGACTGAACTATGCACCTGACTGAGTCTGAGGGAAGCCCCTCCGACTGGTCGATGACATTGACCAGCTGCTCGCGTATGACAATTGAGAGTCCGTTGTCGTTTGTGCCTATCCACAGACGCCCCTCCTCGTCCACATAGAGGCAGTTGACGTTCTTTACCGACTCATACTCATCTATCCACTTGAACTCGCGCCCGTTGTACCTGTAAAGTCCCGCATAGGTACCTATCCACAGGACACCGTCGTTGGTCTGGGCTACATCGTTTGCTTCGCCGCAGGGAAGGCCGTTATTGCTTGAATAAACTGTCTGGACATAGTCGTTGTAATCCACATTCCCGGTGGAAGTTGCCGCAGATACGTATTCAGGATCATTAAGCGCAAAGGGCAAAGTAACAGAAATCAAAAGAACCGGGACAATCCCTTTGAATAACCTGTTCTTATTGCTGCCTACTTCCTTAAATTCAGAGCCGGATCTGCGGATCAGAACGATCAGATATACGATTGCAACAGTAAGGATTTTGTCTGCAAACTCAATAGCGAGCTGGCCGAGAATAAGGCACAGAATCTGAGGCCAGTTCTTGCCAAGCAGATAATTTATGACTGCGTCTCCCCACTTGTTGTCAGTATAGCCTCCGGCAATCGCCACATTCAGAGGCACCGACACGATCAGTCCTGCAAAGACGCACAAAGACGCCGCTTTCATGAAGCCGTAGAATTTGTCAAACCATTTGTGTTTTGATGCGTATCCGATGATGAAGGCGATTGCGATGTTGGTCACCGAATAAGCAACAGATATATCTATTACACCGCTCACCGCAAGATTTGATGACAGACCGACAACAGCGCCGCACACAGGCCCCGCCACATACGCACACAGGCACGTTCCTAAGGTATCTCCCCATATTGGAAGCTCCAGGGCTCCGGTAAGGAACCATCCTCCGATATTCAGGAACATACAAAATAAGGTAAAAAGCACTATCTGCCAGGTTTTCCACTTTCTCATACTGTATTTCCTCCCCAGTTACGATATTATCAGTTTAGCACAACTGAATCAAATATCCAGTTTGAGGTTGATCTCCTGCTCGGCCTGTGCCTTGAACTCCTCCACCTGAACAGCTCCTATCACAGGAAGCTCCTCAAGCGACCTCACCCCGAACGATCGCAAAAACTCCTCTGTTGTTCCGAAAAGAAGCGGTCTTCCCGGCGCATCGAGTCTCCCCAGCTCCTGCACCAGTCCGAACTCCACCAGCCTGTTCACGGCGTGGTCGGAGTTGACTCCCCTTATCTTCTCGACCTCAAGCCTTGTGATAGGCTGCTTGTAGGCAATTATGGATAGCGTCTCCATAAGCGAATCCGTGAGTGTCGCCTTCTTTGGCGTCTTGGCGATCTTCACAAGATACTCGTACATCTCCTTTTTGGTGCAGAGCTGCACCGCCTTCTCAAGCTCTATTATACCTATGCCGCTGTCAGAGGCGGCATACTTTTCTTTGAGATGTTCAATATATTTTTTTATCTGTCCGGAGTCGGTCTCAAGTGCCTTGCCAAGAGAAGTTATCTCAACCGAATCCCCCATTGTAAAAAGAATCGCCTCAACTGCTGCGGCTCCCTCTTCTATAGTCATATCAGCTTGCCTTTCTCGATGTTATCATAATGTCCGCGAAGGTTCCGTTCTGCTTAATCTCAATCTCGCCCAGCTTCATCTCTTCCAATATCACAAGGAAGGTGACGATGATCTCCGTCTTGCTGTGCTGCTTTTCAAGGAGCTGTCTGAACGAAAAGGTCTTGTGCTCCCTGATGTAAGCCCTGATATAGAGAGTCTTCTCATCCATATCGATTTCTTCCTTCTCGATGTTGCCGAACTTACTACGGATCGGATCGACCTTGTCCTCCTGCCTCTTCAAAAGATCCTGGAAAATGGTGTTGAGCTTACTTAGCGTCGCATCCCCTATGAGGTTTGACAGATCAAGCGGCATCTCGTAGTCCCTGACCTCCTTTGGAAGGTCCTTTTTGCGGTACCAGGACATCCCTGCCTCCGTCTGCCTGTCCTTAAGCTCATATGCCATGTACTTGTACATCTTGTACTCAAGGAGCTTCTCGACGAGCTCTGCCCTGGGGTCTTCCTCCTCGCCCTCCTCGTTGACCTCCTTGGGAAGGAGCATTTTGCACTTGATGTCTATGAGCGTCGCCGCCATCACAAGGAACTCGCTCGTGACATCCATATCCTCCCTCTGCATGGCATTTATGTATGCCATGTACTGCTCCGTGATGGTGACGATCGGGATGTCGTATATATCTATCTGGTTTTTGTCTATCAGATGCAGCAGAAGGTCAAGTGGCCCCTCAAACACCTGCAGTTTTATCTCAAGTGACATCTAAAACTCCTCATATTACAGCAAATACATCTCCTATTTGCGGCCAATAACTTTAATAACCGCCACCTCTCCCGGGTTGAACATCCTCACATGTATCGTGTGCGTGCCAAGTCCCCTTCCCAGGATCATGGTTTTTCCATCCTTTTCGTATTTTCCCCCATCATATCTTGGGAAAAGAGCTATCGCCGGGGATATTACTCCGCCGATCAATGGAAGCCTTATGATTCCGCCGTGGACGTGACCTGAGACGGTAAGATCGGCTCCCCATTTTGCATACTCATCGAAATAGATGGGATTGTGCGCGATAAGGATCTGAAACCTTGAGGCCTCATCCGCGCCTATCCTCCCGAGCTTTTTCTCCAAAAGCTCCGGCTCCATTTTCTTTTTCCTGAGCTTCTGGAAATAGTCAAGAGACAGCTCGAGCCCTGTTATCCTGACGTTTCCGTCATCATAATACGCCGACTCGTTTTCAAGGTAAAAAATGCCCTCTCTTATAAGGCTGCTCTTATATCTGTCAAATGTGTTGCCGTATTCTTTTGTGTATAATTTGACTTTCTCCTCGTGATTGCCGTTTGAGATATAAACAGGATATCTGCCTGAAAGTTCTTTTAAAAGATGCTCCGCCCCTTCTGTCTGCACCCTGCCCTTTACCTTTTCCCCGGTGAACATATCTCCGGCACACAGTATGCAGTCGGGAGCAATATCATCAACAGCCTTTATCAGCTTCTCATTATTCCTGCCAAAGGTATAGCCATGCATGTCCGTCAGAAAAACAAAGGTTTTATCACCCTTTAACCTGTCTGTCTCCACCTCATAATTCCTGACAACAAAATTGTGGGTGTCATGATAGATCACCAGTCCAAGAATCGCTATAACTATGACTATGACCGCAATAACTGTAATCATCCAAATACAAAATCTCTCTTAATCCTCAACGCAACAATGGTTATTTTAGCACATAATATCGAAATTAAAAACACAAAAAAATCCCCAACTGCCATGAGTCGGGGATCTTCTCTTTGATTTAGTTATATTTGCGCTTTCTTGCTGCTTCAGACTTCTTCTTGCGTCTTACAGAAGGCTTCTCGTAGTGTTCTCTCTTACGAATCTCCTGCTGGATACCAGCCTTGGCGCAGCTCCTCTTAAAACGACGCAGTGCGCTATCCAAAGTCTCGTTTTCTTTTACTACTACAGTTGACATCTCTACTCTTACCCTCCCTTCAGTCCCTTCAAGTACATGACTGATTGGGTTATTTGCTATGTCTTGAGCACGAGGCTCACATAACATCAATAATTAAAACATAAAAATCTGTTCCCGTCAAGCATTAATTTGCTCAGAAAGAACTTTTTCTGCCTCAGCGATTGCATCAGCTATGCCTGCAGGGTTCTTGCCGCCGGCCTGTGCCATGTTGGGGCGTCCGCCGCCGCCACCGCCGACCTTGGGTGCAATGGCCTTGATGAGGTTACCTGCGTGAGCGCCCTTTTTGATCGCACCGTCTGTAGCCATGGCGATGAGATTGATCTTGCCGTCAGACTCGGAAATGAGTACCACAACGCCATCTCCGATTTTCTCCTTCATCTTATCGCCGAGGTCCCTGAGGCCGTTCATGTCTACGCCCTTCATGGAGGTTGCAAGTATCTTTACGCCGTTTACTTCCTTTACCTGGTCAGTGACATCGCCGAGAGCTGCCTGAGCCTCCTTGCTCTTTAGTGACTCGTTCTCACTCTTTAGAGCCTTTAGCTCTTCCTGGAGTTTTCTGATGTGCTCGGTAACATCTGCAGGCGTTGTCTTAAGGGCCTTTGCAGCATCATTTAATCTGTTCTCCACATTTCTGTAATAGTTTCTGGCGCCACTCCCCGTCAGGGCCTCGATACGGCGAATTCCTGCCGCAACGCCGCTCTCTGAAACTATCTTGAAGATTCCTACATGGCTTGTATTTGAAACATGGGTTCCGCCGCAGAGTTCTATTGAGAAGTCGCCCATCTTCACAACGCGCACCACGTCGCCGTACTTCTCTCCAAAAAGAGCCATTGCTCCTGTCTTTTTGGCTTCTTCCATGCTCATCTCTTCTGTTACTACAGGAAGTGCCTCAGCTATCTTCTCATTTACAAGATCCTCGACCTTCTGCAGCTCATCAACTGTCATTGCCTGGTGATGCGAGAAGTCAAATCTTGTCTTGTCGGGATCCTGGTAGGAGCCTGCCTGCTCGACATGGTCTCCTAAAACCTCTCTGAGTGCCTTCTGCAGAAGGTGGGTTGCAGAGTGGTTGCGGCAGGTCTTTGCCCTGTTTTCGGCATCGACATTAAGCTTGACATTTTCCCCCTCTTCAAAGGTTCCCCGGATTACAGAACCGATGTGAGCGATCCTATCGCCTGGAACATGTATAGTCTCTGTAACCTCAAACCTCGCTCCGGACCCGGACTCTATAACTCCGATATCTCCGACCTGTCCGCCCATGGTTCCGTAGAAAGGAGTCCTGTCGGTGATGATGATGCCATCGCTGCCGTCCGAAAGCTCTTTTACTATAGCCTCGCCGTCTGAGATGGCAAGGACTTTTCCGTCACAGCTTATCGCTGTATAACCCACAAACTCGCTCTTTACAGACTCATCAAGGCCGTCAAATATTGAAGCGCCGGAGTCGAGCTTAGCTGAGAAGTTGGCGTTTTCTCTGGCCTTCTTCTTCTGCTCTTCCATGGAAACCTTAAATCCGTCCTCATCAACAGAAAAGCCCTCTTCCTCAGCAAGCTCAATCGTGAGCTCCACAGGGAAGCCGAATGTATCATATAAGAAGAAAGCATCTCTCCCCTCGATCTGCTTTTTGCCCTCGGAAGATGTCTTGCCTACAATCTTTTTAAACTCCTTCATTCCGTTCTCAAGGGTCGACTCAAAGCGGTCTATTTCCCTTCCGAGCTCCTTGAGGACAAAATCGCGGTTCTTTACAAGGTTCTCATAGCTCTCCGAGTACTCGTCGAGATAGATTGTTGCAACGCCCAGTATCTGTGACTTGTTAAGCCCGATTGCCCTTGAGTGTCTGACCGCTCTTCTGATTAGTCTCCTTAAGATGTAGCCGGCACCGGTGTTTGAGGGAAGGAGCCTCGCCTCATCGCCGATCAGCATAACCGATGTGCGGGTGTGGTCTGCAAGGATCCTCATTGACCTTGTGCTCTTCTCATCAGAGTCGTATTTGATCCCGCTCTCCTTTTCGATGTATGCAATGACGGGAGCGTGGAGATCTATCTTGTAGACATCATCAACGCCGTTCAAAAACGCGAGAATCCTCTCAAGTCCCCAGCCCGTGTCAACATTCTTCTGTGAAAGAGGTGTGAGCGAGCCGTCGTGGTGCTTCTCATACTGCATGAATACGTCGTTTCCGATCTCCGTGTACTTGCCGCAGTTACAGCCCGGTCCGCAGTCAGGGCCGCAGTCAGGCACATCTTTTACATAGAACATCTCGCTGTCAGGGCCGCAGGGACCGTACTCAAGCCCCCACCAGTTGTCCTCAGTGGGAAGATAGAAAATGTTCTCAGGCTTAAACCCTGACTCTATGCGGTACTTCGCTCCCTCCTCATCTCTGGGAGCGTTCTCATCACCTGCAAAAACGGTCGCAGCCAGGTGATCTGCGTCGAACCCGAAGAGCTGTGTCAGAAGCTCAAAGCTCCACTGACAGCGCTCCTTTTTGAAGTAGTCGCCAAGGGACCAGCTTCCGAGCATCTCAAAGAAGGTTCCGTGGCTCTTGTCGCCGACGGAATCGATATCATTTGTCCTGACGCATCCCTGTACGTTGCACAGGCGCTTTCCCTTAGGGTGCTTCTTGCCGAGCAGATAAGGCATCAGAGGCTGCATTCCGGCGACGTTGAACATAACACCGGTCGAGCCGTCCGATACGAGGGAGACCGCTCCGCAATCCACATGTCCCCTGTCTATATAGAACTGCTTCCAAGCCTTGCGCAGTTCTTCTGCTGTAAACTGTTTCATGTTATTCCTCCTGAATCCCTATATCATTAAAAATCGAACTTACCCTCAAAGAACTTATCGAGCTCGTCGATTGCAACTCTCTCCTGCTCCATGCTGTCCCTGAACCTGACGGTTACCTTACCGTCGGTCTCGGAGTCAAAGTCATAGGTCACGCAGAAAGGTGTTCCGATCTCGTCCTGACGGCGGTATCTCTTTCCGATGTTTCCTCTGTCGTCATACTCGCAGTTGTACTTCTTTGAGAGCTGTGCGTAGATCTTCTCTGCGCCCTCAGCGAGCTTCTTTGAAAGAGGGAGAACTCCGATCTTGACGGGAGCGATTGCAGGGTGGAAACGAAGAACCGTTCTCATGTCAGGCTTCTCCTCGGTTCCAAGGTTCTCCTCGTCGTAGGCTTCGCAGAGGAATGCAAGTGTGACACGGTCAGCGCCAAGTGAGGGCTCAACCACGTAAGGGATGTACTTCTCGTTCGTCTCGTCGTCGAAGTAATCCATGGGCTGTCCTGATGTCTCCTGGTGGCGCGTCAGGTCGTAATCTGTTCTCGATGCGATTCCCCAGAGCTCGCCCCAGTCCGTGAATGGGAATGCGTACTCGATATCTGTTGTGTGGTCAGAGTAGAATGAGAGCTCCTCGGGATCGTGGTCACGAAGACGCAGATTCTCCTCCCTGATGCCAAGTGAGAGAAGCCACTCGTAACAGAATTTTCTCCAGTACTCAAACCACTCTGTCTGTGTTCCGGGCTTGCAGAAGAACTCAAGCTCCATCTGCTCAAACTCCCTTGTCCTGAAGGTGAAGTTGCCGGGTGTTATCTCGTTTCTGAATGACTTACCGATCTGCGCGATTCCGAAGGGAACCTTCTTCCTGGAAGTGCGCTGCACGTTCTTGAAGTTTACAAAGATGCCCTGTGCTGTCTCGGGACGAAGATAAACCGTGTCCTTGGCATCCTCTGTAACTCCCTGGAAGGTCTTGAACATAAGGTTAAATTCCCTGATCCCCGTAAAGGAGTGCTTCCCGCAGGAAGGACAGGGAACGTTGTTATCAGCTATGAACTTCTCCATCTGCTCATGGCTCCATCCGTCGACAGATGACTCAAGAGTAATATTGTTCTCAGCGGCAAAATCCTCGATGATCTTGTCCGCACGGAATCTCTCATGGCACTCCTTGCAGTCCATAAGGGGGTCAGAGAAGCCTCCCAGGTGCCCTGATGCAACCCAGGTCTGGGGGTTCATGAGTATCGCGCAGTCAACGCCTACGTTGTGCGGGCACTCCTGCACAAACTTCTGCCACCACGCCTTTTTTACATTATTCTTGAACTCAACGCCCAGATTGCCGTAATCCCAGGTGTTCGCAAGGCCGCCGTAGATCTCCGACCCGGGGTAAATAAATCCCCTTCCCTTTGCAAGAGCTACAATCTTGTCCATCGTCTTAGCTGATTTGTCCATAATAAATCCTCTCTGTAAAAAACTATTTTATTTTGAAAGAAGAAGCTGTATGTCGCCCTCAAAACCGGGGCTTAAGGCCGCCTCTTTTTTTCCTGTAAGTGACACTTCCTTAGACATGTAAACTATGTTGTAAGGAGCGACTACTCTCGCAGCAGCGCCCGAGATGATCACATGCTTGTCCTTGTTGTCATTAAGATATGAGCTCTCAATCCTGATGCCGTCGTTGTCAATGAGCGATTCCGATACATCGTACCCCTTGAGCCCGGCCTCCTGAACTGTCCCGTAAAAGAGCTCTTCCCGGTTAAAATTGGAGAAATCCTCACAGCTTGAAAAGCTCATTGTAAGCCTTACGCGCCTGTTGTCGTCGCTCTCTATGAGTTTCGTATCCTCAAGCGTTACCCTCGCCTCGTCGTAGCCGGCATTGTACTCATCTATCTCGCGCTCAGCCATGCTCTTTAGCTCATCGCTGTCGTAGTAGTCCTGCTCAAAGTCCTCGAAGATGACGTAGGATATCCTGCCGTCCTTATCTATGGTGATCGTTGATGACTCGGCCGCAGCTTCACCGCAGCCATACAGCACAGGGCTCAGTAAAAGAGCTGTGAAAAAAGTCATGCACTTCATTTTGTGCCCCGAAAACAGGGAATTATTCACCAATGATTTCAATACTTCCACCTCGCAAACAAAGTAAGGACCTTTATTTCGCTACAGTTTCTAATTATATCCAAATCACAGACAAGCGTCAAACGCTGACAGCATCTCCATGCTAAGAAGCTTTCTGTCTATAAATCTCTTCCTGAAAAGCCTTACCACCAATGCGATCTCAGAGAGCACCTCATCCGACACCTTGAAGGTAAATAGCTTTTCCATGGGCGATGAGACAATAAAAGAAAGGGCGTATCTTGCAGAGTCCGAAAGATTCATGTCAGAGGGCTCCCCTGGGTACTCGCCCTCAATCTGCAGGGCGCGAAGCTCAAACACACATCTCGTCAGGACGTTTGATATATTGTCCTTCAAAAGAGCTCTGAGCGAGAGGTACAAAAGGTTCAGAATATCCACATCCTCATTGTTTTCCCTCGTGTAGTACGAGGCGATTTCCAGAAAAAAGGTCCCATAGCAAGCCGTCTCCAGATCCTGCCTGAAGCCCTCAAAATAGTTTTCGATATCTGCCTCAACTATGTTGTAGGATGTTCGCGATGCATAGAGCTTGAAGGAGCCGAAGCAGAAGGGCTCAACCGTTCCGCAGAGCCTGTTCCCCACCTTTCTGGCGCCCTTGGCAAAAGCAGTTATCTTGCCCCGCTCCGCAGTAAGTATGGTGACTACCCAGTCATAATCTCCGTAGGGACTGTGCTTTAAGACCATGCCCCTTGCAGTTACCAAATCCTCCATGAGTGTATCTTCCTTGTGAATTGCAAATATAGCGCCCTCTCCGGCCTCGTCTTAGAAGTTCTTTCCCCTGTCATCAGAATATCCAAAGTTTTTGAGCTGGAACCTGTCATCTCTCCAGTTGGCGCGCACCTTTACACAGAGCTGCAGATTGACTTTACAGCCAACCATCTCCTCGATGTCCTTTCTCGCTGCGGAGCCAATCTTTTTAAGCATATTTCCGCCCTTTCCGATGACAATTCCCTTGTGGGAGTCCTTCTCACATATGATGGATGCCTCAATATCCATTATTCCCTCGGGGTCATAATACTCATCGGGCGCAGAAAGTGCGTCAGCATCAAAAACTAAAGGACCATCTGCTTCAGGGGTATCCGTCGAAAGCAGGAGCTTTTTTTCTGATGCGCTCTTTTTTGGCGGGTGCTGGTGCCTCTTTTTCTTAGGCTTTTCTATCTTTTGCCGCAGCTTCATCGACTCGATCGTGACGGCTATCCCGTGGGGAACTTCGTCAGATAAAAGGCGAAGTGCCTTCTCACGTATTATCTCCGCTGCGATCTGCCGCTCAGGCTGGTCGGTCAGGGTGTCCTCGTCATAGTAGGGAGGACCTGCAGGCAAAAGCTCTTTTATCAGCTCTTTGACATCCTCGATGCCTCGGCCTTTGAGAGCAGCTACATGTGCCACCCCGGCAAAATCCATCTCTGATGTATAGGCTTTTTCAAACTTCTCAAGGTCGTCTTCAGAGGCCGTATCTATCTTGTTTATCACCAGGATCACAGGCTTTTTGCAACAAGAGAGCTCATCAATTATGGACTGCTCCATCTCGCCTATAAAGCCCGATGGCTCAACGAGATACAGCACCAGGTCCACTTCGCCGATTGTGCTCTTTGCCACCTTGTCCATGTACTCTCCGAGTTTGTTTTTGGTGTCATGTATGCCCGGGGTGTCCAGAAAGATCATCTGGCAAGTGTCATCGGTGTACACCGTCATGATCCTGTTTCTGGTGGTCTGCGGCTTGTTGGAGGTTATCGCGATCTTCTGACCTATGAGGTGGTTCATCAGAGTCGATTTTCCTACATTGGGCCTGCCTATGAGCGTTATAAAGCCTGTCTTGAAATTATTATCGTTCTGCATTTTTACCTTTATATCATCTTCAGGAGGCTGAGCCATTGTCTGAAGGATTGCCTGATTGCGTGTTTACGTTTGCCTGAGCGTATCCGCCAGCCGGTGCTGTGTACTGCACATAACCATTTTTCTGAAGCTTTGCCATTCTCTTCATCTGCCTCTTTTTGCCTGCAGCTGCGATCAGCTTTATGATTGCGATCACTATGACGACAAAGATCACAAATACGACAATCTGAGGGATGTGTCCCACAACATATACGAGCAGATTCTCAAGACCTTCGCCGACATCCTTAAGGTTTTCCATGAACTCTTTGCCCATCCTGGTGAATATTCCCTCGGGCTCTGTTGGCGTGTATGTCACAACCTCGTTGATATCAAGGTAGACCGTGCTGTAATCCACCTGGTTGTCATAGCTTCTAAGCTGTGACTCGATGCTCTCGAGCTCATACCTTACATCTGCGAGCTTGTCCTCGACCGTGATAAGGTCCTCGACGGTCTCAGCGGACTCAAGTATCTGAAGGAGCCTCTTTTCCTCAGCTCTTAAAGAATTCTTCCTGGACTCGATATCGACATAGGAAAGAGTCACATCCTGAACATTGACGGACTTTCTGGTTATGTTGTTGTCACCGTCGACGCTGTCTATAAATGAGTCAAGCCTCACTGCCGGTATCCTGCAGGTGAGGGAGGCGCTCCTTGATGAGTATGAGCCGCCCGACCCGTTGTAGACGTTGCTCGACTCGATGTATCCGCCGAGGTCTTTGACCCTGTTCTCAATCCTAGCAAGGCTCTCCTCGAAATGCTCCGTCTCTGCTGTCAGGTTGACCGTAGTTATAAGCTTGCGGCTTTTGTCCGAAACTTCTGTAGATGAATCTGTCCCGGTTGTAGTGGATTCCTCCTCCATTGGAGCCATCATGGCATTCTCGTAGACACCGTAGTCCGCAGTATCGTACGCCGCCTCAGTTGCGTAATCAGCTCCTCCTGCCATCTTGTAGGACGCTGAACTCCCGCTGCTGCCACTGCTGCCGCAGCCTGCAACGACAAGCGCTGCCCCAGTGGCTGCCAGCAGTGTTTTCCCAAAAATCACACCTTTTTTCATAATATCCTCCTCTAATAAGCCTGCAGTAACCTGTTACCTGCTGATCAGCTGCTCCACATTGTCAAAGAGGTCTTTTGCCTCCTCAATCTTGTCCGATGCCCCGACGACACAGATACAGTCATCTGACATGAAAGCCTCGACATAATCAGCAAGGGACCTGATCTTTTCTTTGTCTGTGGCAAGGAGTTCATCCCTGTTCTTCTGAATATTCTCCATTTTGCTGTTGCACATATATGCGAGGAGCCCGTAGGTTCCCTTTGCCGAGGGCGTCTTTGGCGTATCGAGCTCTGATATTGCGCCGATGATATACTGCAGTATCGTTCTGTCATCCGCGTCAAAATTCCTCAGGTAATCCGCAGCCTTCTCAAACACCTCGACGCTGCTCTTTAAATTCGGATCCCTGTAGGTGACAAAGGCGCAGTCTCCGCTCTTTGCAAAGCTGCTCATGCAGCCGTACGCGCCTCCGAGCACTCTTATGTTTTTCCAGAGATAGTCATATCCCATCATGACCTTGAGTACGCGCAGTGACCCATCATACTTAAGACCCTTTGATGCAAAGTTTCCTGCCCTGCATACGTACTGGACCTGTCCTGCTGTCCTGAACGCCTCGTTCCTCTTGACAGGTATCACCTTGAGCCCGCCCTTTTTGACCTCGTCTGTATAAAGAGATGCTGCAAATCTGCGTGCCTCGTCCTCTACCCCCTCGTACTCTTTTTCCGTGCCCGTGATGTCGATGAGAAGGTTCTCGGATCTGAAAATCAGCTTTGAGAGGTACTCAAATGTCTCCGCAAGCCTTGTGCAGCCCTCATCGGTCTCGATTTCCTTATTGAGTTTCTCAAGGTGCCTAAGATAGCCGATGCCGCTTAATAAGTCAGATACTGTCGCTGTCGGCGAAACATAGGACATGGCCCTGATGGCAGCGCTGTGATGCCCGGCTGATGCAAGATCCGTCTGAAGCCTCGCGTACTGCTCGCCGAATATCTCCCGAAGCCTCTTCGGGTCAAAGAGCTTACTCTTTGTGAGTATCTCTTTTACCAGATCAAATGCACTTCTCAGGTTCTCGTGCAGAACCTTGACTGCAACCTCAAACGTCGTCTTAAACTCCGTTACGTTGTCTGAATTGGTGTAGGTCCCGATTGAGCCCGCGATACCGCCGGTTTTAATATTGATCTCGTTGAAGAGGTCGCCGTAATCGTAGCTCTCGGTGCTGAGCATTCCCAGCGCCTTCTTTAGAGAAGACACGTAGGGAAGAAGCCCGGCATCCACTTCCTTTAAGTCAAATGAGAAGATCAGATAACAGATCCCGTTTGTAAAGATGTCGTGGAAAAGAATCTTATTCCCGTCCTTTTCCCTGAGCTCATATATAAACTGATCTGAAGTCTTCTTCATGTCATCGAGGGTCAGGAGCGGGATCTTTGCAAGGTCCTCGGCTCTGTCGGGCGTATCCTGGTAAGCCTTAAGCTCCTTTGTCTCATTTACTATTCTCTGTTTCTCCTCATCAGAAAGAGAATTCTTGTAATCAGCGAGCTTCTTTTTAAGTTTCTCTTCCCTCTCTTCGTTAAGACCTGTGCGCGGAGCGAGTTCAACGACAGTCCTGTGACTGTTATTTAAGAGATACTTCTCGGTGAGCTGCTCAAAGAAACGCCCCTTTGCAAGCTCTTTTAACTCAGCAAAGGTGTCGTTTGCCTCCACATTTATCCACGGGCTGTTGTCGTCATAAAGCCAGCTGTCCAGAACCTGCAGTCCGTACAAAAGCCCCTTGGGGTATCTTCCGAAGTCGGCCTCCCTGTATCTGAACTCATCGCTCGTAAGACCGGCAAGGAGAGACTTCTTGTCGATGCCATCCCTGACCTGCTGCTCCAAGACCTCCCTGATCGTGTCGACAAACTCCTTTTTCTGATGCGGGTCGGCATTTTTGGCAACTATTGAAAAGACAGGCTGCCTGAGTCCGTTGTCGTACTCGCTGTACACATCCCGGCCTATTCCCTTGTCGATGAGTGCCTTCTTGATCGGAGCTCCCGGTGCTGAGCAAAGGGCGTAGTCAAGAATATCGAAGGCGATGTATAGCTTTTTATCAAGCGGCGAGCCAACGCTGCAGTTATAGGAAAGATAGGTGTTCTGCTTGAGCTCGTCTTCTCCAAGGACCGGATAGTACTTCGTGATCTCCTTCGGTTCTTCAAAGGCTTTCTGGAGCTTTATCTCAGAGTCGACATCGTTGTGCTCAAATTGCGATAAGTAGTTTTTGTCGATGTAATCCAGCTTTTCAGCCATATCCATGTTTCCGTACAGATAGATATAGCTGTTTGAAGGATGGTAATAATTCCTGTGGAAATCAAGATACTCCTCGTAGGTAAGCTCTGGGATTATCTCAGGGTCTCCGCCCGACTCTATCCCATAGGTTATGTCGGGATAGAGGGAGTTCTGTATCTCCCTGGAGAGCACATCGTCAGCAGATGAGAAGGCTCCCTTCATCTCGTTGTAAACAACGCCGTTGATGGAAAGATCAGAGTCTGCGTCCTCCATCTCGTAGTGCCATCCCTCCTGGCGGAATATCTTGTCGGTCTTGTATATATTGGGATAAAAAACCGCATCCAGATAGACGTCCATGAGATTCTGGAAATCTGCATCGTTGCAGCTTGCAACAGGATACACCGTCTTGTCCGGATAGGTCATTGCGTTCAAAAATGTATTAAGGGACCCCTTTACCAGTTCGACAAACGGGTCCTTGACCGGATATTTCCTCGAGCCGCACAGAACCGTGTGCTCAATGATATGCGCTACTCCCGTTGAATTCCTGGGCGGTGTCCTGAACCCTATGGCGAACACCTTGTTTTCTTCGTCATTGGAAAGAAGCGCTACTCTGGCACCGGTCTTTTTGTGCCGGAGCAGGTAGCTGTCCGAATTCAGATCGTCAATTCTTCTGTTTTGTATTATTTCATATGCAGAAAGGTCTTCTATTCTCATTTGTACTCCTTGTTTGTATTAGATCAAATATCAAAATCATCACCGGGTGTGAACGCAATGTCAAAGTCGTCAGCAGGCTTCAAGGCTTCAAGCACATCAGATTCTGCATCAGCAGAAGAATCCTGCCTGTAGCCGCCAACCTTCAGTTTCTCTACTTTTCCGTCTGATCCGACAGGCGCCTTGAATTCAGGCATCTTCATCCTCGGAGTAAGGTCTGCATCCTCAGCATCCTGCGGCAGTACCATACCTTCGGGCACGAAGAGATGCTCGGGCTCAGGTGCATGCTCCTTTGCAGGCTCTGTAAACTGAGCTGAATTAAATACAGATGCCTCAGGCGATGTCGTAGAAATCTCAGGCTCAGGTGAAGCCTCAGAGGAACCATATGTATACGCAATTGAAGGCTCTTCTGTGTCTTGTTCATGTGCCGCATCAAGTGCAGGCTCTGCCGACCTGAATTCAGGCTCGACTGGCTGCTCCGCCCCCAATACAGGCTCGACTGCAGTTTCAGGCATCGCCACATCAAGCGCAGGCTCTGCCGTGCTGAATCCATGCTCGCCTGCTGCTCCAGGCATCGCCGTCTCAAGCGCAGGCTCTGCACCGGCTGCAATTGCCTCGCCGGCAGCTGCATCGCTCTTCTCGTTTGCTGCGATGGCCTCCTCGATGGTTGCAACCGACTCAGATGCTGACTGACCTACCATTCCCTCACTGGAGGACATCATGGTAAGGCTGCCGACACACCCAAGTATAAATGCGTAGTAAACCGTCACGAAAACCTGTGTATTCATGCGCGTTGCGCCCATAAACGGAACCGTCGCAAATATGAATATCATAGACCAGAGCCAGGGAGAAACCTTCTCTATCCTTCGGTTTCTCCAAAAGCCCACGATGACTCCCGACATGACGACAACCGTCACCAGGTAGATCAGCTTGTAGTCCGTATATGTCCAGAACATGCTGAAGGTATTGAGGTTGTGGAAATAGTATCCCGCCCAGTTCGAGAACCTCTCTCCTATCTTCAAAAAGCCCTGCTCCTGCGCGAGCATGAGAACGAAGCATAGTATAGCTCCCGGCACAATAAACAAAAGCCTCTTCGCTTCCTGTGATATCTTTTTCCCAAAGAGGAAAAGACTCGATAAGATGAACGGAAGGATCATTATGATAGTACCCGCGTCCACATATGCCATGAAGCCCACTGCCGCACCGAGGAAAACATACCATATGATCCAGAGCTTTGATATGTATGTGCCAAGAGAGGCACCTGTTAAGTATATTGCGACCAACAGGAGCTCAAGGCCGAACATCGCCATAAACAGTGAATCTGTGGAGAGAAGCAGTCCCGTAAACTTGTAGGTGAACACAGGCATAAAACATATATATGATATATATATGAATGCAGCCGTGCGCCCGAGCAGCAGCTTGACAGTGAAGTAACTGCAGATCATAAACACTGCAAAGCACGCAATCTGAAAGAAGAACGGAACCGAGATGAAATTCCCCGTAAAGAACAGAATGAGATTCAGTATTTTCGAGTACAGGATGGACAAGAGGTCGTACTCCGGAGTGATGTTGACACCCCCCACCATCGCGTTCTCATAGAGGCTGTACTTGCCGATGACATCGCCTGTCTGTGCCGCGAGGATGTCAATCCTGTACCACACCCCCGCCGCTATGATGACGACGATGAGACATGAATACATCGCTTTAAAAAGAGTTCCCGATGTAACTTTGATCAGGTCCGCTCTCTCACAAGCCCTTCCAAGCAAAATGGTGATCAAAGACATCAGAAATATGGAAAGTGCGGTAAAAACACCGCTGTATATAAGTGCGTTTTCAGATGGAAAGAGTCCTGAAAAGAAACTGTAGCTTGCCACCATCACAATATTGAATATCAAAAATACTGCCCATATACCAATTGCAGGCCATGCACGTCTAAGTCTCATTCTTTCAGAACCCCCATAAGCTGTTAAAAATTTCAGGGAAACACTGATCAGGTGTTTCAAGCGCAAAATCCGCGAACGCGAAAAGCCCTATACTTCGGATTTCTGCGCATCCTCGCAGAGCGTTTAAGGGAAGATCACTCTTCGGGCTCTTCCCAGTTGTGATATACAGCCTGTACATCGTCATCCTCTTCAAGAAGATCAAGTATCCTTGTGAGGAGCTTGACGTTTTCAGGATCTGTAACTGCCACGTAATTCTGAGGGATCATTGTCACCTCTGCCGAAGCTGCTTCTATCTTTTCGTTGTTGAGCGCTGTCACAACAGCCTCAAAGCTGTCGGGCGAAGTCAGAATCTCATAGCTGTCTTCCTCCTCGTTAAAGTCGTCAGCGCCCGCATCGAGAACCAGCATCATGAGGTCATCAGAGCCCATTGAGCACTCCTCTTTGTCGATGAGGATCTGACCCTTGTTGTCAAACATGTATGATACGCAGCCGGGTGTTCCGACATTTCCGTTTCCCTTGGAAAAAGCAGCCTTTACATTGGAAGCAGTCCTGTTCTGGTTATCAGTGAGAGTCTCAACGATGATAGCTGTTCCTCCCGGGCCGTATCCTTCGTATGTGATGCTCTTGTAGTCCACGCTGCCGTCAGCCCCGGATGCCTTCTTGATTCCGCGCTCAATGGTATCGTTGGGCATGTTGTTGGCCTTTGCCTTGGCGATAACGGTTGCAAGCTTGAAGTTATTGTTCGGGTCCGGTCCTCCCTCCTTAACAGCAACAGCAATCTCTCTTCCTATTATTGTAAAGATCTTGCCCTTTGCTGCATCATTCTTTTCCTTCTTGTGTTTGATGTTCGCGAATTTTGAATGTCCTGACATAAAAAACTTCCTTTCATATTATAACTATTTTTGTAACTATTTTTGTTCTCTCTGATTCGTATCCGCTTCCGTATCCTCCTCTTGCTCCTTGGGCAGTTTCGTTAAAAGAACGCTCGAAACCATATGGTTCTGAACGGAAAGGATCTTGAAATTGTAGCCGGAAACTTTGATCTCAAACTCCTCGTCTGAGTCCGGTATCCTGTCGAGCTTTGAGATCAGAAAGCCGTTAAGCGTCTCAAACTCGATGTCGCCAAAGTCAATACCAAATCTCTTTTCAAGGACTTCAAGAGGTGTCTTGCCGTCGACGGTAAACTCGCCGGCATTCCTGGTCGGCTTTACGTAGTTCTCGTCCTCGTCGTACTCGTCCATGATGTTTCCGACGATTTCCTCGAGGATGTCCTCCATCGACACAAGCCCCGCAGTCTGTCCGTACTCGTCAATGACAACCACCATCTGAGTCTTGGAGGACTGCATGCTGTGGAAAAGCGAATCAATGTTCCTGGTCTCGGGGACAAATTTGGGCTGCCGCAAAAGACCTTTGATTTTTCTGATCGGGAGTTCCGAATCCGTCTCGTCTGAGAGCTTTTTCATGGCATCCCTTATGTGCATGATGCCGATGATGTGGTCGATGTCGTCGAGATACACAGGGAATCTCGAGTTGTTCGTATCCATCATGAAGCTGACCGCTTCCTTCAGGCTCATGTTGGCATCAATTGCGACCATGGCATTTCTGTTGGTCATGATATCCTGCGCCTCTTTGTCGGAGAACTCAAAGATGTTGGTGATCATGTCGGCCTCGGACTCCTGGATGACCCCCTGCTCCTGGCCCTCATTTACCATCGACTTTATCTCTTCCTCAGTGACATCGGTCAGATTGTCATCTCCCCGAACGCCCCCAAGGTACAAAAGTCCGTTTGAAAGTAGTCTCGCGATCGCCGCAAAAGGCATGAAGATATGGGCTATGATGCTGACCGGATAAAAACAGCTCTTCAGCCATTTTTCCGGGTTCCTTACAGCCAGCCTCGTCGGTATCAGCACCCCGAAGCACATGATAATGAGAGCCACAATGAGCCCGGTCACAAGGAAGCAAATGACCCAGAGGGCGCTCTTTTCATCCGCTCCCAAAAGCGCTAGAAAATATCTTCCAAAACCGGCGGCCACATAGCCTCCCAAAAGCATGTTCATTATGATCGTGAGAAGCTGCATTGCCTCTATAAAAGGCGTCTCGTTTTCCAGCAGCAAAAGAAGTTTCTCACTCAGTTTATCTTTGTTCTCGCTGCTTTTTTTCTCAATCTCCTCTTTGCTCGAATGGTCGATAGCAATCCCGAAACCGTGTATCAGAATGTCCACGATGAGAATGACAAAAAAAGCGAAAATACTGACTGAAGGCAAGCCTTCGTCCATAATCCATCCTCCTGAAATAGGTATCAGCACATAAAATATCAACCTACACTATAACACATTTTTCAGATTGTGTACTAATTTTTCAAAAAATCACCTGTATGTGATGCAGAGCATTGTTATGTCATCGAATTGCTCCGCCCCTTTTGTAAAAGACCTGATCCTCTCATTTACGCCCTCAACTACAGATCTCGGCTCCTCATTTTTAAGGTCATTCAGCGCATCGATCATGCGGTTTTTGCCAAAAAATTTTCTGTTGCTATCTGCTGCCTCTGTGATGCCGTCTGTATAGATAAAAAGCTTATCGCCGTGGGTCAGCTCAGCTGTCATGTCTGTGTAGGACGCCCCTTTGATGATCCCCATAGCAGGGTTATGCTCTGCCTCTACCAGAGTAAAGTCTCCATCTTTGTGACAGACAGCTGCCGGCTCATGTCCCGCATTCGAGAAAGTCAGAACTCCCGTTTTAAGATCAAGTATTCCCAGCCAGACCGAAACAAACATCGTCAGTTCATTGTTAAGGCATATGGCATTGTTTGACGCAGTCAGTATCTCTGCCGGAGTTTTGCCCAAACTCGCGTTGTTGTCCAGTATTATCTTGGAGGACATCATGAAAAGAGCTGCGGGTATTCCTTTGCCGGAGACATCAGCAATCGCAATACACAAATGGTCTTTGTCTATCAGGAAAAAATCGTAAAAATCGCCGCCGACTTTTTTGGCTGCTTCCATGACCGCATAGATGTCAAATTCCTGCCTGTCCGGGAAAGCAGGGAATTTGTCGGGCAGGGCGGACTTCTGTATCCGGGCTGCCATATCTATCTCTGCTCTCACGCGCTCCTCTTTCGCGGTCATATCCGTGATGTTTTCCACATAGACAGAGAGGTCTTTTTCCATATCCGCCATGACATTGCTCAGGTTCTCAAGCTCATCTCCGGTATTTATGGAAAGAGCTGTAAAGACGCCTTCAGGCGAGCTGCTCTCATGCTTTTCTTTTACATACTTCTCAGCGGCTTCGGCGATTGCGTTGATAGGCTCAACGATAGTCCTTCCTATGTGCTTCATGATGGCCAGCATGATGAGCGCACTTACAATCAAAAGAGCGAGCGTGATCTTGACAGCGTAGTCCAAAATCCCGCTGATGACGGTATTGATTTTCACATCCACTAAAACGAATGCAAGGACCGGACCCTGTCTGTCCTTTAAGTCTCTGATGGGAACTCCCGCCGTACAGAGCCAGCCGTAGCTCTCTGTGTTGTTTATGTAATAAAGTGGACCTTTCCCGTCCCAATTCAAAAAGCGTTTCGCCTCAGCCCTGTCAACCTTTTCCCAATCACCCGGCATAAGAGGATCCTCTGTTTCGGGGTCAACGATATAGACGAGAGAAGCGTTTTTCTGGTCGTACATGGCAAGATATATCAGATTGATCTCATCCAGATCCCTGGTGTAGGCATCGAGCATGTGTACCAGCACGTTATAAGCTCCGCCCTTTGACATGTCTATCTGTGAGTAATAATCCCTGTATTCATCAGTGCCGTTTTTTAACCTCTCCTCATCTGAAAGAGAGTTGTATATTTCCATGACTTCTTTTGAGAGGGTGGCAGAATCTGCCCCCCTCATCACAGAGTTGGAAACTCCCTCCGCCGTATCAAAGGCGTGTCTGATATACTGGTTGAGCAGCACCCTTCCATAAAGCGTCAGTCCGATTGTCACAGAAACCAGCCAGAATAACATGCAGCACATAAATGTAAACCTGACTGCGCGAAGGGACAGTGAAGTATTCTTTTGTTTTTTTACCGAGCGTCCTGCCATATTTTTCCCACTCATAATTTTAACAGCGCAATGCTTCTCCCGGTGTATTTAACCGGGAGAAGCATGATTTTTTGCACCTGTATTTAATTTTACCACAAAACCGTGTTTCTTTTCGTTGCTGTTCAGTTTCCGAGAGCTGATTACTTTTCCTCTGCTACTGCCTTGAAGTAGTAGTATCCGGTGTTTTCGTTTTTGTAGTATTCCTTCTTGCCTTCAATCCACTCCTGGGTGTACACATGATTCTTGAGATAGATTGTGCTGTCAGATGACTTGTTATCGTTCATCTTGTAGCCGTCAAGTCTTCCTGTAGCTGCTGTAAGGCTGATGCCATGTCTCTCCCAGAAGCCGCGGTACACGAGCATTCCCTCATCCTGAACATCTGATACATCAAACCCGCAGTATGCAAGGTACTGCTTTACTGTCATATTATTTGCCTTTGCCTGCTCTCCGATCTTTTTGATGTCATCTGCTTTAAGGCCTGACTCCTTAACATGCTTGTTTCCATCGTCTCTTACGTGTTTTGCCCTGTCGATAACGTCCTTGCTCTTCTTGTCGTAATACTCTTTGCCGTAGTGAACAGTGAGTTTATCCTCAAGGTCTGTGTTTGCTTCGCCGTTTTTGATGTATACAGTCTTGTCCTTTGCGTAGTACTCCTGTGCGTTTTCAAATATGCTCTTTCCGTAAACCTCTTTGTCCTTGCCTGTTCCGAAAAAGATATTTTTTACCTTGTTGACCATCGAATCTATGCTGTGGTTTGTGCTCTTGATGTTCTTGTAAAGAGTGTATGTCTGTTCATCCATCGCATCGACCTGCTCCTGTGTAAGCTCGTTGAGCTCTTTGTGAGCCTTAAGGCACTCAAGGAATACGTTGCAGCTTGTCATGAATCTCTCTACCCTTACCTGGAGGTAGTTCTCGTTCTTCTGCATTACTTCGCCTGCAAAAAGACTCTCATGTGCTGTTGTGTCATATGCCAGATCGTAGATATCGCGGCCCTCAGGGTCAGCCATTGTTCCTCCGGTAAATACCTGTGTTGCCTGCTCAAGCTTGTAAAGAATTGAATCCTTTGCGGTGTTCCAGCTGTTCTCTCCGCCGATAATGTTTGCATATCTCACAAGCTTCTGAACTTCATCGTACTCCGGGTTGGTAGAGATGTTTTCTACGGCACTGTCTCCAAGGTTCATGCTGGTCTCCCATGCATCAAGCCTATCACCGTAGGTAGTCGTTGAGTTTGAGTTCTTGTTGTTGTCGATAAGAGTTGCTACCGATCTGTCAATCTTCTTTGACATTGCATCCGACTGTGCCTTTAAAACGCTCTCAAATTCAGCCTTAGCCTTCTCCTTCTCCTTCTCCTTCTCTATTCTTTCTGCTTCTGCCTTCTCCCTTGCTATTCTTTCTGCTTCCACTTTTCTGTCTTCTTCCACCATTGACTTTATGTCCTCTAGATAATGATCTAGTATCACCTCTCCTTTTCCACGATCGAAGAGATCATAAAAGCAGTAAACATTGATGTCTTTCAGCGCTTCAGCTGTGATAACATCCTTGTATTTGGTCTCCCTGATCTCCTCGGTTGCATAGTTTATAGGTGCTTTTTCTGAAAAGCTTATAGCGAGGTCGCCGTTACCGTAATATTCCAAAAGGGTGTACCCGCCGTCATCATATGCTATATAACTTCTGCGGGCCACAACTTTGATTTCTTCAGGCTTTGCAGGTGCAGCCTCCTCATTGACTGCTTCCTGATCAGCTGCAGCCACCAGGGAAATGATCGGCACACCGGGGAGAAGTGTAACGTTTGCGGGATCTTCGATTGCTTCAGGTGCTTCCTCGATAAGTGCTGCTTCCGTGACAGAGTCTGCAGCGATTACCTCTTCTGCCATAGCTGCCTCCTCGATGGGAGCATCTGCTGTGATGAGTTCTGACGTAGCTGTCTCTTCTGTAAGGCCTGCCTCCTCGACAAGGGCTGTTTCTGCTGTCTCTTCTGTCTCTGCTGTCTCTGCTGCAGGGGCTGTCGCTTCTGCAGGGATTGTCTCTTCAGCCGGGGCTGTGTCTGTTGTCTCAACTGCCGGTGCTGCCTCTGCTGTAGGGATTGTCTCCTCTGCCGGTGCAATCTGCTCGGTCGGTGCAGCTGCTTCGATGTTCTGCTCTGTTTCCTGCGCGGGTGCCTCGTTCTCAGCGGGTGCTGCTTCTGTTGTCTCTGCTGCCGGAGCTGTCTCCTCAGCAGGTGCAGCTTCCTCGTTGTTCTCTTCTGTTTCCTCTGCAGGTGCCTCATCCTCAGCGGGTGCGCTATCTTCATTTCCTGTATTTGCGCTCTCCTCGATCTGAACTGCTTCCTGTGCAGGCTCTGCTGCGAATGAAGTCATTGTAGCCATGTTTGACATGATCATAACTGCTGCCATTCCACCTGTGATAAATCTAATCCTGTTTGCTTTCATTGTTGTTTTCTCCTTTTCTGTGTTTTCTGTGTTTGTTTTGTGTGAGCTCTGTGTCTTTGCTTTTGATGATGTAATCTTATCAGGGGAAATATCACAGAAGTGTCACACTGCTTTGAATACTTGAATCGCTAAGGTCATAAAGCATATTTTTCCATTTTGAGTCCGTAACCCATCATACATTAAGGAACTGTAGCAGAATTAACTGAACATTTTACGCAGAATGTTTTTTCAAAGGCAAGGAAGAAAACGCAGACAATGCGGGCATTGTTAAGGCTCTTGACGCAGCATTTGGGAAATCAGGCAAGTAAAAATGTTCAAGTTATTTCGCTACAGTTCCTAAGGGTTTTCGTGCCATGGTTACTAATCAACAACCGGACTAAAACTGTGTTTTATCATGAAACTTCTTCTTCCATATTGCTAAGATGCCCGGCAGCCTATAAAATAATCTATGGAAACACTGAATCAGTCAGCGGTTCCATAGATATGCTCATTAACGGGATTCTTTTCCATTTTGTTAATGAGCTTCGCCGACCACATACCGCATAGCGACCACATACCGCATAGCGGCTATATTCCTCTTGCGGTCGCGCACATAATTGTTATACAGTCAGAGGAATGAATTTCCGCAAGCGAGTATAGCTCTTCAGAGTTAAGAAAACTGTTCATGACAGATACGGAGACAGACAAGTGGAAAAGTTAAGTATAGACAGAGCCTTCTATGAGGCTATTCTCAATTTTGAAAATGATGAAAAATCCCAGGACTATTACTATGAGATAATGGACTCCAAGACAGGGAAGGTGGGCCGTGACGGCAAAGAAGAGACTATACGTGACAGGGTTCTCAAAGTCTATGGTCTTTTATTCTGTGACGGTACCGGTCTTAAAATGGGGTATCCTGCAGGTCCTGATGAGGTTTATTATACGGCTGACAGACTTTACATAGGAAGTGTCGGCTACGATCATGACCACTGGTACAGGATGAAGTATCATTTCCCGGTGATTGACGACGACAACTACGACAGGTTTGCTGCTCTAGTCATCGCCGATCTCCATTCCGGCTATCTTCACGAGGTTGCAGAAAAAGAGCGCAAGATGCTGGTAGTGGGCGAACCCGATCCTCTCCATATGACAAAGCAGCAGCGGCAGAACCAGCATGTAACGCCCATATCTCTCCCCGGAGGTAATGCCTGATGGTTATTATTGCAGTTGATGACAACAGGGATGATCTCGATCTTTTGTCGGATCTGATCTATGATGCGAGCCCTGATGATGAGATTCTGGAATTTGACGACCCTCTCGCAGCTCTTTCACACGCGAGGGAAAACGAGGTCGATGTTGCATTTCTCGACGCGGATATGCCGGAGCTTGGCGGATTAGAGCTTGGCAGATATTTAAAAGAGCTTAACCCCAAGGTAAACATCATCCTCTTAAGTCATGGGAAGGACGAATCATTTGACGCGCTTTCCATGCACGCAAGCGGATACATTTTAAAACCTTCAAGCCCTCTCTGCGTCGAAACAGAATTACAGGACCTTCGATACCCGGAATTTCAGAAGGAGCACAAAAGAGTCTTTGCACAGACATTTGGTAACTTTGAATTCTTTGTGGATGGAACTCCTGTAGATTTTAAATATAAGAGAACCAAAGAAATAGTTGCGCTTCTGGTGAATAACCGCGGCGCGCAGACAACAAACGGCGAGATAATCGCTTCCCTCTGGGAGGACGACGGAGACCCGGACAAAAAGCTCTCCTATCTGTGCAATCTCCGCCAGGACCTTCAGAATACTTTCACAAGGCTAAAGCTCGACGGGATTCTCATAAAGCAGCGCGGTTCAATGGCGATTGCCAAAGACAAGATAGAGTGTGACCTCTACGACTACCTCGAAAAGAAGGAAAGGTCAAAATACACCTACACAGGTGAGTACATGACACAGTACAGCTGGTCCGAATTCTATATGGCTGAGCTCGATGAAATCTGAGCAAAAGGCAATTACTGCGGCAAGGTTTTCTGATGCAGCAATCGGATAATTCAGGCAAGCAACTTGTAAATAAAATTCACTAACAGTTATCAGGCCTTCTCCTCAATAGAAAGAATATCCAGAAACCCAATGGTATCCAGGACTTCAAGTATCTCCTCGCTGACATTAATCAGCCTCATTTTGCCGTGACCCTCTATTGTCTTCAACAAAAGAAGTATCGCCCTTATGCCTGCAGATGATATATACGGAACCTTTTCAAGATCAAGCACAAGTTCTTTTCTGACCACGGCGTCCTGCAAAAGCTCATCTTCAAGCACAGGGGCGTTTATCGTATCAAGCGGACCGTCAACAATCACTCTCAGGCGCTCCCCCTCATCTATCCTCTTAAAAATAATGCCGTTGTCCATTTTCTGCCCCCATCGCGATTTATTATATAGATTCATTTTAACATGCCGGCATTTTTTTTGCAGTAGATTATAATTTCAAAAAACTCTTTTCTTAATCGCTCTGTGCACATACAATATAGGATAGCGTTTCTTATTGAGCGTCCCCGATCGCTGATATTCAGGAAAGTATGTAAACCACTGCCTGTTATCAGCAAAAAAGATAAAGGATTCCTGCAGCCTGTAGTTTGCGCACAATTGCGCATTCTATTAAACTCTGCAGATTGGTATAAAAATGGTATCTGCAATTTCACTTATTATAAACAGCGTAATCTCACTTTTTACATATGCTCTGAGGGCTATTTTTTCGTTTCTTACGTGGTTTCTCAAAGCCTTTTTGCGATTCCTCAAGTACTGCTATATCGCACTGCCGATCACGTCAATTGTCTTTGTACTTCTGATGATGGTTAATGTGTACACACTTATGACAGGAAGCGCGCTGCCGCTTGCGGAAGTTCCTGCAACATCCCCAAAAGAGGCTTTTTCCATTGAGTCTTTCGCTGACTTGCAGGGAGATGTTCCTTCCACAAATGGAGTTACTTCTTCCGGCGACATTAAGGAATCTTCCACTTCCGCTTTCATGGATATCTCTGAACGCGGCCGGATAATGACCCTCTCTGTTTTTTCCCAATTAAAAGAATGGTGGATCACATCAATCTATATTTATCACGGAAGCGCTGCATATATGCTGCTGCTGTTCATCACTGTCCTCATGTTTATCCCCGTAATGACGGTATTTCTGTGCCTTACAGCCCTTTTATCCTACGGCAGAGTCCTGTTCATAGCTGTCACAATCGACGCGGCTATCTATCTTCTTCGAGCGATCCTTGGAAAGACCTTTATCTCCCAGGCTATGGGAAGGTACTACAAGCTCTTTAAGGATGCCGGAAGGCGGCACGAGGAGATGCTCTATACGCGAAACCTCAGGGAAAAGAACCGCGAATTTGAGAGGGAGAAAAGGGCTCGCAGACAGAGCGCAGAAGCCGTAAAATTCTACGAGGATGCGGATGCCGGTGAAAATGAGACCTACGGAAGAAATCACATAAATCGCCACATTCAAGAGAACCGTTTTTTTGATACCAGAGAAGACTTCAGTGACGACTACGATTCTGAATTTGACGAAGAATACAGCGATGACTACGATCCGGAGTTTGATGAAGAGTACAGCGACGACTACGACCCGGAACCTGATGAAGAGTACGGGGACGATGACGATAACTATGAAGAAGATGATGATGATATAGAATACACTGAGAACGAGCGCTTTGATGACGGAAGACGCTCTTTTCATGGCGGGCGCCACGAGCCAGACAGCCACAGCGATAGCAGTTCAGCTTGGGCTCCTGCCTCCTCCTTCGACTTCTTCGCAGGCTGTAACAGCCGTGAGAGCGTCGACAAAAAATACAAATCTCTTGTAAAGCTCTACCACCCCGACAACATGGACGGTGACACCAAAGCCTTACAAGAGATCAACGTGCAGTATGACATAGCCAAAAAACGTTTCTTTTGAGGTTCGTCAGATTAGGCACTGTAAATCTTCTTCCACGCCCTATGCATCTCAGTCCTTAACTTTTCCAACTGTCTTCTCATCCAATCCCTCCGGCAGTTCCAGCTTATTGTGGAGCCTGATCGCCGTTTCGGCGATTCTCCTCGCATCCAGTCCATCCCGTTCATCCGGTTCATCCAGTTCATCCTGACGCACTTTGGAAAAGAATGTGTTTGGAAAGCTCTCAATCAGCCTATCCTTGAACAGTCTATCAGCTCCGGCTTTTCCATCTGGCTTAAAGCCTTATTTATTTGAGCCTGCGTAAGTTTCTTTGATGGCATACCGTCACTTCCTCCCACAACATTTCTTATACTTCTTCCCGGATCCGCAAGGACAGGGATCGTTGGGATAGATTTTCGGCTCCGTTCTCCTAATTGGCGCTGCGGGAATAGAGGGAACAACCTGTTTTGATGGAAAGAATAGCTCTTCTCCATTATCCATCCATTCTTCCATCTCTTCTTCCAGTCTCTCCAATTCCTGTGAGTAATGATCAGCTTTCTTCTCATCACCAAGAGCATGATAAATCTCAACCGCCCTCTGATATAAAAGGTCCTTCTCATCATACAGAGAATCAGAATCCACGGGTTCAAGATACTTTTCCAGACGTTCTTTCGCCGCATTCAACAGTTCCATCCTAGGGCATATAAGCCCCATATACCATTGTGACTTTAAGTTGGTAGATCATTTGTAGCTTCTCCTTTATTTCTTATCCACCTTAAAACTCTGTACAATCTTCGTCCGCTTATAAATATCCGCCGGAACAGCTTCACCATCTTTCATAATGACCACAGGATTATATATGTTGTGCTTCTTCTTCGTATTTTGGAAAAGCCAGGCATCCTCGAATTCTGTACAGAGGTTTATATTCTTCTCAAAAAATCGCGCGTCTTCAAGCGCCTGTTCGTAGCTGTAGTCCATGTTCTCAATCCTCATAGGTTATATATCCCAGCACTTCTCCATAAACCTCCACTGCGTTTTCAAGGCTTCAGGGCTGCTGTTCATTCATCGCCCTCCTTGCTCTCACAGCCTTCACACTCATTCAGTTCATCATGTTCAGAAGGATTGTAGATTTCCACAGAGGAGTCTGCTTTCATGTACTTATCGAAAAGCCCCGCCATCTCTTCCATGAACTGGCTCTTTGCATCCTCCCCAGCCTCCCCAGCCTCTCTACGCTCCCATCTTTAGAGCCCTGTAAACCGTCGGAACTGTTGGAACCCTGTGAATCACGAGAAAGAAATGGCTGAGAAGGAACTGGCTGGGAAAGTAGTGGCTGAGAAGTTGCGCTGGTCCGCCGTTTCCTCGCTGAAGACGTTTTTGTCGCGACACAGGGCTTTTTATCTCAAAATTCGCATAACCTTGTTAAAGTCCTTCAAGACTCTGCTGCCTTCTCTCTGAGACGGAAGGAGCCATTCTTCTTTGTTCTGCGTGATTGCCAGTTCCTTGCGTATTGCTTTTGCCTTTTCACTTACTCCGCCTTTCGACGCGCCAAGAGCAGCACACAAATCGTCAGATTTCAATCGGTATCCCGGACGGCCTATGAGCATATTGCCGTTGTTGCCGATCATATTGCAGTTCTGAGCAATGGCATAAATAATTCCTGCAGCCCACATATTATTCCGGCCAGATGCCATCGGCTCTGTCCTCTTACGGCAGAGCTTTTGGAGTGCGTGGAGGCAGAGAGCCTTGAAGTCATCATCGAAACGGTCCTCACAATAAGCTGAGATCACCCCAGCGATGACTGTATACTTCTCCCGAAACTGTGGGGGTATGCCTGTTGGAAGATTTAACTCCTTTTTATTACCTTCTACCATATCTGTTCCTCCACATCCGCTTCATAATAGCCCGGGTAGTCCCTTCGGAATGTGATCGGCCCATCAATTTCTTTCCAAACATCATACCAGGAATCAGGAACCGCATCATCCAGCCTTATCTCACCCACAAACTCGCAAAGGACGCCCTCCGGCTTGAAATA
>JAFUYO010000011.1 GCA_017470505.1 Butyrivibrio sp. | reverse complement strand
TCAATTTTAAGGCAAAAATGCTACCATTAGTGGCTGTTCTACCTTAATATACGATATGTGGGAGGTACTAAAATGCATAATCTCATAAAAAAAGTCAATTAAGGCTCATATTCATATGTACATAAAACTCAATGATTGTGTTTAAATGCTAAAATTAAAGATGCGAAGCTAATTTAAAGTTTCTTGAAATTATGGAGGGCGTTATGGCAACAGAAAAGGTTTTAACAAAATCAGAAAAAGCGGGAGGTGTCAGCTTTAAAGACAGCATAAAGACAAAACTTATTGCCGTTATGATACTTGCTGCTGCAATACCACTTTTGGCAGCACTTATTGTCAGCTACGTTTCATCAACCAGCAAGGCACTTGCAGATGCCCAGGATTCTCTGGAGTGGCAGGCCTGGTACATTGAATCTGAGTTTGCAGGGATACTTGATAAGAACATGTCAGCTCTGCAGGCTCTTGCAGCATCACCTGCAACTAAGATGTATCTTGCAGGAGGCGGAGACGAATCACTTTCTTCTGATATGCTGGCACAGTTAAAAGCTATTGATGATATTTTTCAGGATGGCAATGTGACGATCATAACCGGAAAAGATGGTCAGCAGCTGCTGAGAACAGATGGCGGAACTCTTGCAAATGCAGCAGGAAGCACCGATTATGAAACTGCTATTAAAGGAACTTTATATATTTCAGATGTTCAGACCAGTAAATCCACCGGGGCACTTATGATCACGATGGTTGTTCCCGTGTATGACTTTGATGGAAGCACAGTCGTTGGTCTTGTACAAAGAAACTATGATCTAAATGATTTCCATGATTTCCTGGCAGCAGAGGCTGGTGATGCATTTATCGCTGACAGAAAAGGAATTATTGCTGCTCATTCCCAGTTTACACAGACGGCTGATGACGAGCCCAAGGATGTCAGCGGAGATGTTTTTTACACCAGTGGGGCCAGTGAGGGCTTTTTTGAGACAACCAACCATGAGACCGGTGTCACCAATTTGCTTGCTTTTGTAAAAGAGCCTAAAACAGGCTTTGTAGTTGCCATAGGAGAGTCTAAGGCAGAAACTTTGTCAGCTGCAAAAAGGTCAGCGTATATTGTGTGTATAATCGGAATAATACTCTTGATTGCTGCGGCTGCCTTGTCATTATTTATGGCAAGATCCTTTACAGATCCAATCGTAGATATAAACAAATCCCTTTCGGATCTGTCAGATGGAAGATTTACCAGGGTAAAGAGATTTGCTGACAGAAAAGATGAATTTGGCCAGATGGTTGTAAATACCAATTCTGTTATTGAGAAGCTTGACGGTATTGTATCAAGGATAAAAGACTCAGCTTCAAGCGTCGGGGCATCATCCGAAGAATTGTCTGATATGGCCAATCAGATATCACAGACTGCAGAGGATGTATCAAATGCAGTTCAGGAGATTGCATCCGGTGCAACCCAGCAGGCTGACGAGATTCAGAATGCTTCTGAAAATGTAGGAAGAATCGGCGATGCAGTTATTGGTGTTCAGAACTCAACAAGTGATCTTGAAGGCTTTGCAGGGCAGATGAAGGAAGCTTCTGAGGTATCGGGCAAGTCCCTTAAGTCATTACAGGATTCTTCTTCGGAGATGACACAGAAAATTGATGAGATCGCTAATACTATTCAGAGGACGCAGAACGCAGTTACCAATATTTCTGACAAGGTTGAGGGTATCACATCAATCGCAACCCAGACTAACCTTCTTTCTCTTAATGCTTCTATCGAGGCAGCAAGAGCAGGAGAGGCAGGAAGAGGCTTCTCAGTAGTTGCTGAGGAAATCGGAAAGCTGGCTGAAGATTCCAAGAACATGGCAGATGATATCAAAAAGGAGATGGAAATACTTCTTGAGGAAGCTAAGATGGCTGTTGTAGCTGCTGAGGATGTTAAACAGGGCAACCTTGATCAGCAGACTGCACTTGGTGAGACAATAGAGTCAATTAACGGAATGCTTGGAAATATAGATGCTACAGTTGGCGGTGTTCAGGTTATTTCTGACGGTGCAATTCAGTGTGACTCCTCCAAAAATGCTGTGGTAGATGTAATGAGTGCTCTTTCTGCAATATCAGAAGAGAACGCTGCGTCCTCCGAAGAAACCGGAGCATCCATGCAGGAACTGTCTGCAACAGTTACGACCCTCGCCGGTTCTGCAAACGGCTTAAAGAACATTGCAGACCAGCTCAACAAGGAAATGGAATTTTTTAAAGGGTAATAAAAGACAAAGGGAGACAAGGGGACGGTTCTTTTGACCGTCCCCTTGTCCTGTCGCTTTATTACTTAAGCAGTCATAAAAGTGCACTATGCAGTTGGACGTATGAGAAAATGGGCATGAATATTGAAATGTATCAGATCCAAAGATACAGATGTTGCAGCCTGAATTAGTGTGATAGAATAATTATTGTGAGATTTCGGACACGTAAAGGACTGCGGCTGATATATAAAGGAAAGACATTGATGGTTGCTGAAGGGAAACATATCTATATATACGGAGAGCGTGATGGGGCAGCACCTCTTGTTGTTACAAACATATTTGAGGGAGACGGCAGCAGTATCTACAGCGAGCTTTTAAAGCTCACAGACAAAAAGGTGACTCTGGCGTGTATAGGCGATATCAACTGGGATGATGAGATGTCGCCCTGGGAGTGCCCACCTCTTGGCAAAAATGAGGCTCCGTGCACGGGCGGCGCGGATAGATATCTTGAGAAAATGGCAGGAAGCATTATTCCTGCCATTAAAAATGAGCTCCCTGCTGAGCCTGAATATATTTCCATCGCCGGCTATTCACTGGCAGGGCTCTTTGCAATCTACAGCCTCTATAAAACCGACATATTCTCAAGGGCAGTCAGTGCGTCGGGCTCCATGTGGTTTCCTGAATTTGCCCGCTACGCCAGGGAAAACGTTTTCTGCAGAAAGCCTGAGCGGGTCTATTTTTCACTTGGTGACAAAGAGGCACGCACAAGGCATCCGCTTCTTCAGACGGTAGAGGACAGGACGAGGGAAATCCATGAGCACTTCAAGAGCTCATCCATAGATACGGTTTTTGAGATGAACCCGGGCAACCACTTCAGGGACGCGGATATGCGCCTTGCTAAGGGAATTGCGTGGATATTGGGGTAGGCAGGGAAGGCGGCATAATTTTCCCATGCAGATGGCTTTTTCTACAGTGAAGTTTGACGCCACAGGTATCCACCACCAGAACCTGGCGGATTCATTCAAGGTGTTCATCGCAAGGAAGGCGGCGTGATTTTTGGTCGTTCTAAGGTTCTAAGGTAGTCTTACTGTTGAAAAGTGGGGAATTGAGGATTTCAACAGTAATGGGGTGGGTATTGTTACTGTTGGAAAGTGAGAATTGTGGATTCCAACAGTAAAGTCCCGGGTAGTCTTACTGTTGAAAAATGGAAAAAGCAGATTCCAACAGTAAAGTCCCAGGTAGTCTTACTGTTGGAAAAGAAGAAAAGCAGATTTCAACAGTAAAGTCCATGGTAATCCTACTGTTGGAAAAGAAGAAAAGCAGATTTCAACAGTAAAGTTCCGGGTAGTCTTACTGTTGGAAATGAAGAAAAGCAGATTCCAACAGTAAAGTCCCGGGTAGTCTTACTGTTGGAAAAGAAGAAAAGCAGATTCCAACAGTAAAGTCCCGGGTAGTCTTACTGTTGGAAAAGAAGAAAAGCAGATTTCAACAGTAAGGTGCCGGGGAAGCTTACTGTTGTAAAATGAGAAATGCGGATTCCAACAGTAGCAAGTGATTGATTGTTACAATTCAGTTGTCAGCAAGCGGGCGTAAACGTACATCTGCCCTGCATAGGCTGGCAACGGAATTGTAACATTTTCTCTATATGAGGCTTTCGTTTAAAATTTGACCCTTTTGGCTCGTTTTTTCAGGCTTTTTTAGGCCCGATTTTCACTATATGAGTTTTAATTTATATTTTGATCCCTGAAATGGCGTTTTAGGGGTCAAATTTTATTTGGTAAAACAATATAGAGAACTGTCATTGCTGCACCGAGTTACAATTCAAACGTCAGCCAATGCATAGCAAGTGCATGCCGTGCAGATGTACGTTTTCGTCCGCCTGGCTGACATCTGAATTGTACGGTCTATAAAAATGGAATTGTGTGCCGTGTTAGGGTATAATCTAATTGATAATTTTAAGCTGTTTGGTTAAGACAGTAATGAAACGCTAAATAGGACAGAGCATGGAAAAGCTATCTTTTTTCAGGAAAATGATATTGTGTTTCCGGCCGAGGGATATATTCAGGTCGGAGGATGGGCGGACGGTGATCCGCGATGCTGTCGAAAATGGCAGAGTGGTGCGGCTGCTTCTGGTGAACGGGATACGGGAGTCTGGAATTTACCTGGATGAGAGAATTGATAGGGATCCGCTGTTTTATTATATGCAGACGCTAAAAGAGATAAGTTGTTACTATGATGGGCTCGATGATGCGCTGCTCATTGGTGGCGGAGGGCTGGCGTTTCCGAGGTATTATTTTGACGCGCGTCCGAACGGGAGAATGACTGTCATAGAAAAAGATACGAAGATGGTGGATCTTGCAAAAAAGTATTTCTTTGTAAAAGAGGATAACAGGTTGAGCCTGAAGATTTCAGACGGCGCATCCTACATAATAAAGACTGCGACAGAGAATGCGCTTGTGCTGGACAGCGCAGAAAAGGGAACATACAACTCTCATGTGCAGGGCAGCGCAGAAAAGGGAACATACAGCTCTCGTTTGCAGGACAGCACTGGAAAGAAAGCATACAGCTTCATCATATTTGACGCGTTCGATGGTAACAGGCCGCCTAAAGAGCTGTTTTCTGAAGAAATGTATAAGCTCACAAAACAGATAATGAAGCGCGACGGAATTCTAGCGATGAATATGCTAAATGAAAGTCCGGGGGTTATCTCCATGCAGACCTATCTGGTACAATCGACGTTAAAGAGCATTTTCAGAAACACAAAGATAATAAACTGCAGGGAAGGCTGGAATTGCATCCTGCTATCATCAGACCGAAATGATCTGTGAAGGACACATTATATAGACAGATGCAGAAATGCTTCCAACGGGTTTAAGAGTTACAGAGGAAGGGAAAGATTTTATGAAAAAGTATGACTTCTTGAATCTATGCTCAGGAATGTATGGGAGAATGATTGCTGTGGCTGTGGCAGCAGCTCTTATTGTGGGCACTGCAGGATGTGGAGGGCAGGCGCAGGACAAAACCACCCAGAGCGATGCGACTGCGCAGGACGGAACGGCTCAAAGCGTGAACGGAACGGCGGATGGAGCGGCTCAAAGTGTGAACGGAACGGCGGACGGGACAGTCCAAAGTGAAAACGGGACGGCGGATGGATCAGTCCAAAGCGGGGTAGGTGTTTCTGACGGAACAGATAATGCAAAAGGCGTTTCGTCCAAGGCGCCATCAGATAGCAGCGCAAAGACAGGTGAAGTAACATCAGATGACAGCGCGAAGGCAGGAGGCGAGACCGGATCTGCCAAAGATGAATCACAGAAGCCTTTTTCCGCGACCCGCATCAAGTACAAGGCGCAGACCGAGGACACAATTATTGACAAGAACAATAATAAATCTATTCCCTTTGCCTATGTGACATATGAAAAGTTTGAGATGTCTGATGAGATGCAGAAGCTGTATCCCAAGCTCTCGGAAGCACTTAAGACCAGAAGCGGGTGGAATGAAGAGGATGCACTGAAGATCCTTGCAGAGCAGGTACATGATTACAGACTCTCTGATGACGAGTTTGAATGGATGTACAACTCGAACTACTTTGAAAAATCCACGATGGTACAGAGGTCGGATGAAAGAGTTTTCAGCGTGCTGGTCGATGTAAACACCTACTTTAACGGCCCGCACCCGTTTAATTACTGGGAGGCGTATACATATGAGACCCAGACGGGAGAGCAGATACCGCTGTCGGATGTGGTTTCGGATATAAGGGCTCTGCCGCAGCTTCTTTTGGATAATTTAAGACCCATTGATGAGACCTATGAGTTTTCTGATGAGCAAAAGAGCGATATGCTGGCGAAAATAGAGCAGTATGTGGCCGACAATGATATCTGCTGGGTGCTGACAAGCGAAGCTTTTGCTGTGTTCTTTAATGCATACGAGCTTCAGTCCTATGCCTTCGGCCCGATATTTGTCAGCCTCACGTACAAGGATTTTCCGGATCTGTTGCTGCCGCAGTACAGGCCGATGGATAACGGCTCATCTGAAATTGACAGCGAGCTCTTCCCTGCGGAGAATGCAGGTTCAAGGTCTTACTCGTGGTCTGATCTCGAACAGTACTACGAGCCGCCATACGAAAGCACAGCGTATACGGGTGGATGATTGCGCGAGATGGTATGTTTGCATACATCTTGAATTTCTCATTCAAGGTGCCATGTTAAAAAAATCATTATTTACGGGGAGGAATTGATCTATGTCAGAAGCACTGAATTTTAAATGTCCATGCTGCAAGGCGCCGCTCAAGTTCAGCGGCTCCTTGGGGGAGATGAGCTGTGAGTTCTGTGGTAGCTCTTTTACCATGGAACAGGTAAAGGCAGCCGAGGAGGCAGAAAAAGAGGATGCCGCAAGCTCGGAGATGACCTGGAGCAGCGGAGAGCAGGCGCTCATCACCGATGAGAACGGAAAGGTAAAGGGTTACAAGTGCCCGTCCTGCGGGGCGGAAATGGTCGCCGACGAGAATACGGCAGCCACTGAGTGTCCGTACTGCGGAAACCCTGCAATCATCCAGCAGTCTTTTGAGGGAATATACAAGCCTGACCTGATGGTGCCGTTTGCGATTGACAAGAACGCTGCCAAGGAGAAACTCCTTGAATTCACCAAGGGCAAAAAGCTGCTTCCAAAATCCTTTACGGACAAGAACAGGATTGAGGAGATTACAGGCATCTATGTACCTTTCTGGCTGTACAGCTGCCATGCAAAGGGGGCTGTTTCTTTTGATGCTGAAAAGAAAAAATCCTGGGATGAGGGCAATTACCACTATGAGAAGACGGATTTCTACCACCTCGTGAGGAGAGGCGAGATGGACTTTGAGAAGATTCCGGTGGATGCGTCGACACAGATGGACGACGCAACAATGGATTCACTTGAGCCCTACGACCTGACTGCGGCAGTGCCGTATGATGCGGCCTATTTCAGCGGTTATCTTGCCGACAGATACGACGTGTCCGAGAAGGATGCGCAGCCAAGGGCAAATGAGAGAATCAACAACACGTTTGAGGATGAGATGCGAAAGCAGGTTAAGGACTACACCTATGTCAAGACAAAAAATGAGTCAGTCAGGCTCTCAGACGCAAGAGCTGAGTACGCCATGCTCCCTGTGTGGATGATGACGACGAAATATGAAGGAAAGTCCTACACCTTTGGTATCAACGGACAGACCGGCAGGATGGTGGGTTCCCTCCCCGTTGATATGAGGCGGTACTTTATGTTCCTGGGACTCGGAACACTCATCAGCATGGTGGTCATAAATCTTCTGGTGCTGCTTTTTGGCAGCAACGGGATGAGTGTCAGGGCAGAACTCATCAGCCTTGTGATTTCGCTTATTGTGGGACTTATCTATGTGTCTGCGCTCAAGGGCTCAATGAAAAACATCGCCAAAAAGAGCAGGGCAATGCAGTACATGAAGGAGGGCTCCCTTAAGCTTGGACAGGGAGCGGACAGATTCCTCTACTCCAAGACCGAGAAAAAAGAAAAGGCGCAGAAACAGTAATTTTATTTCATTTTTATTTCGCACATATTGAAATTTTGTTGTATTTTGGGCAAATTTTGTCATTTTTCATGTTGAATTATGTTTTTCATTGGGGTAGTATAGGATTAAGAAAAAATGAGTTAACTATGCAATAGGAGTAAGTTTATGAAGACAATAGAGATGAAAAGAGTTTTGGCTGTGGCACTTGCAGCAGCTCTTACAATTACGACCATCGCCTGCGGGTCAGCTGATGAGTCAGTCATTGACGATCAGGCTGCTGTCAGGAGTATGGATGAAGGCGTCGGCGAGATATGGATTGACGATGAGGCTACAGCCCTCGCAGGATCTGCTGCATCATCACAGGCAGCACTTGATGCCTGCACCGCAGTATTCAACCTTATGAATCAGCAGAGAGTGGCACAGGGACTTTCCTCACTTGCCTGGAGCGATGCACTTACAAACGCAGCTCAGGTTCGTGCCGGCGAGATCACAACAACATTTTCACACACAAGGCCCAACGGCTCAGCATTCTGGACAGTTGATTCTAACGTACAGTATGGCGAGAACCTCGCCAAGCTCTACCAGTCAGCTGACAGTGTATACACAGCCTGGATGAATTCACCTACACACGCAGCCAATATCATGGATGGCGGCTACAAGACAGTAGGTATCGCCGTTTGCCAGACAGACGACGGCAGCTGGTACTGGGCACAAGAATTTGGATACTAAGGCACTGGAAATAAATAACTTCATAAAGATGCGCAGACTGAATTTTCATGTGCAAGGCGGAGGAAGGAGTCGTAGCGGGCTACGGCGACTGACGACACCGCAGTCACATGGAAATTCAGACAAGCTGATTAGGAAGTTATTTGTTTACAGTGCCTAAGATAAGGCAAAGTCAAAAAAGCACTGCGCTTGCTTGCAAGGGCGCAGTGCTTTTTTTGGCCTTGCCGCTCCAAAACCGTGAGGAAGTAGCACGGTAGTGCGGATTCCGAATATTTATATTTTGTTTATAAAAACAGTCTCCAATCTATGGTAAATTATTAAGTGTGAGATTTTTTTGAACGAGCACTTTACCGTTATAGCGACGGGAAAATAAATGGTTACAAGAAAGGAGATTACTAGATGAACAGCGAAATCAAAGGGGGAAACTTTCCGGTAGCAGTCTGCAAGATGAATGCAGGAGAAGCCATCATGTGTGAGAGCGGAGCTATGTCATGGATGAGCGGCAACATCAAGATGGAGACCAATACAGGTGGCGGACTTGGCAAGATGCTTGGAAGAGCATTTACAGGAGAGTCACTTTTCATGAACCGCTATGTGGCTAAGGGCGACGGAGAGCTTGCCATCGGCGCACACGCACCGGGTGAGATCCGTGAGATTGATGTTACAGGAAAGCCGATTGTTGTACAGAAAGGTTCCTTCCTTGCAATGGATGAAGGCGTAGACCTTGATATTTTCTTCCAGAAGAAGATTACATCCGGTCTGTTTGGCGGAGAAGGCTTCATCATGAACAGGCTCTCAGGAAACGGCAAGGCACTTATTGAGATTCAGGGCGGATCGGTTGAGTATGATCTTGCAGCCGGTGAGAAGATGACAATTGACACAGGATATCTTGTGATGTGCGATGAGTCAGTGAAAATCGATATCGTTATGATCGAGGGCGTTGGAAATGTGCTCTTCGGCGGCGAGGGACTCTTCAACACAGTTATCACAGGTCCCGGTCATGTTATCCTCCAGACCCAGCCTCTTCTTCAGTTTGCACAGAATATCACGCAGATCATAAATGTAAGTAAGAAGTGATTGGCGGTTCAATAAAGAAATAAGAGTAAAGTAAGTGCTCAGGCGTATCGTGCGCCCGGGCACTTTTTTAATTTCAATGAGCCTCAGGTGAGCGATGTCTCTGAGTATTTTTCATCGCAGTACCTGCAGCGGTAGATCTCTTTTTTCTCATCTGCGAGATAGAAGATCTGCGGCAGTTCCTGCTCAATCGAGGAGATGCACCTGGGGTTGTGGCACTTTATGACCCCGGTGATCTCTTTGGGAAGATCGAGAGATCTCTTTTCGATGATCTCGCCTTCCTTTATGACGTTGACCGTGATGTTGTGGTCGATGAAAGCCAGAACGTCAAGGTCGAGAGAGTTGATGTCGCACTCGACCTTTAAGATGTCTTTTTTGCCCATGGCCCGGCTCTTGGCGTTCTTTATTATGGCAACTGTGGAATCCAGCTTATCCAGCCCCAGGTGCCTGTATATCTGCATGCTCTTGCCTGCCTGGATGTGGTCCAGCACAAAGCCTTCTTCTATTTTTCCTATATTTAACATAATATCCTCCCTCCTTACTCTATGCCAAGGAGCGTCAGTATCAGTGCCATGCGCACGTACATTCCGTACTGAACCTGCCTGAAGTATGCGGCTCTCGGGTCGTCGTCTATCTCTACGGATATCTCGTTAACTCTCGGAAGAGGGTGGAGTATATACATGCTTTCCTTTGCGAGGGCCATCTTCTCCTTGTTCAGGATGTAGAAATCCTTGAGTCTTATGTAGTCCTCCTCGTTGAAGAAACGCTCTTTCTGAACTCTTGTCATGTACAGGAAATCAAGCTGTGACATAACCTCCTCGAGCCGGACGACCTCCTCGTAGTCAATGCCTTTCTGGCGGAGCATCTCGGTTATATAGTCGGGAACCTTTAATTCATTCGGTGAGATGAAGATGAAGCGGATGCCTTCATAGCGGCTTAATGCCTCGATGAGAGAGTGGACAGTCCTGCCGAACTTGAGGTCGCCGCACAGACCGATGGTGAAGCCCCCGAGCTTACCGTAAAGGCTCCTGATTGTAAGGAGATCTGTCAGCGTCTGTGTGGGGTGCTGATGGCCGCCGTCACCTGCGTTGATGACAGGAATCGTCGACTTTGATGCTGCGACCATAGGTGCCCCCTCCTTGGGATGGCGCATGGCGCAGATATCGGCGAAGCAGGAGATGACCCTTATCGTGTCTGCGACGCTCTCGCCCTTGGCTGCCGATGAGCTGTTCGCGTCCGCAAATCCCATGCATTTGCCCCCCAGACGCAGCATGGCAGTTTCAAAAGAAAGTCTCGTCCTGGTGCTCGGTTCATAGAAACAGGTGGCAAGAATCCTGCCATCGCACTTGTGGGAATAACCTTCCATGTCCCTCTCGATATTCCCTGCCAGATCAAAGAGTCTCTCCAGCTCCTCTACGGAAAAATCAAGAGGATTCATCATGTGTCTTAGTTTTTTCATACATTCTCCCGTTCTCTTTATATTTTTTGATCATTATTTATAAGCGCGTACCCTTATGAAAAAGAATACGCGCTTATTGTCATTTTGAAGAAACTATAAAAGGTTGTGCCGGTAAAGAAGCGTCAATCGGCATGTGGTACCAGAGTGAATCATCTCCGAAGAGTCTGAAATAAACGTACTGTGAGGTAACGTTTATGCTGTTGACAACTCCTTCGTAGAGTATGGTCTTGTTGCCTCCGTCGAGGTCGCATCTCCTCAGGGACGGTGCGTCTGCGTTGGAGAAAGAGTAGTAGATATGCGTACCGTTTAATGTGAAGCAGTCCGCCCTGTCAGATGTGACAAGGCTCTGCTCGCCTGTTGCGAGGTTGGTCCTCCAGATGCTGTAGTTGGACTCTCCGTTTAAGTAGTAGATATATCCGCCCTGCACTGCCGGATAGAAGTAAAAGCCGTTTATAAAATCCGTCGACATGTCGCCGCTGTTTGTGTAAAGAGCGTGTATATTGTGGTCTGACGTCACACCTGAGTAGTAGATGACGCCGTTGTCGTAGCAAAGAGGTGAGATGAGTTCATCAGAGACCTTCTCCTGACCTGTGTGGTTGCACTTAATCTTGTTGAGGGTTCCGCTTGTCTTGATCTGATAGTAGAGATACTCGCCGCACAGCTGCACCTCACCGCAGAAATCCCTGACCAGACAGTTCTGATCGCGCCCCGAAGTCCTGCAGCGGTAGATACCGTACTGGTTGGTGGCAGATCCAAGACCTGTCACGTTTGATGACTTTTTGGTGGAGTCCATGTAGAAGTACAGAAAACCATCCGCGCCGCTTATGTACTTGGTTCCCATATTGGTGAGGCGCTTTGGTTTTGATTCATCAGGATTCATGGAATAGAGACAGTAGTTGTCAGATGCGTTTGCAAAAAAGACCTTGCCGTCCATTTCAAAGAAGTAACCGCCGTTCTGAAGATTGCCGGGGGTGTTGCCGTGATTTGAAGCGTCCATCGGCACGTGCTTGTCCCAGAGGTAGAGGCTCATTGCACCGACAACGACAAGAGCGATTATTGAGAAAAAAAGGATTGCAGTTTTGTTCATGTCTATCTCCTCCACTTCACATTATATCCGCGCATCTTCTTGCTATCAAGAAATATTTCGTTTATCATTTATGATAAAGGTTAAGAAATTTTACAAGGAGATATGCAAATCGATGGATCTTGCAGCGCTTAGGGAAGAGATCGATAAGATCGACAGAGAGATAGTAAGGCTCTATGAGGAGAGAATGGAAGTTTCCTCAAAGATAGCTGATTTCAAGATAGAGACCGGAGGGAAGGTATTCGACAAGGCCCGTGAAAAAGAGAAGATAGAAACGGTAAAGAGCCTTACCCACGACGAGTTCAACAGTATCGGGGTGGAGGAGCTCTTTTCACAGATAATGTCAATGAGCCGCAAGCTCCAGTACAGAAAACTCTCCGAGAAGGGGGCATCGCTGCGCCTCCCCTTTATAGCGATAGACGATGTCAAAAAAGATGTCTGCAGGGTCTGCTTCCAGGGGGCTGAGGGTGCATACTCCGAGGCGGCCATGCAGAAGTACTTTGGAAAGGGAGTGAACAGCTTCCATGTCGATACCTTCAGGGACGCCTTTGCATCGCTCGAGGACGGGAGCGCGGACTATGCAGTTCTCCCCATAGAGAACTCCACAGCAGGCATCGTCTCTGAGGTCTATGACCTTCTCACGGAGTATGAGTGCTACATAATCGGCGAACAGATCATTGAGATAAGGCACTGCCTTATGGGACTAAAGGGAGCACAGCTGTCCGACATCAGGACGGTCTATTCACATCCTCAGTCGCTGATGCAGTCGGCGAGATTTTTGTCGGAGCACCCTCAGATAAATCAGATCAGCATGAAGAACAACGCCTTTGCCGCGATGAAGGTCGCTAAGGACAAAGACATCACGCAGGCCGCAATTGCAAGTTCCCACGCGGCGGACATCTACGGCCTTGAGATAATAAAAGAGGGCGTAAACCAGGCGGATCACAACTCGACGAGGTTCATTGTGATCACCAATCAGAAGGTGTATTTAAAGGGGGCGGGCAAGATCAGCCTCTGCCTTGAGATCCCGCACGAAGCCGGGAGTCTCTACCATATAATGTCACACTTTATCTACAACGGGCTCAACATGACCAAGATAGAGTCAAGGCCCATTGAGGACAGGAACTGGGAGTACAGATTTTTTATAGACTTTGACGGCAATTTGGAGGACAGCGCAGTCAGAAATGCACTGCGAGGCCTTCGGGAAGAAGCCAAAATGATGAAAATACTAGGAAATTATTAGGAGAGCATATGACGGGAGAAGTTTTTGCTGCAATTGATGTCGGCTCATACGAGGTGGCGCTGAAGATCTTCGAACTCTCGGACAAAAACGGAGTCAGGGAGCTTGATCACGTGCGCCACAGAATTGACCTGGGGTCAGAGACCTATGCCACAGGCAAGATCAGCTCGGAGCACGTGGATGAGATGATAAAGATCCTGAATGAGTTCAGGCAGATCATGAGGGGCTACGGAGCAAGCCGCTACAGGGCATGCGGCACCAGCGCCATCAGGGAGACCAGGGACATAGTTGTGCTGCGCGACCTTATCAGGCAGAGAGCGCGTATAAGGGTCGATGTGCTCTCAAACTCCGAGCAGAGATTTCTGGACTACAAATCGATAGCCTTAAAGAACGACCAGTTCCAGGAGATTATTAAGCGCCCAACAGCCATAGTTGATATCGGAGGCGGCAGCATGCAGCTCTCCATATTTGAGAAGGACGCCCTTATCGCAACCCAGAACCTGCGGCTGGGGGTTTTGCGACTCCATGCCACCATGCAGAGGGTGCAGGCGACCAGGAAAAAGTACTATGAGCTTGTTTCCGAGCTCGTTAACTCGCAGCTCTCGGTTTTTTCCAAGATGTATTTAAAGGACCGCGAGATAGAGAACCTCATTATAATCGACGACTATGTTACTCCTGTCATCCGGAGGATACTTGACGACAGGAAGACGGGCGGAGTTGCCACGAGCGACGAGTACATGGAGTTTTTTGAGAGGGCGGGGGATACGAATGCGGGCGATATTGCCAAGAAGTTCAACATTCCCGAGGAGAACATTCCGCTTCTGTACGTGTCGGCGATACTCATAAAGTGTGTTCTCGAGATGACGGGCGCCGGCAAGATATGGGCTCCGGGCGTTACATTGTGCGACGGCATCGCCTATGAATATGCGGAGAAAAAGAATTTCATCCAGTCGCCGCACGACTTCGAACACGACATAATATCCTGCGCCCAGAATATGTCAAAGAGATATATGGGGAGCAAGGTAAGGCGCGAGACGCTCTGGGAGATAGCAGCGGAAATCTTTGACAACACCAAAAGGATCCACGGACTTGGAAAGAGAGAAAGGCTTCTTTTGCAGGTTGCGGCTATGCTCCACGACTGCGGCAAATACATCAGCATGGTCAACCTGGGGGACTGCTCCTACAACATAATCATGTCGACAGAGATCATCGGGCTCTCACACAAGGAGAGGCTCATTGTCGCAAATGTTGTGAGGTACAACCACGAGGCCTTCGATTACTACGACAGCGGCAGCAGGTTTTTAGAGGGGCTCTCATATGAGGATTATCTCAAGGTCGCCAAGCTCACCGCCATCATACGCGTTGCCAACGGCCTGGACAGGACCCACAAGCAGAAGTTCAAGGACGTCAAGGTTACGGTAAAGGACAACATGCTTGTCATCAACGTCGACACAAGAGCGGACATCACCCTTGAAAAGGGCCTGTTTAAGGCAAGAGCAGAGTTCTTTGAAGAGGTATTCGGAATAAAGCCCGTTATCAGGCAAAAAATCAAGTTCTGAGGAGGCATAAATGTCAAAGCAAAAAAAAGCCCTGGATTATGACAATCCTAAGTATTACATCAACAGGGAGCTGAGCTGGCTTCAGTTCAATGAGAGAGTGCTCTCCGAGGCGGAGGATGAGGGAAATCCCCTCTTTGAGAGATTCAAGTTCCTCTCTATCTCAGCAAGCAATCTCGACGAGTTCTTCATGGTAAGGGTAGCTTCCCTTATCGATATGATAAACGCCGACTACAAAAAGACGGACATAGCCGGCATGACAGCGTCTGAGCAGCTTGAGGCTGTGCTTTCCAAGGTCCATAAGTTTGTAGACAGGCAGTACAGGATATACGGCGAGCAGCTTGTACCTCTGCTTAGAAAGAGCGGACTTATCATAGCCAAAGAGTCCGAGCTGTCCAAAAAAGATCTCGAGTACGTGGACAGGTACTTCGATGAGTATGTCTACCCCGTTCTTACGCCGATGGCAGTTGACTCATCAAGACCCTTCCCGCTCATCAGAAACAAGACCCTTAACATCGGTGCTCTTCTCAAAAAGAAGGAGGGCGACGATGATGTGGATTTTGCTACCGTCCAGGTTCCCGACGTACTTCCGAGAATCGTAGAGATTCCGGGATCCGGCAAGGAAGGGGACGATGCCAAAAAGATAATGCTGCTCGAGCAGCTGATCCTTCGAAATATGGACAAGCTCTTTTTGAACTACGAGGTCCTTACGAGCGCAGCCTACAGGGTGGGCAGAAATGCGGATCTGTCCATCGATGAGGATGAGGCTGAGGATCTTTTAAAAGAGATCGAAAAGCAGTTAAAGCGCCGCCAGTGGGGGCAGGCGATAAGGCTTGAGGTCCCGAAGGGAATAAATAAAAAGCTCCTAAAGTTCATTGCAGGCGAGCTAAAGGTAGAGAACAACGAGATCTACTCGATAGACGGACCGATTGACCTGACATTCCTGATGAAGATGTACAGGCTTGACGGGTTCGACCACCTCAAGGAGCAGAGCTACCTTCCGCCGCAGCCCGTACCTGAATTTGAGAGCGGTGAGAACATCTTCGATGTGATAAGCCGCGGCGATATACTGATGCATCATCCGTACCAGACCTTTGAAAATGTTGTCAGGTTTGTGGAGAGCGCTGCGTCGGATCCAAATGTACTTGCCATCAAGCAGACGCTGTACCGCGTCAGCGGAAACTCCCCGATCGTAGCAGCGCTCGCAAGGGCTGCGGAGGTCGGCAAACAGGTGACTGTTCTTGTGGAACTGAAGGCGCGCTTCGATGAGGAGAACAACATCGTATGGGCCAAGAAACTCGAGCAGGCGGGGTGTCATGTTATCTACGGACTTGTGGGACTTAAGACCCACTGCAAGATAACCCTTGTTGTAAGGCGGCAGGAGGACGGCATACAGAGATACGTCCACCTCGGAACAGGTAACTACAACGATTCGACGGCCAAGCAGTACACCGATGTGGGACTCTTTACCTGCGCTCCGGCGTTCGGCGAGGATGCGACTGCGGTATTCAATATGCTCTCGGGCTACTCAGAGCCCCTTGGCTGGAACAGATTATCCCTTGCTCCATTGTGGCTTAAGGACAGGATCCTCGACCTCATAAAGAGGGAGGAGGAGCACGCCCTGGCAGGTGAGAGCGCGAGGATCATAGCCAAGATGAACGCCATCTGTCACAAGGATGTCATCGCAGAGCTCTACCGGGCAAGCGCAATGGGAGTTAAGATAGACCTGATCGTGAGAGGAATATGCTGCCTCAGAGCGGGAGTTCCCGGATTATCCGATAACATCACCGTCAGGAGCATAGTCGGCAACTTCCTTGAGCACAGCAGGATATTCTATTTTGAAAACGGCGGAAGCGCCGAGTACTACGCAAGCAGTGCTGACTGGATGCCGAGGAACCTTGAGCGAAGGGTTGAGATTCTTTTCCCTGTCGAGGATCCAAAGCTCAGAGCAAAGCTCTGGGATATACTTGACACAGAGCTCAGGGACACTGAGAAGGCGCACGTCATGAATGCGAAAGGTGTGTATGTCAAGACCGCCGGCCTTGACACGTCATCTCCCGAGAAGGTCAACAGCCAGAAGGTGTTCGGAGAGGAGGCGAGGTGCCTTATTAAGAAAAACGATATTTCTTCAACAAGGGTCTTTATACCCGAGAAGAGTCCGGAGGCCTCAGAATGAGATACATACTCGCATCGAATTCACCGAGAAGGAGAGAGCTTTTAAAAAAGGTCATTCCCGAATTTGAGATAATACCTGCCGTAGGCGAGGAAAAAACGGGCAGCTCCTCTCCTGCGGAAATAGTGGAGGAGCTTTCGTTTCAAAAAGCTTCCGAAATATTTCATAAAATTTTAACCGATACGGACGACAACTTTGTTGTAATAGGCGCTGACACCGTTGTATCATATAACCATAGAGTTCTCGGGAAACCTGTCGATGAAACTCATGCGCATCAGATGCTCAGGATGCTCTCCGGGCAGACCCACAAGGTTTACACCGGAGTTACGATTTTTATTATGGCAGATAAAAAGAGCGAGCATTTTACTTTCAGCGAGTGTACGGATGTATATGTATCCGAGCTCTCAGAGGGAGAGATAGCGGACTACATTAAGAGCGGCGAGTGTATGGATAAGGCGGGAGCCTATGGCATACAGGGTGAGTTTTCCAGATTTATTACGGGAATAGACGGCGACTACTTCAATGTGGTCGGACTTCCGGTTTCCAGACTATACAGAGAACTAAAAGCGCGAGACATAATTTAGGATGGGTGGAGGTCTTTTTTATGCACGAATATGATGAGGCAGTTCTGAGATGTTTTTTGGAGAATCAGGGACAGCTTTTCCCTGAGGATGTTGCTGAAAATATGGAGGAAGCAGAGGCTTTCCTCGAGGACTGTATGGCTGTTGTCGTAGACGGAGTCGAAGAGGTAGAGGAGTACTTTGAGGAGTCCGGAGTCGACACCGAGGGCGGGAATGTCCTTGATGCTGACGAGGTGTTTGATATTGGCGATGGCAGATATCTCATCGTAGAAGGTTAGGAATATTTACGATTTTTCGACCCGGGATGCAATATGGATCTCCGGGTCTTTTTTTACAGGGGATATGAAATGGGAAAAAAGATTTTTTTCTTTGATCTGGACGGTACACTTCTTACGACAGACAAAAAGATAACCAAAAAGACAATGGACGCCTTAAAGAAGTTCACCGAGGCGGGAAACTATTTCTGCATAAACACGGGGCGCGCGATCGACAGCGCGAAGATGGTTTACGACGGGCTCGGGCTCGACTTTAAGGGGAGCTTTCTGTGCGGATCGAACGGAACAGAGATCTACAGCGTGGATGAGAAAAAATACGTCTTTAAAACAGGGGTTCCGCTTGAGCTTGTGCCAGGGATACTTGATCTCTCCGAGAAGTATGACGTTCACTGCCACACCTACAATGAGGACCACATCGTATCGAGGCACGACAACGAGTGCATGCAGTACTACAGGAGAGTCATAAAGACGCCGCTCATTGTGACAGACGATGTGATGAAATATGTAAAAGAGGCTCCGCCTAAGATGATTGCGATTGAGCTGCATGACCACGACAAGCAGGAGAGGTTCAGGTTGGCGCTTAAGGATATGGTGGGAGATAAGCTCACGCTCCTTTACTCAAATCCCTATTACCTCGAGATATTCCCGTCTGAGGGCGGGAAGGGGAGCGCAGTTAAGCGCCTTGCGGATATCCTGGGAGTTGATATTAAGGACACCTATGCTGCGGGGGATGAGCAGAACGACATCTCTATGATCGAGGCAGCAGGTACAGGAATTGCGATGATCAACGGAACCGACCTCGTAAAGAAATCTGCCGATGTTGTGACAAAATATGACAACGATCACGACGGACTTTGCGATTTCATACTTGACTCGATAACGGCCATCAATTAATCTTTTTATATGCGCGACAATGAAGATGGCCTGCGCAGGCCAATCAACAACAGAGTAGGAGAGTGTATATCATGAATATAGTTTGTTTGGACCTTGAGGGGGTTCTTGTCCCCGAGATATGGATTGCTTTTTCCAAGGCGAGCGGGATTCCCGAGCTTAAGAGAACTACCAGGGATGAGCCCGACTATGACAAGCTGATGAGGTGGAGACTCGGAATATTAAAAGAGCACGGGCTCGGTCTCAAAGAGATACAGGACACGATAAGAACAATCGATCCGCTCCCGGGTGCGAGGGAGTTCCTCGATGAACTCAGGAGCATAACCCAGGTAATCATCATAAGTGACACCTTTACGCAGTTTGCGACGCCCCTTATGGAAAAGCTGGGCTGGCCCACAATCTTCTGTAACAGCCTTGAGGTTGCAGATAACGGCGAGATCACCGGCTTTAAGATGAGGATAGAAAACTCCAAATTGTCGACCGTAAAGGCCCTTCAGTCAATAGGGTACGATACGATTGCGAGCGGCGACAGCTTCAACGACCTTGCGATGATACAGGCTTCAAAGGCAGGGTTCCTGTTCAGGTCAACCGAGCAGATAAAAAAGGATTACCCTGATCTTCCGGCTTTCGAGGAATTTGACGATCTCCTTGCCGCAATAAAAAAATCACTCTGATGACCATGTACATGATTCTATCATCAGTCGGGCAGAACCAGAGGATATCTGAACGCTAAGAAATCCATTGGTTCTGCCCGTTTCTATTGTAACTCAATCGTAACTCATTTATTCAATTGCTGTTGTATAAGTATTCATTTTAACGTACAATAATGGTAACTATTGACAAATTATAAAACTCGAGGAAGTGACTGTATGTGGAATTACAGCTTCGCAATACCCAGCTTTATAATCATAACTATCATTTTATTGTTCTATTACTCGCTGCCCAGGCTTTCAATAAGGATGAACCGCGTTTTTCTGGCGCTCCTTCTTGTTGAGGGCGTGGTTATCTTTGCGGATATCATTTCCAGTTACGCATGCGACAACTATCAGAGTTTTGGTAAGCCCGCTTTGTGGATACTGAACGGTCTGTTCTTTGTCTTTTTCTTCGTCAGAGCTTACATGCTCTTTGCATTCAACGCAAGTGCCTTCAGGCTGGAGCCCTTTCAGCACAAACTGAGCACGTTTCTTTTGAGGATTCCTGCTGCAATCGGAGTTTTACTCGTCCTTATAAGCCCTGTTACGGGAGCTGTATTTACCATTGATGACAGCGGATATCACCCGGGACCCTTATATGCGACAACGTATTATGTATCGTGGTTTTATATAGTGATGTCGCTGATCATCTTAGGTTTATACAGGAACAATTTAAAGAGAAGACGCCACTGGATCAGTATGGCTATGTACAATCTTGCCCTGATAGTCGGTATTATCTGCAGACGACTGTTCCCGCAGTATCTTCTGATGGATACTTTCTGCCTGATAGCAATTCTCATTGTCTACCTCGCCATGGAAAATCCGGAGTTCTACTTAGAGAGCCGGGGCTCTGTCTTTAACAGCACGGCGTTTCGTGATTACATCGATGAGCATAACGGCCAGCTCAATCACGGCATAATGGGCATAGTGGTAAAGAACTATCACGAGATGAGAGACATCTACGGAGGACGCCAGATCGATGCAGGTATTGTGCTCATAAGTGATTATCTGACACAGACCTATAAGTCGATGACGGTTTTCTACTACCGCAAGGGAAGATTCATACTCCTTGGCTCAAAAGGGCTCGATTATAAGAGAGTAGCCAAAGACATTACAAGGAGGTTTGACCTTCCGTTTACATCTGACAATCTCGAGTTGTACCTTGAGGTCGGGACCACATATATGGAGGTGGAGAACAGCGTCGAGTCGGCGGATACTCTTTTAAATACGCTGATTGCTGCGTTTGACAAGGCGGAGAAGTCGGGGACAAAGGAGTGCATCTGTATTTCTTCCGACGAGCTTAAGTCCAACGAGAATGAGACGGCCATAAAGAGGTGTCTTGAGAACGCTGTAGACAATGATGCGGTTGAGGTTTTCCTCCAGCCGCTGATCGATGCCAGGACCGACAGGCTTGTCGGCGCGGAGGCCCTCTGCAGGATAAGAGATGACCAGAAAAAGCTCATCCCGCCGGGACTCTTCATCCCTATCGCCGAGGCCAACGGCAGGATCAACGACCTCGGAGAGCAGGTATTTATCAAGACCTGCAGGTTCCTCAAGGAAAACGATATTTCCAAAATGGGAATGAGCTGGATAAATGTCAATCTCTCTCCGGTACAGTTCATGAAATCGGATCTCGCCGAGAGATATGATTCAATTGTCAAAGAGTATCAGATAGACCCCGACAGCATACACCTCGAGATCACAGAGGAGTCGCTGGTTGATGAGAACTTCCTCACAAAACAGGTTCAGGCCATGCAGGACAAGGGCTTTAACTTCGTTCTCGACGACTACGGCACCGGCTACTCCAACATAACGAGGCTCAAGAGGATATCCTTCATCAACATCAAGCTGGACATGAGCGTCGTGTGGGACTACTACAAGGAGCCTGACAACATCCTGCCCAGTATGGTCTATGCATTTAAAAACATGGGCTTTGGCGTCACCGCTGAGGGCATAGAGGATGAGCAGATGGCGGCAGCGATGAAGAATATAGGGCTTGACCTTTTACAGGGGTACTATTACTCCAAGCCCATCTCGATGGACGAGTTCGTAAAGAAGTACCGCGCAAAGAATGCGTGATTGTCATATATGGAGGGCAGAGATGCCCTTCATTTTTTTTGTTTGCAATTTGTGTGGCATTCCAATATAATACGAAATGTTGCTATATATATTTCTATGAATAGTCAGTATAAGAGGATTTAAGCAGATGATAAGTGCAAATAATGTTACCCTTAGAGTCGGAAAAAAGGCTTTGTTTGAGGATGTAAACATAAAATTCACGCCGGGCAACTGCTACGGCATAATCGGAGCCAACGGCGCAGGAAAGTCGACATTTTTAAAAATACTCTCGGGCCAGCTCGAGACCACAAACGGGGATGTTGTTATCTCCGACGGAGAGCGCCTCTCCTTCCTTGAGCAGGACCACTTCAAGTATGACGAGGACGTTGTCATCGACACGGTCATGGCAGGAAACGCGCGTCTCTTCGAAGTCATGAAGGAGAAGGACGCGATCTATGCCAAAGAGGATTTCACCGACGAGGACGGAATAAGGGTAAGCGACCTTGAGGCTGAGTTTGCCGAGATGAACGGCTGGGAAGCCGAGTCTGACGCGGAGAGCCTCCTAAACGGCCTGGGGATCGAGCCCGAGCACCACAGAAAGCTCATGAAGGAGCTCGACGGCAATCAGAAGGTGAAGGTCCTGCTTGCGAGAGCTCTTTTCGGAAATCCGGATATACTGCTCCTCGACGAGCCGACAAACCACCTTGACCTTGATGCCATCGCGTGGCTTGAGGAGTTCCTCATTAACTTTGAGAACACGGTCATCGTTGTCTCCCACGACAGGTATTTCCTCAACAAGGTCTGCACCTACATCGCTGACATCGACTACGGCAAGATACAGCTCTATGCCGGAAACTACGATTTCTGGTACGAGTCATCCCAGCTGATGATCCGTCAGATGAAGGAAGCCAACAAGAAGAAGGAAGAGCAGATAAAAGAGCTCAAGGAGTTCATTGCAAGGTTCTCCGCAAATGCAAGTAAGTCCAAGCAGGCGACATCGAGAAAGCGCGCCCTTGAAAAGATAGAGCTCGATACGATAAAGCCCTCGAGCAGAAAGTATCCCTATATAGACTTCAGGCCGAACCGCGAGATCGGAAATGAGGTTCTTACGGTCGATGGAATTTCAAAGACCATAAACGGAGAAAAGGTATTGGATAACATCTCCTTTGTCATCCAGCACGATGACAAGGTGGCCTTTGTAGGAGGTAATGAGCTTGCAAAGACAACTCTTTTCCAGATACTGATGGGAGAGATGGAGCCCGATGAGGGAACCTACAAGTGGGGCGTCACAACCTCTCAGGCGTACTTCCCCAAGGACAACACGAAGGAGTTTGACAACGACTACAACATAACCGAGTGGCTCACAGGTTATTCCGAGATCAAGGACTCCACCTATGTGAGAGGCTTCCTTGGAAGAATGCTCTTTGCGGGTGATGACGGTATCAAGAAGGTGAAGGTTTTATCCGGAGGAGAGAAGGTCAGGTGCATGCTCTCCAAGATGATGATAAGCGGAGCAAACTGCCTCATCTTTGACGAGCCGACAAACCACCTCGATATGGAGTCAATCTCAGCGCTCAATGACGGAATGATCAAATTCCCGGGAGTTGAGCTCTTTGCCTGCCGCGACCACCAGGTAGTGCAGACAACAGCCAACAGAATAATGGAGATCCTCCCCGACGGAACACTTGTGGACAAGAGGACGACGTACGACGAGTACCTTGAGAGCGACGAGATGGCAAGAAAGCGTACAGTATACAACACAGCGCCTTCTGACGAAGAGGACGACTGAGTAAAGACTATCAGGTGACCTGTGGCCGCAGTTGCTTAGCGGCTTTGAGATAACAGTCTTGTGCTTTTTAAATGAGGAGGAGAAGAAAATGCAGGAATTTAAACCGGTAAAAGAGGGAAAAGTAAGAGAAATCTACGATGTCGGAGAGAACCTCATCATGGTTGCGACCGACAGGATTTCGGCCTTTGACGTCATCTTAAAGAACAAGGTTTCCAAAAAGGGGACGGTTCTCACACAGATGTCCAGATTCTGGTTTGACTTTACAAAGGACGTGGTGAAGAACCACATGGTCAGCACGGACACAGCCGATATGCCGGAGTTTTTCAGAAAACCTGAGTTTACCGGAAACAGCATGCTCTGCAAAAAGCTGACAATGATACCGGTTGAGTGCATCGTTCGCGGATATATCACAGGAAGCGGCTGGAAGAGCTATCTCTCCGACGGAACTGTATGCGGCATAAAGCTTCCGGAGGGCTTAAAAGAGTGCGACAAGCTGCCTGAGCCAATTTACACTCCCAGCACCAAGGCGGAGATAGGAGACCACGATGAGAACATCGATTTTGACAGGAGCGTATCCGTTCTTGAAAAAGACTTCCCGGGACGCGGCAGGCAGTACGCTGAGAAGATCAGGGACCTCACGATAGCTCTCTACAAGAAGTGCGCAGACTACGCCCTCACAAAGGGCATCATCATCGCCGACACCAAGTTTGAGTTCGGTGTCGATGAAAACGGAGAGGTTGTCCTTGCCGATGAGATGTTAACTCCCGACTCATCCCGCTTCTGGCCCGTTGAGGGGTACGAGGCAGGGCATGATCAGCCTTCCTTCGACAAGCAGTTTGTCAGAAACTATCTTAAGGCCAATCCGGACTGCGATTACAACCTGCCACAGGAGGTTATCGACAAGACCATAGACAAGTACCTGGAAGCCTACAGACTTCTTACAGGAAGAGAACTCGAGTCTTAAATTAAAGTGGTCAGAGAATAAAAAAATGTCATGGCGTATATGCATTGACTGTATTTTGTGATTAGTTTATCATATATAGGCAACCGTATTTTTAGTATGTGGAGGGGCTTTTATATGGTAAAAAAAAGATTGGTATCTATGATGATAACTGCAACGATGATTACTTCGTCGTTGCAGTTTTCTTGCATTAATGCAGCTGCTGCAGAGCCCGAGGTGACTGAGGCTATTGTGCAGGAAGTGGCTGATGAGGCATCTTCAGAGGAAGCTTATGATGAAGAAACAGCTTATGAGGTATCTGTCGATGAGGAGACATCTGAGGGTCCCTATGAAGATATATCTGAGGAGGTGCCTGAAGATACAAAGACAGGTGAAGGGGAGACCTCCCTCTTGGAAGATGGAGAAGAAAATGAGACTGTCATTGAAGTGCAGGAAGAGGAGATAGTTTCTGAGCCTCAGGAGGAAGAGTCGCTTCAGCTTGAAACAGACAGCCAGGGCTATACCCTTGACGCCAACGGCGGAGTGTTTACTGATGGAAACGCTAAGCAGGAGATTTCTTCGACATACAGTACCGGTTATCTGACGAACGAAGAATATTTTCCAACCAGAGAGGGCTATGCTTTCAGGGGCTGGAAAAAAATAAATGATGCTGTATGTGTAAGCTATGACAAATCGAAAAAAAATTTTGTTTTGATCCAATCAGCTTTGCCGCTTAAGGGAGGAACCACACTGTATGCAAGGTGGGCGAAGCTCCATACATTTACAATAGTTCTTGATGAAGATGACAATCTTTCAAACGGCGGCGGATATGTCCTTGATGAGGAAGGAAAGAAAACCAGCGTGGTTACATATGTTGCCGACGGTGATAGCATAAAGGATTCGGATGATTCGACGTTTCTGCAAACAAAATTTGATCATACTTTTCCGGGACACAATGCTGTGGGATATTATAAAAATGCCAGCGGCAGTGGTGCCAATATCTACGACAGTGATCCTGATTATCTTTATTATGGAAACTCATACGATATATTAAGTAAAATGTATATTCTTGAGGATACTGTTGTTTATGCAGGCTTTAAGGACAACGGTTATGCCATAACCCTTCATGATGATGATGGATATTTTGAATACAGTTCATCAGAGTATTTTTATGAAGGAAAGTACCACACTTATGTGCATCACATAGCTAATACTGCTTCTTATAAGGCTTATTATTCAGTTCTTGCAGAAAAATGCCTGAATGATGATCTTACAAAGGCGTTTGAGGGTCTGTACTATGATGCTGCTTTCGCCAACCCGGTAGCAGTTACAAACGACGAAATAAATCTTAGTGAATTGGATGATGCAGGTAAGCTCGATGATCATAACAATCTGGATCTTTACGTAAAGTGGAGCAGTGCTGATGAAAATGTAATGATCACCTTTGACCCCAACGGAGGTGTTTTGTATGATGCTTATGCACCGGCTTCAAGTGAAAAAACGAGATTATTGTGGAACCCGTAGCTGTGGCTCGGCGTGATTATAACTATTTTAACCTGAGGCCTGTCTACCTTAAAGACCGTCATATGACTTTTACCGGCTGGTACAGTGACAAGGCTTGCACGCAGCTTGTAACCGATTCTGATTTTGTGTATATCGGAAGTAAGACCAGTGCTCAGGATACCCCCATTTTTACAAGCAGCACAACGCTTTATGCAGGATGGACTTCATCCAGATATGTGATCACATTTAAAGCGCCTGACGGCTGTACCTTGAGCGGCCTTGACTATGACTATGAAATTCAGGAAGAGATAAACGGCGCTTCAACGTTTATATGTACCATTGATAAAAATTCAGAAGATAAAAGCATTGGATACCGGCTTCCGGAGGTTTCATATTCAGATGCTCAAACCGATTTTTATAAGTGGAAGCTTAAGTCCAGCGGTAAGGAATATACAAGTGAAGAACTGATGAATTATAAGTTCACCAAGGACGACGAGGTAACTCCGGTCAGCAGGAGAGTTTGCTCCATCACATGGAATTACGGCACTGAAATGGTGAACCATAATGCTGAAGAGGGCAGCATTTTTCTGGAAAAGGCAGATAAAGGTGATGAGGTTTATCCGTATAATGGCATGGAAAACATTTCCCGCACAAAATATGTGGAAGGTTATTACCTCGACAGCTCTTTTACAAATCCTTTGATCAAGGCGGGAGAATACTCATATAAGGTAACCGGAAACGTCATTATTTATGCCAAATGGGCGGATTATTATACCGTTACCTTCGATCTGGGTTCCCTGTATATCAATGGCAGCCATACTATAGAAAAGAAATATATAAAGAAGGGTGAAGTTCTGGATTACTGCCCTGAAGAAACTCCTGTATCAGAAGGCGACAGGAGCAGTTTCAATGGCTGGCGCAAGGATGGAAAGCAGATCACCCCTGAGGAGATAAAGACTCTTGTTGTTAATGAGAACTTTACTATCAGTGCAGATTATGACGAGACGGTGTTTATCAGATTTGACGTCAATACCTCCAGTACTACAGCGAGAGTTACATACAATTTAGACTGGGCTAATAATGAGTACGGCGTAATTGCGGTAAAGAAGGGCTCTAACCTTAGCGGGTATGAGTTCCCCGGAGCAAGCTATGCTCAGAACAATGTAACTTATGAAGGCAATTCAACTGAGTATTACAAAACATTCGAAGGTTGGTTTCGTGATAAAGCATGCTCTGTTCCCGTAGATAGAAACAGCTATATTGCAAACGAAAATGATACCTTTTATGCAAAGTGGGGGACAGATACCTTCTATACGATAACATTTGTGAATACCAGGCCCGGTCTTGGAGAGATGTGCTATGGCAAAGCCGGACTTTTATTAAGATATGATCATGGGGACGTGTTTGTCCCCAAGGGAGCGCCCTATGCCTTTAATGGAGTTGATGTGGGCGAGGGCTATGAGTTTCCCCATATAGTAATTGATGAGGATAACCGTCAGACACTGGAAGCCCTTCCTACGGGAGAGTGGAGTACTAAAGAGGACGGAACAGGTCAGAGGTGGTTCCTCGACGGAAAACGCGGATATTATATCGATGAAACCGGAAATAAGCATAGCTTTGCCCCCGGGACATTTGTTCCCACAAAGGATATGACCTTCTATTCGGTATGGGATGAAGGCATAACGGTGACACTAGACCTCAATGGCGGGAACGCGGACCGGGATGATGGCTATCGGTATATCGATAATCCTTTCACAGTGCGTGAAAATGGCACCAAACTGACTGCAAGATTACCTGAGGGCATCTCATATGAAGAGCTTGAGCAGCTTATTCCGGTCAGATTGTCAAATGACTCTGAGAAGAGTATATTTTGGGGTTACAAAGACAAAGCTTGCAGCGATGCTTTTAAAGGCAGCGATGTATTAACACAGGATACTACCGTTTATGCCCTGTATACATCACATAGTGAAGCAACACTGGCATTTTACAGTACAGATGAAGGCTACTTCGTTACTACCCAAAATGGCAAGACTGAAAAAACAGGTTCGAAAATATATAAAGTAAATGTCCCGGCAAAAGGTGTATATAAGACCGAACTGGATATTCCAGTGACCGGGGATGATCACAAGGCGTTTAGCGGAATGTATGCGCCTTCAAGGAATGGGGATACACCTGACCTGTCAAGACCATGCCCATACACTGTTTATGAAGATGGGAAATGGTATCTGGCAGTAAACAATAAATATGTGAATAATTCTAACTATCTCGCTGCATATACAGATGCGAGTGTAGTCACTGTGGATGCAGGAGAATACGGGCACTTTGGTGATACAAGGGGTGTACGAAGGGAGATAGTGGCTGCAGGCAGGGATATTGAACTGTCTAAATATGAAGAGCTTCTTATTCCCAATGACGGAGCCTGGCCTTTGGGCTGGTACTACAGGGACAGTAATAATATCGAACAAAAACTTATCGTTACCTGGACAGAATCGGGTAAAACGCTGTATAAGCCGACAGGCGACATAGACATCTACTACAAGTGGGGAATCGGCAGCACAGGAAGAAGAGTGGAAAATGTAGATGTCTCTGCTAACAACGCTACAGTGCTTGAGATCGGGGAAAAGAAATCTCTTTTGTCCACTTTAAGTCCCTCAGGCGTAAACGCGGACGTAACCTGGTATCTTGCAGACGTCACTTACGGAAACAGCAACAGGGCAAAAGAATGCCCTGTGATCCTTAAGAGCGACGGAACTGTCACAGGAAGAGCTGAAGGAACCGCAAAGGTTTATGCAATAGCTGACGGCAAGAGAAGTGATGATGTTACTGTTACCGTAAGTTCTGAGCCATCGGTAAATGGGCTAAAAGAGCCTTATTGTACGCCTTATGTAGAAAACGGCGGCGAGCGCATTGTTACGAAGGGCACAAGAGTGATACTTGGCTCAAGCACTCCGGGCGCTTTGATAATGTACGCTTTGGACGATGGAGAATACAGTGTATACAGTAATGCCATTGTTATTGCCAAAGATACAGTCATAAAGGCTTACGCGATTTCTGAGAATTTTAACAGAAGCGCCGAGGTTACGTTTAGCTTCAGACTATCAGAGGACTATGGAGATATAGATGAAGCTCTGATGAACAGTATATTTGAAGGCAGTGTGGCAAATGTGCCTTCTGACCTCTGGTTTGCTCTGAAATCAGAAGAGACCGGCGAGTATGTGCGTATCGATAACCTGGATCCGAATACTGCTCACACCGGTAAGAGCGCTGCCCTTGCAAAGGCTACCGGATTAAGCTTTGTCTATACCGGCTCCAAAATAACCTTTAATGACAGTATAAGGGTCTTTTACGGAAAGAACAGACTTATTGAGGGCAGGGACTATAACGTTTCATACGCGAACAATACTGCAGTGGCTTCAGAGACCGCTCTCAAGACGCCGGGCTTTACGGTAAGCGGCAAAGGAAATTATTCCGGGGCTATGAACTTTAAGTTTGGAATTACATGTGCTGATATCAATGGAGCAGAAATAACTACAGAGAAGGAGGTTTGTCTTTCTTCGGGAAGTAAGCTCTCACAGGTGGCGCCAAAATTAGCCTTTAACGGCAAAAAGCTCTCGCTTAACAAGGATTATGTCCTGAATTACTATGTTGGATCCGTAGGAAGCAACAATCTGATTACGGCCTCTGAGCTTAAGAACTTCAAGGCAGAAGTGGGCAAGACCTATGTTGTTGAGATAGCCGGCAAAGAAGGGGGGAATTTTACAGCCTCTTCCAAGACCGAAACTGTTCTGGTGAAGGCCTATGACTCTTCAAACAAGTCCTATGTTCAGGCATCAAAGCTGAAGATTGGGGATGTAAAGGGCAAGGCTGTTAAGATTCCCTATGCTGACAGAACAGCAATGTCACAGGAACCTGATGAATACTTAGATACGCTTTTTGATAACAGGGATGGCAAAACACCTGTAATCTGTGTATTTAACGCAAAGAACGTTCTTACTTATAATAAGGACTTTACAGTGGATCTTGTAAGGAGCGCTGACTTTCCGGAGCTTGCAGATGAACACTACTATGCGGGCACGTATAGCTTTGTTATAAGCGGTGTTTCCAAAGAGGAGAGCGGCCTTTCAGAGGGCGAAGTCATCGTCGTTGGCAGTAAGATAGCATCCTACGAGATAACCGGAACCCCCATGAAGAACGTGAAGCTTGCCGGTCTTGCAACAACTGTGGAGTACACGGGAAAAGAGATATCTCTTTCCGATCTGTTTAATGCCAGGGATAAGAACCTTGAAAGAGACTGGATGGCTGTGACTTTATATACAGCTGACAAGTCAAAGACAAAGCATGCTCTTACAGAGGGAGCTGATTATTCCGTTTCCATGAAGAACACAGGAAAAGTCGGACAGTTTTCTTTGGAGTTTGTCGGAAAGAACGGCTACAGCGGAGGCATAAAGAAGACGATAACTGTCAAGCCGTACAACTTAAAGGATGATGCTCTAAAGATGCTGAACATAACTATAGGCGATCAGCACGTATACTACTCAAAGGCAGGAGCAAAGTGCAAGGATGTCACCGTGAGGTTTGGCGATGACATGATTCTGAGAGAAGGTATTGATTATACGCTTTCCTATAAGAATAACAGCAAGGTGGCTGATGCAGCAGCGGCAGGAAGTAAAGCGCCGATGCTTCTTGTCACCGGAAAAGGAAACTTTACAGGAGCCTCTGCCGCAAAGACTTTCACTATTGAGAAAGCGCCTTTTGATACTGACCATATCTCCTTTGCCATAGATGACGTCAAATACAATTCAAATGGCAAGGACGGGTATTTTATGCCTTCTGCGAAGTTTACTGACGGCGGCAAAGCCATCGCCATAGGCAGAGACAAGGATATTGAGCTCCCTGATAAGTATGATTACCGCTATTTCTACATTGGGACGGCAACAATGACTGATGGAACCATAAGAAACGACGGGGAAGAGGCAGATCCCAAGGACAGGCCTGTGGCAGGGACTGCGATCGGGGTGGAAGTATATGTAACCTGCCCGGAAAAGAGCCCCTATTACAGCAAAGGCACGATTAAGGGCAGCTACAGGGTGATAGACGCCTCAAAAGATATTTCATCAGCCAAGGTAACAGTAAAGGATGCAAGCGGACTTGTCTTTAGTGGTGGAATGGAAATCATTCCCATGAGCGAAGATGATATTAAGGTCACCGTTAATGGAAAAGAGTTAAGCAGTGAGGAATACAGGATTGTTTCCGTATCGGATAACAGATTCATCGGAACGGCTACGGTTACAATTGAAGGAACAGGTGAATACGGCGGAAGGAAGATATTTAAATTTAAGATTTCTGCAAGGGCGGTATCGTGACCTTAGGTTTTTTTCATATTTAATAAAGATTTCATAGGTTTCAGATATATATTGTCGGATATATTGTTGCGAAATTAACAAAAGATGTGTAAAATAATTTGGCGGATAGTTATAAATTTATCATTCAGGAAGTGGTTTGATGTTAGGGTTAAAGTTTTTTGGCATAATTCCCGTTGTTGCGGCCGGCGGTTACCTTGTGATGATAATGCCGAGGATGATCGGGAGGCCGGACAGGAGACCACATCTTGGGATTCTCTATGCGCACAGAGGACTCTTTGACAACAGTTCTGATGCCCCGGAGAATTCCATGGCGGCGTTTAAAAAAGCCGTCGATGCAGGATACGGAATAGAGTGTGATGTTCAGCTGACTAAGGACAAGGTTCCCGTTATATTCCACGACTTTACTCTTAAGAGAGTTGCGAGGTTCGATGAGGGAGAGGAGCTTGGAGATTCATGGACAGCAGGCAAAGGTCCTGTGCCTGAGAGAAATGCTGACGGGACAATTGCAGTTCCCGGGAAGGTCTGCGACTACACTTTTGATGAGCTTCAAAAGCTCCATCTCTTAAACTCAGGTGAGAAGATTCCGAAGTTTGCAGATTTCCTGCAGCTTGTTGACGGCAGGGTCCCTCTTATAGTAGAACTCAAGATAGAGAGGTACGATCTGTCCGTCTGCCCCATAGTTTCCGGGATGCTCAGGAGCTATAAGGGAGTGTACTGCATGGAATCCTTCAATCCTCTGGGAGTCAGGTGGTTTAAAAAGAACAATCCGAGAGTTATGAGAGGGCAGCTCTCAGACGAATTTCACAAGGACAATCCGAAAGAGTTTAATAAGGGTCTGTACTTTGGGCTGACACATCTCTTTTTCAATTTCCTGACCAAGCCGGATTTCATTGCATTTAACCACAAGTACCCGAAGAGCTTTTCAATGTGGGTTGACAGGCATCTTTTTAAATGTACAACGGCGGCCTGGACCATAAAGAGCCAGGAGGAGCTTGACAGGGCGAGAGATAACTTTGATATCTTTATCTTTGACAGCTTTGTTCCGGCAGAAAACAGGTAATTTCCACCGATAAGTCTTTTGACTTAAGGTGGTAGTTATAAACAAACACTATTAGGAAAGGTTGGTAAAAACATGGCGAACAAATGGGTTTATATGTTCAAAGAAGGTAACGCAGGCATGCGTGAGCTTCTCGGTGGAAAAGGTGCAAACCTTGCAGAGATGACCAACATCGGTCTTCCCGTTCCTCAGGGCTTCACAATCACAACAGAGGCTTGCACACAGTATTATGAGGATGGCCGCAAGATCAATGACGAGATCATGGCTCAGGCTATGGAAGGCGTTAAAAAGATGGAGGAGATCAACGGCAAGAAGTTTGGTGATCTCGACAATCCGCTTCTCGTTTCAGTTCGTTCAGGTGCACGTGCATCAATGCCGGGTATGATGGATACAATCCTTAACCTTGGTCTTAACGATGATGTTGTTGCAGCTATGATCAAGGGAAATCCCGATCCTGCATTCGAGCGTTTCGTATATGATTCATATCGTCGTTTCATCCAGATGTTCTCAGATGTAGTTATGGAAGTAGGCAAGAAGTACTTCGAGCAGCTCATCGACGAGATGAAGGAGAAGAAGGGCGTTAAGTTTGACGTTGATCTCACAGCAGCAGATCTCAAGGAATTGGCTGAGCAGTTCAAGGCTGAGTACAAGAAACAGCTCGGCAAGGACTTCCCTTCAGACCCGGTTGAGCAGCTTAAGCTTGCTATCGAGGCTGTATTCCGTTCATGGGATAACCCTCGTGCCAACGTATATCGTCGTGACAACGACATCCCTTATTCATGGGGAACAGCTGTTAACGTAATGCCTATGGTATTCGGTAACCTCAACAACGAGTCAGGAACAGGTGTTGCATTCACACGTGACCCTGCGACAGGTGAGAACAAGCTCATGGGTGAGTTCCTCATCAACGCGCAGGGCGAGGACGTTGTTGCCGGTGTACGTACTCCTATGCCTATCGCTCAGATGGAGAAGGAGTTCCCTGAGGCTTATGCAGAGTTCATCAAGGTTTGTGAGACTTTAGAGAATCACTACCACGATATGCAGGATATGGAGTTCACCGTAGAGAACAAGAAGCTCTACATGCTCCAGTGCCGTAATGGTAAGAGAACAGCTCCCGCTGCTCTCAAGATCGCATGTGACCTCGTTGATGAGGGACACAAGACTCCTGAAGAAGCTGTAGCAATGATCGATCCCAGAAACCTCGATACACTTCTTCATCCTCAGTTCGATGCTGCCGCACTCAAGGCTGCAACTCCCATCGGAAAGGGCCTTGGCGCTTCACCCGGAGCTGCATGCGGTAAGATCGTGTTCACAGCTGATGACGCTGTTGCATGGGCAGAGAGAGGCGAGAAGGTAGTTCTCGTTCGTCTTGAGACATCACCTGAGGATATCACAGGTATGAAGGCTGCTCAGGGTATCCTGACAGTCCGCGGCGGTATGACCAGCCACGCTGCCGTTGTTGCCCGTGGTATGGGTGAGTGCTGCGTATCAGGCTGCGGCGACATCAACATGGACGAGGAGAACAAGAAGTTCACACTCGCAGGCAAAGAGTTCCACGAGGGAGATTTCATCTCTATCGACGGAACAACAGGTAACATCTATGATGGTCAGATCGCAACAGTTGATGCCAAGATCGCCGGTGAATTCGGACGCATCATGGCATGGGCTGACCAGTTCAGAAGACTTAAGGTTCGTACAAACGCCGACACACCTGCTGATGCCAAAAAGGCAAGAGAACTCGGTGCAGAGGGTATCGGACTTTGCCGTACAGAGCACATGTTCTTCGAGGAAGACATAATTGCTGCTTTCCGTGAGATGATCTGCTCAGATACAGTAGAAGAGAGAGAGGAAGCTCTCGAGAAGATCCTTCCTTACCAGCTGGGAGACTTCAAGGCACTCTACGAGGCACTTGAGGGATGTCCTGTTACAATCAGATTCCTTGATCCTCCGCTTCACGAGTTTGTTCCCACAACAGAGGACGAGATCAAGAAGCTCGCTGATTCCAAGCACAAGACAGTAGATGAGGTTAAGGCTATCATCAACTCACTCCATGAGTTCAACCCTATGATGGGTCACAGAGGGTGCCGTCTTGCAGTTACATATCCTGAGATCGCCAAGATGCAGACCAAGGCTGTTATCCGCGCTGCACTTGAAGTTCAGAAGGACCACCCGAACTGGAACGTTAAGCCTGAGATCATGATCCCTCTTGTATGTGAGGTCAAGGAGCTCAAGTACGTTAAGCAGGTAGTTGTTGATACGGCTGACGCTGAGATCAAGGCTGCAGGCGCAAACCTCAAGTACGAAGTTGGTACAATGATCGAGATTCCCAGAGCTGCCCTTACAGCTGATGAGATCGCAAAGGAAGCTGATTTCTTCTGCTTCGGCACAAACGACCTCACACAGATGACATTTGGCTTCTCACGTGATGATGCAGGTAAGTTCCTCAACGCTTACTATGACACCAAGATCTTCGAGAATGATCCTTTCGCAAAGCTCGATCAGACAGGCGTAGGCAAGCTTATGGAGATGTCCATCAGACTCGGCAAGCCCGTTAATCCTTCTCTTCACGTTGGTATCTGCGGAGAGCACGGCGGAGATCCTTCATCAGTTGAGTTCTGCCACAAGATCGGCCTCGACTATGTATCATGCTCACCTTTCCGTGTGCCTGTAGCAAGACTTGCCGCTGCGCAGGCTGCCATCGCTGAAAAGGCTGCCAAAAGGAACGCAGATTCAGACAGCACATCTTCTTCATGTGACTCAAAGTCATTCGTCGATGACGAGACAAAGGCTAAGCTTGAGGAAGTAGCAAAGAAGGCTGAGGAAGTTGCAAAAGAGCTCGCAGAGACATCAGCTGATGTCGCAAGAGCAGGTCTTGTAGGACTTAAGGCAGGCGTTGACGCAGCTGTTAAGGCTTACAAGGAGAACAGAAAGAAATAACAGTTCTTAAAGCCTGGATTATTAAAGAGAACTGCTCTTAGCTGAGTAGTTCTCTTTTTTACAGGATTTTTGGCTGAGAACTATCAAAGGTTCTCAGCCATTTCTGTATAAGCAGTTATGTTGTGATTGCGCCCTTGCCCAGAGACAGGATAGCGAGGTTTTTGGTCGCCCTCGATATGGCTGTGTAGAGGCAGTGGCGTCCAAGAGTATCGCCGGGATAGGAATCCTCATCTGCATCTGCGATTATACAATTGTCAAACTCAAGCCCCTTGGCCAGGGGGAGCTCTATGAGAAATGCTCCGCTCGCTGGCAGGGGCGCATCTGCGGAGATGATATCAGGGGAGGAACTTCCGAGGAGCTCCGCCGTCTTTTCAACTGCAAACTGATCTCTGCAGATGATGGCGGTAAGACCTTCCTCTTTTGAAAACGCCTCGATGATCTCTCTTAGCGCTGATGCGTAGGCATCTTCAGAGGAGAGGTTTTTTATCCTGACCTTTTCGCCGGGGCGCTGAACGGATGATACCATCATCTTTTTGTCTCCGGGCAGGAGGGAAGAAAACTTCTCTGTTATCTCGGGCGAACTTCTGTAGCTGGTCATAAGAGGGAGCTTTACAAAGCTTTTGCCGCCTTCTTTTGCCATCTCCTCGAGCTCTTTGAAGGTGACGCAACCCTCCCTTACCGCCTGAAACTCATCGCCAAGCAGCATAAAACGGGCGTTTGGGAAATACTTTTCAAAGATCATCATCTGAGCCCTGGTGTAATCCTGAACCTCATCAATCATGACGTATTTCATATTCCGGTCGCACTCGCCTGTTAAAAGGAGTTTTGTATAGAGATACTCAGCTTCTGTTATGTGATCGGTTTTGAGGATCCTCTTTGCAACTTTTGATGCGTTAACCCATCTGCAGCTCTTTATCTGGCTGATTGCTCCACCGTAATCGTTTTCAATGCGATTTTCCTCGGACTTCTCAGACCCTGCCGTGCCCTCCGAATTATTGCCGTCAAGGTCGAGGTTCTTCATCTTGCTTTTGGCAATCTCTAAGAGCTCATCGCTCATGATCTGAATGAGCCTCATCCCGAGAGGAAACTGTTTGTACCTTGCGGCAAGAGCAAGGATGTCCTCTCTTGATATCACCCTGGTTTCTTTCTGCTTTATGTCGGTAAAGTCAGTGAGCTCTGGGACCAGCCCCCTTAGCCCATTTACGAGCCCTGTGGACGTGTTCTGGAGCTCATCCCGTATCTTTTCAAGAGATGAACTTTCTGTTTCGTCATAGTCATACAGATTTCCCGAAAGCCCTGCACTCTCAAGGAACTCCTTCCATGTCAGCGTCAACGGATTTGTCTCGCCCATGTCGGGAAGGACGTTATCTATGTAATCCCTGAACACGGGATTTAAGGTCAGAAGGCATACCTGGTCGGGGCGCAGGGTCTTTCTCTTACGGTAAAAGAGATAAGCGATGCGCTGAAGAAGGACTGACGTCTTGCCGCTTCCGGCGATTCCCTCTACGAGAAGAACAGGGACATCGGGATAGCGTATAACGGTGTTCTGCTCCTTCTGGATGGTTGCGGTGATGGCCTGCATCTTGTCGGTGTGAGTCTGAGACAGCGACTTTAGGAGCATCGGATCCTCAATGGCAATATTTGTGTCAAAGTAGGAGATGAGCTTATCCTGTTCAATATTGAACTGACGGCGGAGCTTCAGATCCACGGGTATCTCCCTGTCGTCCACGGTATAGTGCGTAGGACCGTTCTCCTGATTGTAGTAGACCTCGGCAATCGGAGACCTCCAGTCGATGACCATCTGCTCGTAGGCGTTTTCCGAGATCGCAGCCCTCCCGATGTAGTAGCTCTCAGGCTCCTCCGAGTCGTCGAACTGCAGGGTTATCTTTGCAAAGTAGGGAGACTCCAAAAGCTTTTTTACGCCGGAGAGGCGCTTTGCCAGGGAAGCGGCCTCCACGTTGTAGGTGTCTATATAGCGGTTCCATACCTCAATCTCTGTGAGAGTTTCCATGGTGGTCTCGATGTCTGCGTAGTCGAAACGTATGTTGTCGCGGATGTCGTTCTTTTCATCAGCAGCCTTTTCATCGAGAGAGAGGATATCCCTTTCGAGTTCTTCTTCCATCTCAAGGAGCCTTTTGTAGGTCTTTGAGAGATGTTTCTGTTCCTGACCAAATATCTCTTTATCCATAGGTTTATCACTTTCTATGTGTTCCTGTAAAAGGTTGTCTGTATCTCCTAAGTATAACATACGTTAAAGAAAGGAAAAAAGATTTTTGGCTGCAAGCCAATGCTTTAGAAAAAGTTTATTGGATAAATATTTATGTGTTTGCGATTTAGAGATAAAATTAAATATAGTATTTGCAATAGATTAAGGAGAAATGTCTATGCTTCAGAAAAACGTCCTGGTACCCAATCTTGTTAAATTAAAAAGCGCTGTAAATAAGCTCATGCGCTATTTTGATGACGGCAACTACAAGAGCGGGACTATCGAGGTTTTCATTGGAAACATTCCCGAAAGTGATGTTGCAGAAGCGCTTTCGCTCCTCAAAAAAAGCTTTCCGAATTTTGTCATCATAGGGATGAGCTCGGTGCAGTACGCGTCCTTTTTCAAGATGGAGAGCTGCATTGTGATGAACTTCACCGCCATGGAAAATTCACGGGCGGAGCTCTTTTACAAGCCTCTTGAGAGAGAGGGAAAAAACGTGGCACAGGAGGCAATCAAATTTGCAGGGGAGCTTCGAAAACGCATAGCCGGGATGAAGGATGTGAGGTGTATTGAGATTTACTTTGCCTGCATCAGAGCGTCCTCCTCGGAGTTTATAAATGTACTGTCGGAGGAACTTGAAGAAGTGCCGATATTTGGCTCTATCGCCAGCGCAAACTCTCTTAAGTACCTCGACGGCTTTGTGACGGTGGGACATGAGGATGCCTTTGTAATTGCGGATGAAAACTTTACTCCCGGCATAACGGGAGCCATCTACTGCGGAGAGGAGCTCTATGTATACGAGGATTATCTCTTTGGATGGGAGCCGATCGGAAGGTATATGGATGTCTGCGCCTGCGAGTCTGAAAAGCAGGGCGTTACGACCCTGTGGTCGATAGACGGACAAAAGGCAATAGATGTCTACAGGAAATACCTCGGAGTAGAGCCCAATGAACATTTTGTACAGAATATCAGTGAGTTTCCTCTTATTGTCGAGAGGAACGGGACGTATATCGGAAGGACGCCGTCAAATTACGGGCCAAGCGGAGAGGTCTACTTAGAGGGTGATATCCACCCCGATGAGAAGGTGAGGTTCTCCTACGGCGAGCACGAGGATATCCTTATCGGCACCAAAAATGCGGCACTTCGGATGGACGCCTTCGGCGCCGAGAGGCTGACTCTTGTTATCTGCGGAAACAGATTTAATTTCCTTCAGGACGATTACAAGCTGGAGATACAGTATTACAATGAGGGAAGGCTTGAAAATCCGAACATCGTTCTCGGAATGGGTGAGATATACAGATACAGAGGGCAGGGAGGCGTATTAAACAGCGCTCTTGTTGCAGTGGGAATGCGAGAGGGACTCTCGGGTGAGACACAGGCGCAGGTACTCAGGACTAATGAACATCATCATCATGAAGGGAAGGTTCCTCTCTCCGAGAGGCTGTCCCACTTTTTGAAGGCAATGACAGGTGAGCTTGTTGAGGCAGTGAAGGAGGCGAATGCGGCAAATGAAGCCAAGAGCAGCTTCCTGTCAAACATGTCCCACGAGATCAGGACGCCCATAAATGCTATCCTTGGAATGGATGAGATGATACTGCGTGAGTCCAAAGAGACGCAGACGTTGGACTACGCCCACAACATCAACATCGCAGGCAACACTCTGATCAGTCTTGTCAATGACATCCTCGACTTTTCCAAGATCGAGGCAGGGAAGATGGATATCATTCCTGTTGACTACGACCTGTCATCTGTTTTAAACGACCTTGTCCACATGATAAAGCCAAGGGCAGAAGCCAAGAACCTGGAAGTTAACGTGGATGTCGACAGCTCGATACCAAGTGTCTTAAACGGCGATGAGATCAGGATCAAGCAGGTCATAACAAACATACTCACCAATGCGGTCAAGTACACGGAAGAAGGCTCTGTCACTCTTAAGATCACCTGGGAGAAAGTCATGGATGATCAGATTGACCTCACCGTATCTGTAAGGGATACCGGGATTGGGATAAAAAGAGAAGATCAGAGCAGGCTCTTTTCCGCCTTCCAGAGAGTAGATGAAAAAAGGAACAGAAATATTGAGGGGACGGGCCTTGGACTGAATATCACGAGGCAGCTTTTGAATCTCATGAGGAGCACTCTTGAAGTTGAGAGCACCTACGGAGAGGGGAGCAACTTCTTTTTCGTATTGAGGCAGAGGGTTGTCAAGTGGGAGCCGGTGGGCGATTACATGGAGGCATATGAGAGAGCGCTCCTTGCAAGGAAGACCTACCACGAGAGATTCACGGCGCCCGACGCTGAGATCCTGGTCGTTGACGATACGCCGATGAACATCACGGTATTTGAAGGGCTCCTGAAGAAGACCCTTGTGAAGATAGATGAGGCTTCGGGCGGAGAGGAGTGTCTTGAAAAGACAAGGCTAAAGAAGTACGACATGATCTTCTTGGATCACAGGATGCCCGGCATGGACGGAATTGAGACCATAGAAAGGCTGCGCGCTGAAGATGGCAATCCCAACAAGGACACCTGCGTTATCTCGCTTACTGCCAACGCGGTCTCGGGTGCGAGGGAGCAGTATATCGCGGCTGGCTTTAACGACTATCTGACAAAGCCTATCATGTCTGACAAGCTTGAGACATTGATGCAGCAGTTCCTGCCGGAGGAAAAGATAAAGCCGGCTCAAGATGATGACGCTTTGAGTAAGGAGCAGGGAAGTGACGGCGATGGTGGCAGCTCTGATAGAGAAGGCAGTAATTCCGGAAAAGACGATACTTCAGGCATTACGGACAGCTTTTCAGGAAAAGGAGATGCTTTTGCATCTGCCGGGAATCTTGGAGAGCTGGAGTTTCTAAGGGGCGTTGAGGATGTGGATACTGCCGAGGGACTTAAGAACTGCGGGTCACTGGAAGTATATAAGAGTGCCGTTGAGTCCTATATCAATTCCGCGCGCGAGAACCTCGGGCAGATAGAAAAGTTCTGGAGAGACGGTAATATCCTTGATTACACCATTAAGGTCCATGCACTCAAGAGTTCATCGAGGATAATAGGAGCTCTAAAGCTTGCCTCTTTTGCAGAGCGCATGGAGAAGGCAGGGGATGAGAGCGACAAGGGAACCATTGACAACAGGACACAGGAGCTTTTGGAGCAGTACAGAAAAGTTTTTGATGCGATAAAGGGCAAAATGGGAGCAGAATCCGGAGAAGATGATCAGAACAAGCCTCTGATGGACGAAGGTTCACTTACCGAGGCACTTTCTTCAATCCGGGAGCTTGCCGGAAGCTTTGATTATGACAGTATCAAGTATATAATTGATAATGTGGGCGGCTACAGAGTTCCGCCCGGAATGGCAGAGCTTGTAAGAAACCTTTCTGACGCCATAAGGAAGGCGGACTGGGAGAGCATAAACAATCTGCTGAAGTAATTCTGCTACAGGTCATAAATGAAAGTTTTGATGAAAGTTTTTTCGGGAGGTCAGATGGATAAGTCAATACTGCTGATAAGTCAGGGCTCAACTTTTATGGTTAACGCATTGGAAAACGGACTTACGGACGCGAACATGAATGTGATAAACGCAGCCCCTAAGATTGCAGAGCTCGAGAAGTACAAGGACAGCCCTACTGTGTTTCTTTTTTACCTCGGGAGCTTTGTTGAGGACATCAGCGATGTGCTGGTTTACTTAAAGGATATGTGCGTAGAGAAGGAGAAGATTCTCTGCGTGATTGGTGATGCTGCGGAATACAATACTCTGACCAGGATAATCCCGGAGGACATCATCAAGGAGCACTTCGAAAGACCTCTTAATATCAGGAACGTCGCTGAGAATATGCAGCTGATCATGGATGCCAACGACGAGCTTTCAAGGAGAAAGAGAATCCTTCTTGTTGACGACGATCCGACTTTTCTGACGCTTATAAAGAGCTGGCTCGATTCCGAGTACAGGGTTGTGATCGTCAATTCCGGGATGCAGGCAATAACCTATCTTGCTACCAACAAGCCGGACCTTATCCTCCTCGACTACGAGATGCCGGTGACGAACGGGCCGCAGGTCCTTAAGATGATTCGGAGCGAAGCGTCAACACAGGACATTCCGGTTATATTTCTCACTGGCAAGGGGGACAAGGAGAGCGTCATGAATGTAGTCGCCCTAAAGCCCAACGGGTATTTTTTAAAGACCATGCCAAAGGAAGAACTCTTAAAGTCAGTGAGAGATTTTTTTGAGTCGGTTAAGAGGTGAGGAGAGAGGCGTAAATCCTGAAAACCTGACACAGACGGCAGGCAATGAGCTAAGGCTCTGTAAATAAATAACTTCATAAAGATGCGCAGACAAAAATTTCATGTGCAAGGCGGAGGAAGGAGTCGTAGCGGGCTACGGCGACTGACGACAACGCAGTCACATGGATATTCAGACAAGCAGATTAGGAAGTTATTTGTTTACAGTGCCTTAAGTGCCTCACTAATGGGGAGACGAAAATGAGACTGGTGGACAGCTTTCCGACAAATACAATAGGAGATCTTGAGTATCGCATCGGAAGGATTTTCCCGTTTGGAGCAACGCTAACTGACGGGGGAGTGAACTTCTCTGTCTTTTCAAAGGAGGCCACGGGCGCGACACTGGTTCTTTACCACCACGGGCAGGAGGAGCCATTTGTGGAGATTCCTTTTCCTGAGGAGTTTCGGGTAGGCGACGTCTACGCGATGATGGTCTTCGGGCTTGACATTGAGAGCATAGAGTATGGCTACAGATTTGACGGGCCATCTGACCCGGGGAAGGGTCGGCGCTTTGACAGAAACGTTGTGCTGCTTGACCCCTATGCAAGGTCAATATCCGGCAGGAGCATCTGGGGAAAACGAAATGATGGCGAAAGAAGTTTTGTCCATCGCGGACAGATAATACGCGAGGACTATGACTGGGAGGGCGATAAACCTCTTGAAATTCCCCAAAATGATCTCGTCATCTATGAGATGCATGTCAGGAGCTTCACAAAGCATGAATCGAGCAATGTGAAGTACAAGGGGACGTTCAGCGGGATTCTTGAGAAAATCCCGTATCTGAAGGAGCTTGGTGTCAATTGCATCGAGCTGATGCCGATTTTTGAATTTAATGAATTTGAGAACTACCGCGAGATAGATGGAAAGCGCCTATACAACTACTGGGGCTATTCGACGGTAGGTTTTTTTGCACCGAAGGCGGGGTATGCTGCGTCTGCACCCTATGGAATGGAGGCGGATGAGCTCAAGAACACCATAAAGAAGCTCCACAAAAACGGAATCGAGGTAATCCTCGACGTTGTGTTCAATCACACGGCAGAGGGAGACGACAGGGGACCTGTGATATCCTACAAGGGCATCGACAACCGCACATATTACCTGCTGACGCCGGATGGCTGGTACTACAATTTCAGCGGCTGCGGCAACACGATGAACTGCAACAACGCCGTTGTCAGGAACCATATCCTGGACTGTCTGAGATACTGGGTATCTGCCTATCACGTGGACGGCTTCAGGTTTGACCTCGCGTCTATCCTCACAAGGGATGAGAGCGGCGCGCCAATGATGTCGCCGCCTCTTCTTGAGACAATTGCCCATGACGCGGTTCTTGGAAAGACCAGGCTCATAGCAGAGGCGTGGGATGCTGGCGGCCTCTATCAGGTTGGAAGCTTTCCGTCATGGAACCGCTGGTCTGAGTGGAACGGCAAGTACAGGGACTGTCTCCGCTGATTTGTGAAGGGCGAGGGCGGCTGCGCGCCCGAGATGTACGCAAGGATAAGCGGATCCGACGACCTCTACGGAGGGAGGGGACCGTCGGCTTCGATCAATTTCATAACCTGCCACGACGGTTTTACCATGTACGACCTTGTCTCATATAACGACAAGCACAATGAGGCAAACGGCGAGGACAACAGGGACGGGGCAAATGACAATGCAAGCTGGAACTGCGGAGTTGAGGGAGAGACCACTGATAGTGAGGTAAACGATCTTCGCATCCGCCAGATAAGGAATTTCAACACGCTCCTCTTACTGAGCCGCGGCATCCCCATGCTCCTTTCGGGGGATGAGTTTGCCAACACGCAGTATGGCAATAACAACGCCTACTGCCAGGACAACGAGGTGTCATGGCTTGACTGGGGGAGACTTAATCAGAATGGGGATATCCATGATTATGTCGCGGACCTCATAGCACTGCGTATGGCGCATCCTGTCATAAGGGCAGGGCGCTTTGACGCCGGAGAGAACGGCACGGGCTATCCCGAGCTCTCTTTTCACGGACTGAAGCCGTGGGAACTTATCCGCAGTGAGCCTACGCTTACTTTTGCCTTTATGTACGCCGAGGACCACGAAAAGTACGGCACGAAAGAGGATGCTTTTATCTATGTTGCGGTAAATGCGCACTGGGAGGAGCACACCTTCGAGCTGCCCATAGTTCCTAATGGGATGAAGTGGCATCCGGCCGCATACAGCTATGAAAGGGCATATGCGCCGGGAAGTGAGAAGGCCGCCAAGGACCAGCATGCGGTAACTCTTGGCCCGAGGTCGACGGCAGTTCTGATTGCGCGCAGGTAAGGCACTGTAAACAAATAACTTTCTAATCTGCTTGTCTGAATTTCCATGTGACTACGTTGTCGTCAGTCGCCGTAGCCCGCTACGACTCCTTCCTCCACCTTGCACATGAAATTTCTGTCTGCGCATCTTTATGAAGTTATTTATTTACAGTGCCTGATTGAAATGGAATGGAGTAATTACAATGGGAAAGTATTTGAATCCTGACAATCAACTATTTAGGGAGGCTTTAAATTCTCAGATTTATGTGGATAAATCTGAGATGATTCTATTCCTGAATACTGTAGTAAAGACCAAGCAAAAATATGTCAGTGTATCAAGACCGAGGCGCTTTGGCAAGACTATGGCGGCCGATATGATATGTGCATATTATGGCAAAAATGATGATGCCAGAGAATTGTTTTTGGGGCTTAAGATTGTGAATACTCCTGAAGGCAAGCAACCATGGGATGTTTATCTGGGCCGGTTTAACGTAATCAGGCTGGTCATGACTGATTTTTTTAAAGCTGGCGTGGACTTTGATAAGGCTTTAAACAAAATGCAGGAGCTTGTTATAAGAGATTTAAAAAGAGCATACCCGGGAGTGGATTTTTTTGATGATACAGATCTTATTCAGACAGTGGAAGATATCTATTCGGAAAACGGACAACCATTTGTCATAGTTATTGATGAATGGGATGCAATTTTCAGAGAAACTAAAGATGATGTCAGGGGACAAAATAAATATCTTGATTTTTTGCGTGATTTTCTAAAGGACAAATCTTATGTAGCGTTGGCTTATATGACAGGTATATTGCCTATAAAAAAATACGGAAAGCATTCTGCACTTAATATGTTTGATGAGTATTCCATGATTTCACCGATGCAGCTTGCTGAATTTACAGGCTTTACGGATAGCGAGGTCAGGAATCTCTGTGTGCAATATGGAAGAGATTATAATAAGATTAAAGAATGGTATGATGGATATGAAGTCAGCGACATCATACCTCCTGATCCTAATTATGAGCATGTGCAAAGGACCGGAAAGAGTCCAAATGCCAGGAAATATTCTATTTACAGCCCGCTATCTGTTCTAAAAGCAGTAAAAACCGGTCTTACACAGAACTACTGGAATAAGACTGAATCATATGAAGCGTTAGCAAAGTACATTAATATGAATTATTCCGGACTTAAGGATGAAGTTACTGTTTTAATGGATGGAGGTACGGTACAGGTAGATGTATCAACATATCAGAATGATATGACTTCGTTCTCATCCAGAGATGATGTTTTTGCGCTTCTTATAAATCTTGGTTATTTAAAATACGATTATGAAACGAAAGAAGCCGCAATTCCCAACAGAGAAATTCTTGATGAGTTCAGGTCCTCTACAAAAGGGGAGTATTGGACTAAGGCTTTTAAAGCTCTGGAGTTGTCAAAGACTCTTTTAGAAGCTACTTGGTCCTGTGATTCTGAAAGAGTTGCTCAGATTTTAGAAAAAGCTCATGATCAAACGGAAAATAAGTCATACAATGATGAGGCTGCCCTGAGCTATGCCATACAGTATGCGTATTATGCAGCACAGATATACTATACTACCATACTTGAGCTGGATTCCGGAAAAGGTTATGCAGATATAGTGTATTTACCTTCACCGAAATATTCTGAGAAGCCCGCCCTTCTTATAGAGCTAAAATATGATAAGAATGTCAAGACAGCATTAGACCAGATAAAAAATAAAGAATATCCGGAAAGACTTGAACATTATAAGGGAAATCTGTTACTGATCGGTATTAACTATAACAAGGATAGTCCCAAGGATAAATCTGATTATAAACATCACACATGCGTTATTGAGAGAGCATAGATTTAAAAAGGAATTTGCAGTAAAAAACTGCGGGTTCCTTTTTTTGTGGAGAATTCCGCAAATTCATACCAACGTATTCTTGATTCAATGTTAATTATAATTATGTGACTGACAATTGTCATTGACAATTGTCAGTCACAAAGTCATGTGTGCAGTTATCTGACTTAAAATATAATAAATGAACTTACGAAGGCGATCATAGCCATGATAAGACCGTGAAGAAAATCGTGATGGTGTCAGGGTTCCTGCGAAAACTGTAGTCCATCCTAAGGAATCCACCGAAAGCGGTACTCACTATGACCAACGTAAGGAAGGAGCATAAATGGGAAAATTTTGTTCAAACTGCGGAGCAGAACTTAAACCGGGCGCGTTGTTCTGCCATAACTGCGGGACAGCAACGAAGTCAGAAGCTAGTCTGACGGGGCTTGTGTGCGCCGTCTTCGCGGCAGTACTGCTTACAGGGTGCGTCGGGGCCGGCTCTCCGAACATGCCGTATGAGCTGGATACTCCTGCACCCCACGATCACGAGGGCAGGTTTGTATCAGAACACGGAAGTATGACTTTTAACGGTGATGGCACGAGCATAACTATCGATTTTGATGAAGCACTCGCAGACCTTACAGACCTTCCTTCGGGGGAGCAGGAGGGGGAATATGTTTTTTTGAGCGGAGATCTTCCGCCTGTGGGAAGTATGGATGTCAGGTATGACGTGGCGCATGAGATGCGTATCAGCGTCGGAGACGTATCTTCAGTAATCAGGGTGGGAGTCGCTTCAGATGATGGAAACACTGCAACTGTAGGAACAGGAATGGTCACCCCTGAGAGGATACCGCTTCTTTTTGACATAGATGGTAAGAACGTCACCTATATGTTTGAGAAAGAGTGAGGGAGAGAAGTATGTATTGTCCAAATTGCGGAAAAGAAATACCTGATGACAGCACGTTCTGTGAGTTCTGCGGCAGCAGGATAGAGGAAGGTGCAGGCGGCAAAGTACACACTGACTTCGGAGAAGATGATATTGCATCCTCTGCGAATGGGAAGAACGCTTCGGGAGGTAGTAGCAAAAATCTCGAAACAAATCCTGTCGTAATCGGAGTGCTTGTGCTTGCGATAGTAGTTCTGACCAGCGGCTTTATTCTTGTGAGGTCGGGAAAAGGAAAGGCAGACAAGGCAAGTGCGGACGAGACTATGCAGACCGCAGCTGACAGTGGAAACGCAGGAGAGATACCCGGCGGTGATGAGGTGAAAGAGTCATCAGGTGAAAACACTGCTGAAAGCGCTTCATCCGGGAGCGTGCCCCAAAATACAGGGGATGCTTACACACCCGAGACCTACGCCATTAGCGGAGGTAAATGGGATGTCCTGCAGTCCGGAGAGATTGTTTACACCCAGTCGAACGGGACCTCTGTGCAGAACGCATGGGTAGAGAATAAAGGCAAATATCTCTATGTGGATTTTACGGGGTGCCTTATGAAGAACAATTATACCGCAGACGGCTTCTGGGTAGGAGATGACGGCGCATGGGATAATACAAAGGAACGCCGCACGGACGATGCAAAGCCTTTAAGCGGCGCTGCCTACGGTACGGATCCGAAACTGGAGATTGAGATTTTAGATTACTCCGACGGTTCGACCTACGCGAAGGCAAAGCGCACATACAGTTTTGGCTATGCAGAGGAGTTTAACGTGATGCCCCTCGGGTGCAGTACGTACCTTCTCGAAGGCAAGGATGATTTTAACTCAGGATTTCTCATGGTTGTGTCCAGGGACCAAAAGACCCTGACCTTGTCAGGAGTCGGAGAGACCACAGAGTATGTTATGCAGTGAAATATCGTTACCGTTTTTTTATGCCCGGTACTTGAACTGCATTTCAGAAATCCGCATATGCTGCGGATTTCGTAAGAAAATGATTCTTGCTAAGGGAACAGGGATCTGCCTTGTGAGGTAGAAAGTAGTGTAAACAAAGATATGAAAACTGCAGACCGTCCTAAAAAATCACCGCAAGCGCTGATATAGTACAAATAGAGGAGAAATAATAAATGGCTGAAGCGATTAAATTTTGTATAAAATGCGGGAACAAGGTGAGCCCCGGAGCGAAATTCTGCCGCAGTTGCGGTCATAAACTGTACGAGGATGGCGAAGGGACCCCTGTAAAAGTCGAGAGTAAAAATAAAGACCAAAAAAGGGCGGCAGCTACAAATAACGCAGTGCCTGCAGAAAAAACAGAAGAAGTGATCCCGACAAAAGCTCAGTCCGAAAGGGCGGGTGAAATAAGCGCTAATGGAACGCCGGGTGAGTTTGAAGCCTTGTCTTTTACAATGGAGGTCGCAGGCAAAATGGCAGGAGCTGCTGCAGGAGCCTTGCAGAAAACAGCGATCATGACGCCGCTCGGAACAATCTGGGAAGGCATAAAGTCAATAATAGGCGGCGCTTTCTGCCTCTTTGGAAACCCTAAAGCGCTCATCACAACTGCGTTACTTGCTCTCGTATGGATAGTTCTGGGGATGAACCGTGGCTCCGACTCTCCTGTCATGAAGGGTCTGTCGTGGCTCACCTTTGCAGAGGGAGGTTTTGGAAGAGATGGTCTTCTTGGAACTCTCGGAGGAATCTGCGGAAAAGGTGCCGTTGGTGCGATGCTCTTGTCGGTTTTTAATGGCGGGATTCCAAAGCTCTTTTCAGGCGTTTCGGCGCTTACTAAAAAGGGCAGCGGCAAGGTGGAGATTGTCCCCATACTTCTTGGATATCTGATCGGCGTTGTAACTGACTTCGCCTTCACGGGAGTTGGCAGTGCCTCTGCACAGACCACAATGGCCGGAATATCGGGAATTGTTTTATCGCTCCAGGCACTTGGCTCCAAGGAAGGCTTTTTGTACTCGTTTGCTGAGTCTTTCACTGCACAGAAGGTTGACGGAGTCAGGACTGCCGCCTTTGGCAGGATAAAGAGCCTTATCATCGGTATGATCACAGGCTTTGCATTTATCACGGCACTCACATCCCTGCTGTGACATGACCATCATACCATCCTGGTAGCGCAGATAAAGAGTTCCGGAACAGATTAAAAAAGGGGACCTGATATATGAAGATCATAAAAAAGAATTGTAAGAAGAATTATAAGAGGATAGCAGCACTTTCTTTTGTTCTTGTTATACTGCTGAGTTTACCTCTTGCTTTACTTAAACCGAATACGGTTTTCGCCGAGAGCGAAAAGACCGGCTACTGGCAGCTGAAGGAAACCAATGTCACTACGATTGATGATGAGATTGGAGAGGACGGGTATGAAAAGGACAGGTACTGGATACTTGATCGTGTTGAGACAAGCGGACCCGGCACCGTTGAGGGGGAATTATACTCATCCTACGGCGCGGATGCCTATATGCGGGCAGGCGGCGGAGATGGCGGATTTGACTATAATCTGAAGCTCTATGACTCTGACGGGAACGAGTATGACAGCTTTACCAATCATGTCTCCTGGTCATCACCGCCACCGCGGATCGAGATGGGAAAAGAGGCTGAAGTCGGTATAACCGTAAGCTTTCACTGCAGCGATTGGGAGATGGACTCAAGCAAAGTAGGTTTTACGATGAGACAGGAGAGTGCAATCGAAAGGAGCGAGCTCGAGACAGCAGATGTAAACAGATTCTGGAAATATGAATCATATGCTCCGGGAGAAGAATACTACACCGTAAAAGACGGAGTAACATACGCTCCTCATAACATAACCATAGATAAGACCATATTTCCGGACACTACTACGGGAAGACTTGGAATCGAAGATCTCTCTGAGGCCACGTGGGATATTTCCAATGAGAGGCTTATTATTACTGCCTATGATCTGACATATGATCTTGATCAGGGATCTATTTTTTCCACAAAATATATCTACAAGCCAAATGAAGCTGAAAGTGGCGGGGATGTTGTGGCAGGAACCGAAGATAATGAGGTCCCTTTTGACCAGGTCACTCAGGACGAGTACAGCGATGCATCGGATACGACAGGCGAGGACCAGGGGACATATATAGATGATGATATCTTCAGAACCGAAGATGAGGACACATCCCTTCCGGAGGCCGCAGCCGTAGGAGGCGCGGGAGCCCTGATCGCCGGAGGAAGTCTTGCCGGCCTGAAAAAGAAAAAATCAGGCAGATCAAAGAAAGACAAGGATAAAGATAAGGACGAGAAAAAGAAGAATACGTCTTATAAGATGTTTGTCTCAAAGGACTTTGGAGATGCCATACAAAAGGGCGGAAAGGCTGTGATAGTCCGCGCAAGGATCGATGAGACAGACGAAAACGGAAACCGACATGCACGCCCGCTTCTGACGGAGAGGATCACTGTAACGGGCGAAGATCTTGTCATCGATAGCGCCTCCATGAACGGCGACTGGCTTGAAGCCTTCGTCAGAGCAGATGCCAAAAACGAAGCTGACAAGGGTACGATCATATTTACGCTTGTGGCATCAGGCGGAACCTTTAACAACCATATAACCTTCCGCCTTGTCGGCGAGCCCGAGCTCATCTTCCCGAAGGTAAGGGATGACGGCGCATGGCTTAAGACCAATCAGAATCCGGAAGTAATTCTCATTGCAGGAGCAGGGGGTGAGAGCAAGGTTCCGTTCATGTTCCTTGATGCCTCGGCTGAACCTGAAGAGATCAGATTTATCACTTCAGAAGAGATAACAATAAAAGAAAGACGTGTGGAAGCGTATTCAATCGGCTACATGGCTGAAATTGATAACCGCACGAAGGAGATTGAGAAAGAAAACGACATCTTTGCAGAGATGCGCTTTGAGAAGGTAACTCTTGAAGCACTCTTTGCAGGAGGAGTCACCGTAAGAGGAGAGTTTTATATAAAGATTGCTCCAAAGGGACTGTCGGTCCTCATCAAGGGAGGAATGAACCCTCTTATCGAGGACAAAGTGGGAGTAAGGGAAAAGCTTAAAGAGGGCTATCTTGAAGTTTTATCTTATGCCACAAGGGATGAGAACAAAGTCACTCTTGATCCTGTGATAAGGCCTACAGGGTTTGATCTATGCTTTGCCTATGTTGATATTCAGGGATGCAGCCATCTCGAAATGGGAAAAGAGTGCTTTGACTTTGGACCTATGCAGCCTACAGATGAAGCGACCGCAAATATTCTTGCAAAATATAAATATGAAATAGGTACCACAGGAGGATTTTCTGTAGAACCTCAGAATTCGCTGCCGGAGCTTAAGGAAAAATATTTTGTAAAGCTCCCTGTTCGCGCAGAATGTGACGGATTTTTTGAGAATGCTGAGATTCCCATCAGACTCTTAGGAGAGCCTGCCGATCCGCTTCAGGACTGGAAGACTGAGTTATTAGAGCTTAAGCTTACAGTCATCAGGTACTTCCCCGAGGAGTATGCACATAAGAGAATTGTAGAGATCAATAATAACTTTAATGACCCTGAAATTTACGACAAGTCCTGGCTCAGGGCCATGCGTAAGAGCACGATAGAAGCGGCGCAGGATTATTGGACACGTGAGTATCATTACCAGCAGTGGCTCTATGATCACTATGATATAGCGGATGCTATATTCAGAAAACCGCCAAGGTTTATGGCTGATGTGGCGCTGAAGATTGTGTTCAAATATTACTTCGGGGAAAATGAGGGGTGGATATCGCCGGTATTCGGAATGTGTCTGGACATTCTTGATGACGTTTTATGGGATTTCATTACGGAAGAAGAAGAGGATCTTGACCTCGAGTCAAGGATTGTGGACGCATCCCTTTCAGCTTTTGAAAACTTCATAAGTATCTCAGAGGATAGCGGAGTTGGAATCAATATGGGGGCCAATCCGGATAAGGTTAAAACGTTTGCCACTTTCTTTGTGTTGTGGATAATTGTTGATTTCTATAAAAGATATACCGATATGGACCCGAGAGATTTCTACGAGGCCCTGCGCAAGGAATGTATAGATATGACCGGCCTGGCCGGAAGACAGTTCCTTGGTGTAGCACTTCAGAGGGGCATGAACTCACAGGCTGTGCAGAAGTTCCTTAAACAGAAATGGGTTTCCCAGATAACCGGATACCTCAAGAAGAACCTGACGCCTGAAATGGCAAGAATTAAGGGCAAAGAAATAAACGGACGTGATTACAGCGGCAAAATGAAGTTTGCAAGACGAATCAACGGTGATATGGAACTTCTGAATTCTGAAAAACTGGGTGACATTGGCGGATTCAAGGAAGGTGAAAAATACCTTAACTTCGCAACAGATGGTAAGAGTCTGGATATCGAGAGCATTGACAAAGTTAATACACTGCTCCCGGCTCCCGGCAGCAAAGGCCCTGAATTTAAGACCATACAGATTGATTCTGCTGAGGTAGTCACCTACATGGGCATAATAGAGACCTATATCGAGGATTTTTTCGGCACCGGAATTGCCTATTTTGTCGATCCGGATAAGATGGACCCACAAACTCGTGATTTTATGAATTACAGTCTTTTCTTTGATATTACAGTGGGTGGAGCTAAAGTTTCATTCACAATCGCCGTAGATGTCTTAAAGCTCCTTGGAACAGTGGCGACGGGTGGACTATGCCCGAAGGCTTTTCTTTTGATTTACGACTATCTGATAGGCTGGTACCCGTTCAGCTCAAACAGCAAAAAAGAGCTCTCGGATGATGTGGGCAAGGAGATAGGAAGGCTCAGTAAGCTGCCCACGGCAAACGATTAAATGCCATTTATAAGCGTATTTACGTAGTCCATGAACGCCCTGCACATGGGAGCGTGTGTGAACGCAAAGGAGAACCCCGGACGCGATGCGGGAGTTATCTTGGTGAGAGTATCAGAGACAATCAGCTCGATATTCGGGAAGGGCGACTCGGGGAGAGGGTAGAATCTGTAGTTTTCATACCTTTCAGAGAGAGCCTTTATATCGCGAAGGTGCATCTCATACTGCTCCGGGGTGTAGAACAGTTTTTCTACGCCCTGGGGCTGCCATATGGGGACTCTGCCATTTGAGAGCGCTTCGGAATCTGCGATAGGAATGCACTCGTGAATATAGTTACTCTCGAGCTTTCCTAAAAATGACGCGCTGTACTTCTCCCACTGTTTTGCGAGGGCAGGACTGTTAAAGCTCTCAACAAGCTCCCTGGACATGGTGCTGAGGGAAAGGCTGTCCTGCACTATCGTAACGTTTGACACCTCCGGCAGAAGGTGGGGACTTACAGCCCTTATAAGGGGAGATGAGTTTTTCAAAAGAAATCTGTACTCATCCATGCAGATCTCGAGGAGCCTTTTCTCGGTGTAGTAGTGGTAGATCTTCTTTTCCAAAGAGCCCATGGCGTGGAAGGCTTTGATGCAGCCCGACTCGGGATTTAAGAAAATAGTGTGCGAAAACCTGTTGTTCCTTAGCTTCCTGCAAAAATATGACTCTATCATCCCCGACATGTAGAGAGGAAGCCAGCTCTTTATCGCATCGTTCATCTCTGAGAGGCTCCTGTCAAGGTTGTGGATTATGATTATCTTTGTTCCGTTTTTGACAAGGGCGGACATGAGTGATGCCCACTTGAGCAGGAAAGAAGGATCCCCGGTCATCCAGTCCTGGTTCTCGTCGGAGTACAGATACAGCTCCCTTGCGTGCTCGGAGACTGCCGCCGCCAAAAAGCGAAGTACGGCACTTCGAAGCCCCTTGGTTCCGATATAGACATAGTCATCGGAAGAAGGAATATCGGAAAGAATATCTTCGGGCGCAGGAAGCATAGATGTGTTTCCCGGGCGGAAGGAGTCAAAAATATCGAGAAATGTCTCAGCTGCAGCTATGGCTTCATCGGTTTCGCGACCGTCTGTGTCATACAGCCATGCGCCGAGGGCTTCCTCGTCTATCTCACCCTCAGGACATTTCATCAGTTCTGAGAGCTCATGGAGCTTACCCGATGAAGTGATGCGCTCAAAGAGTATCTCGCTTATCTGTAAGGAGAGTTCCGGGTTTGATATGGGAGTTCGGATGCCCTTTTTGTAGCGGCTTATGAGTGAGGGGTCAGCGTGCACGAGCTGGCTGAGGCGCTTGTTTGAGATGTCGGCAAGCTCCATCAGGACGCTGAAGCGGTCGCCAAAAGCCTCCCTTTTCTGCTTCCTGGAAGCCTTAAGGGACCCCGCTTCGGAAGGAGATACGATTTCATCTCCCTCGTAGAGCCACTTCAGTATCATTATCTCTGCATCTGCTTCAGATAAGCGGGCAGGTATGCCGACAGCTTTGCAGAGCTTTTTGTATGTTCTGTGTTCTTTTGAAAAGAGGTATATAGCGCGTGAGAGTTTATTTGCAGTCGGGCTCGATATCTTCGGAATCCTGGTTCCGCTCTTTATCCTGCTGATGTTGGTGCGGTCAAAACCCGCATAGGAAGAGAGTGTGGCAGGACTTGCCCCGATCTTGTCAAGTATCTGATTAAATCTCTCTGTAAACATACGAATTCCCCTTTTTGCATTTATATTCAAACACAAGTGCTTTAAGTATATCACTAAATCGGAGAATGGAGGAGAAATATGAACAATATTAAAGGCGAAAAGGTAACCCCAAACATCTATCTGTGTCCTGATAATAAGTACAGGTGGGCGTACGAGCTTAACATGCTCAAAAACCCGGTAATCCTCTTTACGGTGCTGAAAATATTCGGGATTGTTTTTCTTGTGATCACAGCCTTTCAATTCCTGCTCGCGGTGTTTGACGGAGACGGCTATCTTTTTACTCCGCAGTTTTTGATAATCCCCGGGATATTTATTGGCCTCTCACTCTTAGGATACTTCATCCTTGCATGTTTATACGGCTTTAAGTACATGGTACTGTTTGAGATGGACGATGAGGGGATAACCCACAGACAGATGCCGGGGCAGTTCAAAAAAGCTGAGGCAATGGGCTGGCTTACCGCAGCGGCAGGAATTGTCACGGGAAATATGTCGGCAGCAGGAGCAGGTCTTTTAGCTTCCTGCAAGGAGAGCTCACATTCAGGCTTTGACAATGTGAAGAAGGTTGTAAATAAAAGGCATTTCGATGCGATCATGGTAAATGAAACCATTGAGCGCAATCAGGTCTATGCGGGGAAAGAGGACTTCGACTTTGTCTGGCAGTACATCACGAGCAGGTGCATCAAAGCGAAGATTGTGAAATAATACTAATAATATGTTGCAATCAGGGAATTATATTGTGCACAATTACAAATGCCCGGGATTAAAATTTGCAGAAACGACATTAAATATGGCAAAAATACGTCTATTTAGGCTATAATATTTAGTGGAGAAAAATGTTGCCAACGCACCGCTAAAGGCGCGGGGATACGCGGGCGGCATCATTATTATAGAGGTGTTTATGCCATCTGCTGCTGCTTATGAACTGAATACCGCCACATACTCCGGGCTTGACAGCTTCGGGGACAATTCCTATGAGAGAGAGCTTGAACTTTTAAAGGAGATAGGAGCCGATGTAGAAAAGCTCCGGGCACTTAAGTTCAACTCCCTGCAGCTGTCCGAGATCAGGAAGGGTATAAATGACAAGGTAGATGTATCGAGGTACATGGACCCTTCGCTTTCGTGGTCAACCATGGAGGAGATGCGCCTTGAGATGTACCAGGGAATAGATATGTCCGGGTACAGAAAACAGGGCTTTGATGTGCTGCAGCTCTCCCAGATCCGGCAGGGCCTTGCAGCGGGCATCGATGTCTCCGAGTATGCGAAGAGGGATTATTTCTCCGACCAGATGAGGGAGATAAGGCTGGGGCTTACGAGAGGCATACCGATCATCTTTTATAAGGACCCGGCTTTTGATGCGCTGCAGATGAGGGAGATAAGGCTTGGCCTTGAGGAGGGGATGGACATATCCCACTTCGCCCACATCAACATCCCTTATATGAAGATGAGGGTCATAAGAGAAAGCGCCCTTGACGGTCTTATTTTTGACAACGGCGATATAGACAGGTACAACGCCAATATTCTGAAACAGATGCATCTTGCATTTCTGGACAAGGTTGATATAACCAAATACATTAAGGAGAAGTTCGACGACGAGCAGCTCGAGCAGGTCAGGATAGCCATCAAAGAGGGCATCCCCATCGATAAATACATTACCGGAGATATGAGGGGAGATGCCATCAAGGAGATACGTTTAGGTCTCGAGAGCGGTGTCGATGTCACGAAGTACGCCGACGCTGCCTACGGCTGGCAGCAGATGCATGAGATGAGAATGGGGCTTGAGCACCAGATCGACATCTCGGTGTACTGCAAACCTCTTTATCAGGCCAATCAGATGAGAGAGATAAGGCTTGGTATCGAGGAGAGTGTTGATATCAGCAAATTTACATCGATGATGTACACTGCCAAGGACATGCGCAGGATACGTCATCAGCTCCTCTCAGGAGAATTTGATGCAGGGAGATCTCTTTCACAGAAGGTTGAGTCTTCGGTCAAGCTCGGCAAGCTCTCTGCGGAGGATGCCTTTGTCAACGACATGCTCGCCCACAGGGAAGCCTACCTTTCCTTTGAAGAGAACAACATGATGTGTTATCTCACTCTCCCCGCAAGACTCGACGGACAGAAGTATACCGAGGAGATACTCTTTAAGTTCCTCGACAAGGCCAAGGTCATCTTCGGAGTCGACAGGGAAGCGGTCAAAAAGCTCGCAAGTGAGGGCAAGCCCGTCATAAGAAGCCTCATAGCCGTGGGCAAGGAGGTTATAAACGGCTCCAACGGCCGCTATGAGTTCTTCTTTGATACACAGATGACAGAGGAGCCTGAGATACTGCGCGACGGGACAGCGAACCTTGACAAGATAGATTACATACAGCAGGTGAAGGTCGGAGACAAGATTGCCGAGTACCACAGGGCCACCAAGGGAATGGATGGCTACGATGTCTACGGAAACTTTATAAAGGCAGTCCCGGGCAAGGAGATACCGATCTTAAAGGGCACCGGCTTTATGATCATGAGTGACAGGGTCAGCTATGTCGCCACTGTGACGGGCGCTGTCCGCATGGTCGACGGCAGGATCGAGATCACCAGGCTCATGGTGGCGCAGGAAGTCCGTATAACCGACAAAAAGATCAAGTACGACGGCACAGTACTTGTTGTAGGTGATGTTTATTCCGGAAGTGTTATTGAGGCAACGGGCGATGTCATAATCGGAGGCCACCTTGAGAGCTCGGAAGTTACCGCAGGCGGCAGCGTTGTCATAAAGGGAGGCGTCACCTGCCCGATAAGAGGAGGCGTAAATGCCGGCGGAGATGTGACCGCCAAGTATTTTGAGGGCGCAACTGTTGTTGGCTGCAATGTTTCCGCCAACTATTTCATCAACTGCAAGGTGGACGCCAAGGGACTTGTCAAAACCTTCGGAAGAGTCGGGATGATCTACGGCGGGACCATCAATTCGCTCTACGGCGTGGAGACAGCTTCTGTCGGAAACAAGACCGGAGCCAAGACCATCATTAACCTCGGAGTTAACTCCGCGATCCTTGCCAAGTACAACAACCTTCGCAAGAACGTCAGCAGGGAGGAGGAGCAGCTTGAGACCCTCAACAAGGAGAAGGAGAGGCTAAGGGAAGTCGGAGGCGGCGACAGACAGCTCATGCAGTGGAAGGTCAAGATAAATGCCGCGGCAGCCACCAAGGAAGCCAGGATAAAAGAGCTGATGGATGAGATGAAGGCACTCACCGTCGAGATAAACAAAGGAAACGGCGCGAAGGCTGTCATAACCGAGATGGCATATGCCAACACGATCTTTGTTATATCAGGCATAATCTACAGGCTTGAACAGGACAGAAGGACCTACGATCAGATGATCTTCAAGGCCGATGCAAAGAGAGAAAACATCGTAGTTATATAAGAAGATATATATTCTTGAACTTCGTTGCAGAAATCCGCATGTACTGCGGATTTCGTGAGAACATGATACAAAAAGCAAATAGGCCCGCGACGAAGTCGCTCTAGGATGGCCTATTTGCCGACATCTTGAATGTTTCATTCAAGATGTCATGTTTTGCTGCCGGGATTATCCCCCGGCAGTTTTTTGTGCAAAAGGTAGTTTCTTTGCAATGGATGAGCACATATAATTAAAAAAAACGCCGATTGTTTAATGTTTAAATGTATGTTAAGTTCTTATTATATATTTTTTAACTTTAATAAGACAGAGCGTGAGGTATGATATATGGCGCAGTTATGGGGCGGAAGATTTACAGGAAACATAAATGAGATGGCTTTTAGCTTTAACGCTTCTATCACCTTCGACAGGAGATTTCTTGAAGTTGATGTAAGAGGGAGCAAGGCACATGCCATGATGCTTGCAAAACAGGGCATCATCACGGAAGATGAAAAGGACAGCATAGTAAAGGGACTCGATGAGATCTTGAGTGACGTTCAGGAGGGAAAGCTCCTTATTACAGAGGAGTACGAGGACATCCACAGCTTTTTGGAGGCAAATCTCATAAAGAGGATAGGGGATGCCGGCAAGAAGGTCCACACGGGGCGCAGCAGGAATGACCAGGTTGCGCTTGATATGCGTCTGTATACGAGGGACGAGGTTCTGAGGATGGCAGATCTTTTGCGAAATATGCTGGATACTCTCCTTGATCTGATGAAGAAGAACCTTCACACTTACATGCCGGGGTTCACACATCTTCAGAAGGCTCAGCCCGTGACATTATCACACCACCTGGGCGCGTATTTTGAGATGTTTAAAAGAGACCTCCTTCGGATGAAGGACATATACGAGAGGATGAACTACTGTCCCCTCGGAGCGGGCGCCCTCGCGGGAACGACGTATCCTCTTGACCGCGACTATACCGCAGAGCTCCTTGATTTTTACGGCCCTACACTTAACAGCATGGACTCGGTTTCCGACAGGGACTACCTGATAGAGTTTATGGCAGCTCTTTCAACTGTCATGATGCACCTCTCAAGGTTCTCCGAGGAGGTCATCATATGGAACAGCAACGAGTACCACTTCGTCGAGATAGACGACGCCTACTCGACAGGCTCGAGCATAATGCCACAGAAAAAGAACCCCGACATAGCAGAGCTCGTCCGCGGAAAAACGGGAAGGGTTTACGGGGACCTCATCAGCCTTCTTACAACGATGAAGGGAATCCCCCTTGCCTACAACAAGGACATGCAGGAGGATAAGGAGGCGGCATTTGATGCGATGGACACATCTTCTGACTGCCTGATACTCTTTACCGATATGCTGCGCACCCTTAAGTTCAACAGCAGCGCTATGGAAAAGAGTGCGACAATGGGCTTTACAAATGCGACAGACGCGGCGGACTATCTCGTGAACAAGGGGATGCCTTTCAGGGATGCGCACACTGTAATAGGAAGACTTGTTCTTTACTGCATAGATAAGGGGTGCGCTATCGACGATCTCTCAATTCAGGAGCTAAAGGGCTTTTCAGAGATGTTTGAAGGGGACGTCTTTGACGCCATAAGTCTTAAGACCTGCGTCGAGAAGAGACTGACAACAGGAGCACCTTCTCCTGCAGCAGTTCAGAAGACAATTGACATTAACGAAGAATTCCTAAAAAATTTAAGATCAGATAAAGACATAGAAACGAGGAGGAAAAGAAAATGAGTGACAAGTTAAAGGTAGCAGTGCTGGGCGGTACCGGAATGGTGGGACAGAGATTCATATCTATCCTTGAAAACCATCCCTGGTTTGAGGTTAAGACAATCGCGGCAAGTCCGAGGTCAGCAGGTCAGACCTACGAGGAGTCGGTAGGAAACAGATGGAAGATGGAAAACCCCATGCCTGATTCAGTTAAGAACATCGTGATCAAGGACGTCACCGATGTAAATGCAGTATCTGAGGATGTGGACTTTGTCCTCTCCGCGGTCAACATGTCCAAGGACGAGATAAAGGCTATAGAGGAGGAGTACGCAAAAACTGAGACTCCTGTGGTATCAAACAACTCAGCACACAGGTGGACCCCCGATGTTCCCATGATCATCCCTGAGATAAACCCTGAGCACATGGACGTAATAGAGTTCCAGAAAAAGAGGCTCGGAACACGGAAGGGCTTTATCGCAGTTAAGCCCAACTGCTCGATACAGAGCTACACACCAGCCCTCACGGCATGGAAGGAGTTTGAGCCCTACGAAGTAGTTGCGACAACCTATCAGGCTATTTCAGGTGCAGGCAAGAACTTTAACGAGTGGCCCGAGATGGTAGGAAACGTAATCCCCTTCATCTCAGGAGAAGAGGAGAAGTCTGAGAAGGAACCCTTAAGGATCTGGGGCAGGATCGAGAACGGCGTGATCGTTCCCGCAGATGATGTTAAGATAACCTGCCAGTGTATCAGGATCCCTGTTCTCTACGGTCACACCGCAGCAACCTTCGTCAAGTTTAAAAAGAATCCTACAAAGGAGCAGCTGATCGAAAAGCTCGAGAGCTTCTCGGGACGTCCGCAGGAGCTGAAACTCCCCAGCGCTCCAAAGCAGTTCATTCAGTACATGCAGGATGACAACAGACCTCAGGTTACTCTCGATGTGAACTACGAGGGCGGCATGGGTGTCAGCATCGGAAGACTCAGAGAGGATAGCATCTACGACTGGAAGTTTGTCGGTCTTTCGCACAACACCTTAAGGGGAGCTGCCGGCGGAGCTGTTGAGTGCGCCGAACTCTTAAAGGCATGCGGATACATCGACAAAAAGTAATAAGTGGTATTTATGGAAGAACTTAGAAGAATAGATCTGGCTTTTTTGAATAGATATTATGAGAGCGGACTCTCCAACATTCTTGTGGTCTACGGCCACAGGAATGTTGAGCAGAATGCGCTCTTATTAAAGTTCATAGAAAACAGAAGGAACGTCTTCTACTGCGCCAGGAGCTGCTCAAGCCGTGAGCAGATAAGGCTGTGGGCGGGAGAGCTCATGGACCAGGGCGCAAAGTTTGACAGACAGCCCTCCTTTACGGATATATTTGAGTTTGCCAATGTGTCTACAGGAAGGAACCCTCTGATCTTTGTGATAAAGAACTTTGAGTTCATCGTAAAGAGCTCCGACAGCTTCATGAAGGAACTCGTGGACTTCATGGACAAAAACGGAAAGCTCAAGCAGATTCTGGTGCTGCTGGTATCCTCCGACGTGTCCTGGGTTGAGAACAGTATGGTCAGGACCTTCGGGGCGCTGTCCGCAAGCATTGCGGGATTTCGGAAGATCAAGCCCCTTCCTTTCTCTGAGATGAAGGGGTACTACGCAAAGATGCCCTACAGGGACGCCGTTTTAACCTACTCGGTCCTGGGCGGTCAGACGCTTCTGTGGAGATACTTTGATGGGACGTTGTCCTTCAAGGAAAACATCTGCAAAAACTTTTTAGACCCCGGCTCGTACCTCTACGGGGAGGCGATGCGCCTTACTGAGAACACGCTTCGCGAGACGAGCGTCTACCACACGATACTCTCCGAAATGGCAAGGGGAGCTTGCAAGTTAAACGATTTGTACCATGAGACCGGATTTTCAAGAGCCAAGATATCCGTATATATGAAGACACTGATCCACCACGACTTCGCCTGCAAGGTGTACTCCTTCGGGAATGCCGGCAGGGAGAACGTCATGAAGGGAGTGTACAGGATACAGGATCCTCTCCTTAAGTTTTACTTCAGGTTTATCTTCCCGAATGAGAGCAGTCTCCGCCACATGCTGCCCGACAAGTTCTACGACCTGTTCATAGCTCCCGGCATAATGGAGTTTGCCAATGACGCCTTTAAGCTCATCTGCAGGGAGTATGTCCTTCGGCTGGAGGAGCGCGGCATCCTTCCCTTTGAGATAGAGGATGAGGGAGAGTGGATAGGAAAAGAGGGCAGTATCGACATCATCGCCCAGAGCGATGTGGGCGACACGCTGATCGGGCTGTGCATATGGCAGAGGAAGATCGTTCATGAGGACTATGAAAAGCTCCTATTCCTATCAAAGAAGGCAAAGCTTGATGCGGATTATATCTACCTTTTTTCAACTGTTGGATTTGACGAGTGGATACTCGATGCGGCGATGCGCCCCGAGTCAAAGCTAAAGCTCATCGGGACCGATGAACTGACAAACGTATAACGCCCTTAATACAATTTGTGTTTAAAAAAACTATGGAAACAATTATAATATTGTTCTATAGTTTTTTTTATTTGAAAGGATTAGTTGCAGTGTCAAAAAAGCTTATTATAACGGAGAAACCCTCGGTTGCGCGTGACTTTGCCAGGGTCCTGGGCGTATCCGGAAGAGGCAACAACTGTATAGAGAACAGTGACTACGTCATCACCTGGTGCGTGGGGCATCTGGTCGAGATGGTCTACCCGGAGGAGTATGACATAAGGTACAAGAAGTGGAGACTTGAGGACCTTCCCTTTCTTCCCGAAAAGTACAAGTACGACGTGATAAAGAGAAGCGCAGACCAGTACAGGACGGTCACAGAGCTCCTTCACAGGGACGATATCGACGTCGTGTACTGGGCAGGTGACTCGGGAAAAGAGGGACAGACCATCGAGGAGAACATCAGAAACTACGGCGGAGTCAGAGAAGGCATGACCGAGCTCAGGGTCTGGATCGACTCCCAGACAGACGATGAGATAAGGCGCGGGATCGCTGAGGCAAGGCCGATGTCTGACTATGCTCTTCTCGGAGAGTCAGGCATCATGAGGGCAATCGAGGACTACAGCCTCGGAATCAATTTTTCAAGAGCTTTGTCTGTCAAATACGGAAGGCTCATAAACAACGCAGCCGGCACAACGTCCTACACTGCCATAGCAATAGGCCGCGTAATGACATGCGTCCTCGGAATGGTAGTCAGGCGTGAGAGGGAGATCAGGAACTTCACCGAGACGCCCTTTTACAGGGTGGTCGGCTCTTTTTCCGATGCGGGGATAAACGCGGAGTGGAGGGCAGTTAAGGGCAGCAGGTACTTTGAGGCGCCAGCTCTCTACAAGGAGAACGGCTTTAAGAGGCAGGAGGACGCCCGGGGGCTTATTGACTCACTTGCAGGTAAGGATGCTCTCATAGACAGCATCGAGACAGGCAGGAGCAAGAAGAAAGCGCCTCTTTTATTTAACCTCGCGGAGCTCCAGGCGGAGTGCTCAAAGCGCTTTAAGATCGACCCCTCGCAGACTCTCTTAGTAGCACAGGAGCTCTACGAGAAAAAGCTGACGACCTACCCAAGGACCGATGCAAGGGTCCTGACAAAGGCTGTGGCAAAGGAGATAAGCCGCAACTTAAACGGGCTAAAGGGGCTTTACGGTGTGTCGGGATTTGTCGATAACATCTTAAATAACGGCCTTTATAAGGACATTGGAAAGCCACCCTACACAGATGACTCCAAGGTTACAGACCACTATGCCATAATCCCTACGGGGCAGACGGGAGCGCTCTCATCGCTGTCATCACTTGCTAAGAACGTGTACGACCTGATACTTCGGAGGTTTCTTGCAATCTTTTACCCGCCCGCAGAGTACAAGACTGCCAGGCTTCAGATAGTTGTAGACGGGGAGAGATTTTTTGCGACGGCAAAGCTTCTTTTGTCAAAGGGGTACCTCGAGGTAATGGGAACTTTTTCCGAGAGACAAAAGGATGACGAGGACAAGGCAGATGAGGATGACGACGCCGGGATATCGAGGGAGGACTTCCTTAAGTTTGTTGAGAGCGCCAAGGAAGGCGATAAGATAAGCGTACAGGGCTACTCGATCAAGGAGGGCAAGACTTCGCCTCCAAAGAGATACACCTCCGGCACGCTCATCCTCGCCATGGAGAACGCAGGGAACCTCATAGAGGATGAGGAGCTGAGGCAGCAGATCAGGAACACGGGGATCGGCACCTCTGCCACAAGGGCGGAGATCATCAAAAAGCTGATAAACATAAAGTACCTTAATCAGAGCAAAAAACAGATCATTACCCCGGGGGTACTCGGCGAGATGATCTATGAGATAGTGGACTTATCGCTCCCGAGCCTCTTAAATCCCGAGATGACTGCGAGCTGGGAGAAGGGGCTTGAGGGCATCTACAACGGCTCCGTAAACGGCAAAGAGTACAGGGAGAAGCTCGAGAACTACATAAGGCGCGAGACGCAGAAGATCATAGAAAAGGACCTGACCCAGGAGATACTCGGAAACATCGCTCCGATGGCAGGGGATAAGGCAAATGCAAAGGGCTCATCCCGCGGGATCCCCATCGGCGCAAAGTGCCCGGTGTGCGGCGGAGAGATGACGACCACCTCCTTTGGCTACGGCTGCAGCAATTACTACGACAAGGATAAAAAGTGCAGCTTTGCGATCGGCAAGATAGCGGGGGTAGAGCTGACAAAGGAGCAGGCAGTATCGCTCTTAAACGAGGGGCAGACGGGGACAATAAAGGGCTTTAAGTCCAGAACCAAAAAGACCTTCAGCGCAAAGCTTCTTCTTAATAAGAATGAGGAGGGAAAGCCGGAGGTGGTATTTTCCTTCGACGGAGTGGAGCCTGACTTTTTGCAGGATGTCTCATGCCCGAACTGCGGCGGCAGGATAATCAAAAAGTCCATGGGCTTTGGGTGCGAGAACTTCAGGGCAGATGACGCGGATTCCTGCAGGTTTTTTGTCGGGAAAATCTGTCAGAAGCAGATCTCTGAAAAGAACGTCACAGAGCTTCTTAAAAACGGCCGGACATCCCTTATCAAGGGCTTTAAGAGTAAGAGAGGCAAAAAGTTTGACGCCTCCCTGAGCCTTTCTAAAGACGAAGATGGGAAGGTAACGGGACTTAAGTTTGTATTTGAGAACGAGGATGAGACCTTGGAGAACTTAAAGTGCCCGAGGTGCGGTAAAAAAATCATAAAGGGGCACCTCGGCTACAGGTGCGAGGACTACAAGAGAGAAGAGGGAGGGTGCAGCTTCTTTGTCGGAAAGGTTGCAGGGCTCTTTCTTACAAAAGAGGATTTTACAAAGCTCATAGAAACAGGATCCACAGACAAAATCTCAGGCTTTACCAGCAAAAAAGGCACCAGCTTTGACGCAAGACTCCGGCTCGATGAGCAGAAAAATGTGGTCTTTAACTTCGACTGATGTAACAATTATTTTTCTGTTAAATTTATATCACGGCTGTTGAAAACTGCCCCGATTTATGCAAAAATAATATTTGGCACGCGGATGTCAAGACAGCTCTGCGCACTTGCTGCGCTGAACGTGATACAATATGAAAGGAGATTTTCACATGATTTACTCAACAGAGGTCAAGAATATGTGTCCCGTAACACAAGGGGTACATCATGGTGCTGCTCCCATTCCCGAAGAGGCAAAATGGGTCCAGGCCAAAGAAGTTAAGGACATTTCCGGCTATACACACGGTATCGGCTGGTGTGCTCCTCAGCAGGGTTGCTGTAAGCTGTCCCTGAACGTTAAGGAAGGTATCATTCAGGAGGCACTGGTCGAGACGATCGGATGCTCAGGAATGACACATTCTGCAGCTATGGCAGCTGAGATCCTTCCCGGACTTACAGTCCTTGAGGCACTCAATACAGACCTTGTATGTGATGCCATCAACACAGCTATGAGAGAGCTTTTCCTTCAGATTGTTTATGGCAGAACACAGTCAGCTTTCTCAGAGGATGGACTTCAGATCGGTGCAGGGCTTGAGGATCTTGGTAAGGGGTCACGTTCAATGGTTGGAACAACCTACGGAACACTCGACAAGGGACCTCGTTATCTTGAGCTGACAGACGGATATATCACAGATGTAGCTCTCGATGAGAACGACGAGATCATCGGCTATAAGTATGTTAACTTTGGAAAGATGATGGACTTCATCAAGGCCGGCGACGATGCAAACACTGCATTCGACAAGGCTAAGGGTCAGTACGGAAGAGTTGCTGATGCGGTTAAGTGCATCGATCCCAGAAAACAGTAAGGTGAGAAGGAGGAAATAACAATGGCTTTATTTGAATCATACGAAAGAAGAGAGCCCCAGATCCTGGCTTGCCTTAAGGAGTACGGCATCTCTTCAATTGAAGAATGTAAAGATATCACAATGGCTGCAGGCATCGATGTTTACAGCCTTATCGAGGGCATCCAGCCCATCTGTTTCGAGAACGCAAAGTGGGCTTACACAGTAGGCGCCGCTATCGCTATCAAGAAGAACTGCAGAAAGGCTTCTGATGCTGCTGCAGCTATCGGTATCGGACTTCAGGCTTTCTGTATCCCCGGATCAGTTGCTGACCGCCGTAAGGTTGGTCTCGGCCATGGTAACCTCGGCAAGATGCTCCTTGAGGAGGACACAGAGTGCTTCGCATTTCTTGCAGGACACGAGTCATTCGCAGCTGCTGAGGGTGCTATCGGTATCGCAGAGAAGGCTAACAAGGTTCGTCAGAAACCTCTTCGCGTTATCTTAAACGGCCTCGGCAAGGACGCAGCTCAGATCATTTCCCGTATAAACGGATTCACATTTGTTGAGACACAGTACGACTATTTCACAGGCGAGGTAAAAGAGGTATCCAGAAAGTGCTACAGTAAGGATGCAAATTCACCTCGTGCGAAGGTTAACTGCTACGGTGCCAACGACGTTCAGGAAGGTGTTGCCATCATGTGGAAGGAGAACGTTGACGTCTCCATCACAGGTAACTCAACCAATCCCACAAGATTCCAGCACCCCGTTGCAGGAACCTACAAGAAGGAGAGAGTAGAGGCCGGCAAGAAGTACTTCTCAGTTGCATCAGGCGGCGGCACAGGTCGTACACTTCATCCCGATAACATGGCAGCAGGTCCTGCTTCCTACGGTATGACAGATACAATGGGCCGTATGCACTCAGATGCCCAGTTCGCCGGATCTTCATCAGTTCCCGCTCACGTAGAGATGATGGGTCTCATCGGCGCAGGAAACAACCCCATGGTCGGTATGACTGTTTCTACAGCCGTTTCTATTGAAGAGGCTGCTAAAGCAGGAAAATTCTGATATCCGCCCTTTTTATAAGGCAAATATTAAAAAGCTGTGGAACCACTTTGGCTCCTCAGCTTTTTTTAAATTATGAAAATCTTATTAAATTGTTTATCGATAACAATTATTTTGTTTTTTTGATGGTATAATTGTCCTATATAGTTTGCCTTATGACGTTTTGGTTATTTGCGCATAGTCTAGGAGGGACAAGAAATGAGTATTAAGGAACTGGTTAAACTTAACAACGAAAAGCTGTTGGAACTTAGCGTGGGCAAGAAATTTGCGTATACATTCAAGCGCATCTATATCTATCTTGCGCTTTCACTTTGCCTTCTCATTGTTTCCATTGTGGTGGGAATTTCAGGCTACCACAAGCTGTATAACAACTATTACAATCAGAATACCTATCAGGGACTTTTGCGTATACATAATCAGAACCTGGGTAAGAGTGCATGGTGGGCTCTTGCAACCCGTGTATCTGAGACCAGGCAGGAGGAGATACAGGAGTTCAGCGTTACGATGCTCAACAATATGAAAGAGGATCTTACAAACCTCCGGAAATACCGCGGAGAAACGGAGCTAGTCAAGTCTCTTGACCAGAACATTAAGAACATCGAATCGACTACTAAAAAGCTGGTTCAGATGTACGCAGAATCCGAGGAACTTGCGGATGGGAGTCTGAGTAACGGAAATGAAATATATGCAGTCATGAATAATGAGCTTCGCCCTGAAATCGCTCTCACTGTAGATAACACAAGGCAGATGACTACAAACGTAACAAATGAGGTGACAGCCTCCTATGATCTGACTATCGTTCTGATGGTTGTCATGGTCGTTGTAAGTGTACTTATGACACTTCTTCTTGTAATCTTTATGAGAAACGCACAGGTTACACTTACACAGTGTGTTGTTGAGCCTGTTGAGGAAGTTGCCAAGGCTGCCGAGCAGATGGCAAGAGGAGACCTCGATATCTCAATCGCTTATCACGGCAAGGATGAGTTCGATGTACTCGCAAGAGATCTTGAGAATTCAACACGCGCTTCCATGAATATCGTTAATGATATTTCAGATTCACTCAATGAGATCTCGGAAGGTGACTTCAGTGTAGGTACACTCACACCTAATCTTTACCACGGTCACTTTGGTCCTATCAGCGAATCAATGAATACTATCACAGACAAGCTCTCAAGCACCATGAACGATGTAAAGGCCGCATCTGCAAGAGTATCAGAGGGTGCCGACAACATGTCCAAGGGTGCAAATGAACTTGCAGAAGGCGCTACAGACCAGGCAGCCGCTGTCGAGGAGCTTACAGCTTCTGTCAGCACTGTTACCGAGCAGACCGAGAATATGGCAAAGAATTGTGAGAGAGGCGTTCAGATGTCCATTGAGGCACAGAAAGTTGCCAAAGACGGTGCCGAGAAGATGGATCAGGTTACAGAGGCCATGCACAGGATCACAAACGCTTCCAAGGAAATCCAGGAAGTTGCCAATACTATTGAGGCTATTTCATCACAGACCAAGCTCCTTGCACTTAACGCATCAATCGAGGCTGCAAGAGCAGGTGATGCAGGTAAGGGCTTTGCAGTTGTTGCTCAGGAGATCGGACAGCTCGCACAGCAGTCCAACGAAGCCGTTCAGCACACTCATTCACTTGTTAATTCAGCACTTGAAGAGATCAACAACGGTAACGCGATTGTTGAAGAGACACAGAGCACTCTTCACGCTATAGGCGATTCTGTCAACGAGCTTGCTGAGATGATGAAGTCATCCGGAGACATGGCTCAGCATCAGGCCAGCAACATGAGAGAGATCAACCAGGGTATCGAGCAGATTTCCGAGGTTATCCAGAACAACTCCGCAACTGCACAGGAATCCAGCGCTGTATCAAACGAGCTCTCAGAGCAGTCAGATCAGCTCCACAACCTGATGTCACAGTTCAGAGTAAAATAATATTATCGAGTTAAGAAATGTGGTATAATTAGCCCGGCGCAGGTAATTGCGCCGGGCTTTTAAAATTTACATAAAGGGAGGAAATGAAATATGGCATTTGCAGTAGTTGTTGTATTTATTGTATTGGTTTTACTCGTGCTGATAGCAAATATCAAGATCGTGCCCCAGGCTCACTCATACGTTATTGAGGAGCTTGGCGCCTACAAGGAGACCTGGGACGTGGGGCTACACTTCAAGATTCCGATCATTGACAGGGTTGCTAGGCAGGTGGATTTAAAGGAGCAGTACTGTGACTTCCCGCCTCAGCCCGTTATCACCCAGGATAACGTAACGATGCAGATCGACTCAATCGTGTTCTTCAGGATATCTGACCCCAAGGCATACGCCTACGGAGTTCGCAATCCCATAGGAGCCATCGAGAACCTGACAGCCACAACGCTCCGTAACGTCATCGGGTCACTGACGCTTGATGAGACGCTCACATCAAGAGACCAGATAAACGCCCAGATGCAGGATGCCTTGGACATCGCAACAGACCCCTGGGGTATCAAGATCACAAGGGTTGAGCTCAAGAACATCAATCCTCCTGAGCAGATCCGTGACGCAATGGAGAAGCAGATGAAGGCTGAGCGTGAAAAGAGAGAGAAGATCCTCTTTGCAGAGGGCGAGAAGCAGAGTCAGATCACCGTCGCAGAAGGTGAGAAGCAGAGCAAGATCCTTCAGGCTGAAGCTGACAAGCAGGCTACGATACTGAGGGCAGAAGCTGAGAGGGAGAAGAGGATCCGCGAGGCTGAAGGTCAGGCGGAGGCCATCAAGAGCATACAGAAGGCCAACGCAGAGGGTATCACAATGCTCAAGGAGGCAGGGGCTGATGAGTCAGTTCTCACATTAAAGAGTCTGGAGGCATTTGAGAGGGCTTCAAACGGCCAGGCAACCAAGATAATCGTTCCCTCCAACATTCAGGGAATCGCGGGACTTGCAGAGTCCATAAAGGAAATCGTTAAGTAATCCACATGGCAGGCGACAACAATACAAAAACTGAATTTTCATCCAGAGCTTCTTTGGTTCTGTACTTTTTAAAGGGCAGCATCTCGTTTTTTGTCCTGAGCATCATATCGTCCATTCTGGTCACGGCACTTGACCTCTTGGGCCCCAAGATCATTCAGTATACCGTAGATTACGTCATCACGGACACTACCACCCACGCGGATGGTAGTGTCCCTGTGTATCTGAAGGTTATCCTTGATGCGGCAGGGGGAAGAGAGTATCTGCGCACCCATCTGTATATTGTCGCTTTGGTTGTCGTGATTGTGGCACTTATGGCGGGAGTGTTCAGATATCTTTTCAGGCTGTTCAACGCGATAGCCTCGGAGAAGCTGATAAAGAGGATGCGTGATCGGCTGTTTGACCATATCATGCGTCTGCCTTATTTCTGGCATGGCCAGAATCACACCGGTGATATCATTCAGCGGTGTACTTCTGATGTGGACACGGTCAAAAACTTCATATCCGAGCAGATGTCGTCTCTTTTCAGGATAGTGATAAGGATCGTCGTCGCGATGTATTTCATGACAGGGATAAACGGAAGGCTGTCGGTTTTGTCAGCTGTCTTTATCCCGATCATAGTTCTTTACTCGTGCTTTTTTCACAGGAGGATCAGCACGGAATTTGAGAAGGCGGATTCCGAGGAGGGACGCCTGTCGGCGACAGCCCAGGAGAACCTCACGGGAGTCAGAGTCGTAAGGGCCTTTGGAAGAGAGAGCTACGAGAGGGAGAGGTTTGAGAAGCAGAACTACGAGTACACAAATCTCTGGATAGGACTCATGCGGACGCTCTCATTTTTCTGGGCGAGCAACGACCTTATTTCCGGACTTCAGATACTGACCGTGACGGCGGTCGGAGCATACCTCTGCGTAGGCGGCGCCATCACGGTGGGAGAGTACATCGCTTTTGTATCCTACAACGCGATGCTCACATGGCCTGTGAGAGCGCTCGGCAGGATCATTTCCGACATGAGCAAGGCGGGAGTTTCAATCGACCGTATAATGTACATCATGAACAGCAAAGAGGAAAGAGACATTCCCGGGGCCGTCTGCCCGCCGATGGACAGGGACATCACCTTTGACAACGTCTCCTACGTATATGAGAACGGAGGGGGCGAAGTCCTGCAAAATGTCAGCTTTACGATCAAGGCCGGCAGTACGGTCGGGATACTTGGAGGTACCGGGTCAGGTAAGTCTACACTTATGTACCTTCTCGACAGGCTCTATGACATCCCTTATGGAAGCGGGAGGATCCTGATCGGCGATACCGACATCTCGGATATCAGATCCGATTACCTCAGAAAGAATATCGGATTTGTCCTCCAGGAGCCTTTTCTTTTCTCAAGGACGCTCTCGGAGAATATCGGGATAACTCAGAACCTCTCATCAAGCGACTCGGTCAAAAAAGCTGCGAGGATAGCGGCGCTTGACTCTACGATAGAGAACTTCTCAAAGGGGTACGAGACCTATGTAGGAGAGCGTGGAGTGACATTATCGGGCGGCCAGAAGCAGAGGACCGCCATCGCACAGATGATAATATCGGACCCTAAGATAATGGTCTTTGACGACTCATTGTCCGCCGTGGACACGCAGACGGATGCAAAGATCAGGGCGGCTCTCAAGGACGACATGGACACAAAGACCGTCATCCTGATATCCCACAGACTCACAACTCTTATGCACTCAGACAATATAATCGTGATGGACCGCGGCAGAATAGTTGAGGAGGGGTCACACGATGAGCTTCTTTCAAAGGGCGGGATCTACAAAAAGATTTACGACATACAGATGCAGGGAACATGAACGACAACAATGTAAAGCTTCCGTTTTTCGGAATACCAAGGTTATATCCTTATATAAAAAAATATATACCGACAATAGTGATAATGGTCGTACTGGGGGTAATAAGCTCGCTTATCGACTCGGTTTTTCCCATATTCAACAGGTACGCCCTTGATAATTTTGTCGGAAAAAACACTCTTGAGGGGATGACGGGCTTTGTCCTTCTCTACATCGCTGTCCTCGCCTTTCAGGTGTGGGATAACTTTGTCGCGGCATATCTGTGCGGCAAGGTGGAGATGAGTACGGACAGGGACTTAAGAAACGCAGCCTTCAACCACCTTCAGGAGCTGTCCTTTGCCTACTTCAATCAGAACAACGTGGGCTACATCCACGCCCGCGTCATGAGCGACACGGGCAAGATCGGCGTCATGGTCGCATGGAGGATGATGGACATCGTCTGGAACGGCTCGTACATAGTCTGCGTTCTTTTCATGATGCTGGCACTCAACCTGCGCCTTGCGCTGTATGTGATCATCCTGGTGCCCGTTGCGGTTCTGATCGTGATGTACTTCCAGAAAAAACTCATCGTCCTCAACAGGCATATAAGGGAGATAAACTCGAAGATAACGGGTAACTTCAACGAGGGTATAACAGGTGCCAAGGCGATAAAGACACTTGTCGTTGAGGACAGGATCCAGGAGGACTTTGAAAAAGAAACTGAGAACTTCAGGAGAAAATCCGTCGAGGCGACGCACAATTCCGCTTTCTTTACATCAGCCATAACAATGATGTCATCAATTGCACTTGCGCTTGTGTTGTGGAGAGGCGGGATTATCACAATGGACGGTATTATCGGCATAGGGACGCTCTCTGTTTTCCTGTCGTACGCGCTGGGGCTTATGGAGCCCATTCAGAATGTCATCGTCTCTTTTTCGGAGCTCATAGCTGTCCAGGTAAACGTCGAGAGACTTACAAGGCTCCTCGCAACAGAGTCGGACGTATCTGATACGCCAGAGGTCATCGAAAAGTACGGAGACACCTTTAACCCAAAGAAGGAGAACTGGGAGCCGCTTATAGGAGACGTTGAGTTCAGGGATGTGTCATTTAAGTACCCCGACGGGGATGAAATGGTACTTGAGAACTTCAATCTGAAGGTGCCGCAGGGAACAAATGTGGCAATAGTTGGTGAGACAGGAGCTGGCAAGTCGACTCTTGTAAATCTCGTGTGCAGGTTTTTTAAGCCCACAAAGGGATATGTCCTGATCGATGGGAGAGATGCGGCAGAGAGGTCGCAGCTATGGCTCCACTCCAATATCGGGTACGTTTTGCAGACGCCGCATCTCTTTTCCGGGACGGTCCGCGAGAATCTCAGATATGGAAAGCCCGACGCTACCGATGAAGAGATAATGAAGGCGCTTGACCTCGTATCAGCCGGGGAGATAGTATCCCGCATGGACAAGGGGCTTGACAGCGACGTCGGAGAGGACGGCGGAATGCTCTCTACGGGTGAGAAGCAGCTACTTTCTTTTGCGAGGGCAATCCTTGCGGACCCTAAGATTCTGGTCCTCGATGAGGCCACAGCCTCTATAGATACCGTAACTGAAAAGGCCATCCAGGAAGCCATAAAGACAGTGACGCGGGGCAGGACCTCTTTTGTCATTGCGCACAGGCTCTCGACAATAGTGGACGCCGATATTATCCTTGTTGTAAAAGATGGAAAGATAATCGAGAGAGGGACGCACATTGAACTCATGGAGAAGAAGGGCTACTACTACGAGCTCTTTACCAGGCAGTTCGAGGAGATGAGCACACTGAGCGCCCTGGAGGGAGGCTGATGACCACAGATATTGCAGTTTTTTCGGATATACACGCCAATCACAGTGCCCTTCAGGCCGCGATAGATTATGCTGTCGCAAGGGGCATCACAAACTTTGTGCTCCTCGGGGACTACGTGACGGACTGCCCCTATCCGCAGAAGACCATGGAGCTCATCTATGTGATAAAGCAGTATTTTAGGAGCTACATCATAAGGGGTAACAGGGAGGAGTATCTCTTAAATTACAGGAAGAGCGGTGAGGGCGCCTGGAAAAAGGGGTCGGCGAGCGGCGCACTCCTCTACACCTACAACAATCTGACAGATAAGGACTTCAACTTTTTTGACTCCCTGCCAAATTACGGGATATATAAGATAAAGGGTTTTTCCGGCTTTGAGTACTGCCACGGGTCGCCCACGGATACGAGCGAGCTTCTCTTTAAGGAAAAGAGAAATACCAAGAAGGTTCTCTCACACTTAAAGGAGGGAGTTCTTTTGCACGGGCACAACCACATTCAGGGGAGCTACACCTACCGCGGAAAGACTGCTGTAAATCCCGGGTCCGTCGGGCTTCCGTGGTACTTTGGCGGTAAGACCCAGTTCTGCATACTTCACGGAAACGGCAAGACCTGGGAGGAGGAGTACGTGCAGCTTGACTACGACAGAAAAGAAATCTTAAGGGAGTTTGGGGAGTCGGGTATCTGCGAGTTTGCGCCGGCCTGGGCAGCTGTGACGATGCACACGATAAGGACCGGAGTTGACTTAAACCAGACCGTTCTGCTGAGAGCGATGCGCCTGTGCGAGCAGGAGAGGGGAGTTGTGAGGTGGCCCAATATCCCCGAGAAGTACTGGGCAATCGCACTAAAGGAAAACTTCATAGACCTCTCGGGGAAGGACATACCGAGGAAAGAGGAAGAATAAAATAGTTACAATTCAGTTGTCAGTCAGGCGTCGCAAATGTTCATGTCGGTTCAGATATGCATTTGCTCTGCCTGGCTGACATCTGAATTGTAACATAAAAAGAGCAGTCAGGTTCTGGGAACGTGACTGCTCTATTGTGCTGTTTTGATTGTTGATCTGCGATGTCAGGAAGCTATTTGGCCGCCTCAGATAGTTGTGTCGAGACCGACCGATGTGTCTGCAGCGGTGGTCTTGGCTGCGTCCTTGTTGTACTGCTTGAGCTGGTCGTCAAGCCATGAGGACTTATACTTCTCATACTTGTCAGCTGTGGATACGGTTGTTGCTGCTGTATCAGCAGTATCTGATGTCTTGTCAGTGGTCGCAGTCTTGTCTGTAGTCGAGGTCTTGGCGGTAGATGAAACCTTCGCTGCCTCAGTCTTCTCTTTAAAATAGTTGTCTAAGAAGTTCGTGCCCTTTGCTGAAGAAGTTGTGCCTGAAGAAGCAGTGGCACTTCCTGTCTCCTTGTAGTTCTGAAGGGCAGCCTTGTTGCCGACCTTGCCGACATACGCCTTCATAAGTGAGCCGTAAGCTCCGCTCTTAATGGTATTGTAGTCGCCATACAGAGAGCTCATGCTGGCGTTTAAGTCAAACTGACCCGACAAGCTGCTGAAAAAGTTCGTGCTCATCTATAGATCACCTCCTTGAGTATGTCTGCTGGGCAGACGCGCACATCCCTGTGCTGAAACAGAAATCTTAATTACATAGTTATTTAAGCTTATTATGCAATAGCACCGGCCGATTTGCAATTTTCAAGAAATTAAAAAAGTATAAAATTTTTCAAAATGCCTGTTTTTTGCGGAAAAAAGGCAAAAAAATCTGGCGGTAAACAGTTGATTAATCAAAAAAAACTTGTATAATATGTATTTGTAGGTTAGCACTCAACAAAAGAGAGTGCTAACAAAATAAAAAGTTCATAATGAAAATCATATAAAGGAGGCAATTGAAATGAAGTTAGTACCACTTGCAGACAGAGTTGTATTGAAGCAGCTTGAGGCTGAAGAGACTACAAAATCAGGCATCGTTCTTCCCGGTGCAGAGAAGGAGAAGCCCCAGCAGGCAGAGGTTATCGCTGTTGGACCCGGCGGAGTCGTAGACGGCAAGGAAGTCAAGATGGAAGTCAAGGCAGGAGACAACGTCATCTACTCCAAGTACTCAGGAACAGAGGTCAAGCTCGACGATGTGACCTACATCATTGTTAAGCAGAACGACATTTTAGCAATCATTAAGTGATAAATAAATACGGAGGCGATTAAAATGGCAAAGACAATTAAGTACGGCGCAGACGCCCGCACATCAATGGTTGAAGGCGTCAACAAGCTGGCTGATACAGTCAGAGTAACACTTGGACCCAAAGGAAGAAACGTAGTTCTCGACAAGAGCTATGGCGCTCCCACGATCACCAACGACGGTGTTACGATCGCAAAGGAGATCGAGCTCGAGGATGCTTATGAGAACATGGGCGCACAGCTTGTCAAGGAGGTTGCTACCAAGACTAACGACGTAGCAGGTGACGGAACAACAACAGCTACAGTTCTCGCACAGGCTATGATCAACGAGGGTGTCAAGAACCTCGCAGCAGGAGCTAACCCCATCATCCTCAGAAAGGGTATGAAGAAGGCAACAGACAAGGCTGTTGAGACCATCGGCAAGATGGCAACCAAGGTAAAGGGCAAAGAGCAGATCATGAGAGTCGCTGCCGTATCATCAGGTGATGATGAGGTTGGACAGATGATCGCCGATGCGATGGAGAAGGTTTCCAACGACGGTGTTATCACCATCGAGGAGTCCAAGACAATGCAGACAGAGCTCGACCTCGTAGAAGGTATGCAGTTCGACAGAGGGTATATCTCAGCTTACATGGCTACAGATATGGACAAGATGGAGGCAACTCTTGAGGATCCTTACATCCTCATCACTGACAAGAAGATTTCCAACATCCAGGATATCCTTCCTCTTCTTGAGCAGATCGTCAAGACAGGCGCCAAGCTCCTCATCATCGCTGAAGATGTTGACGGAGAGGCTCTCACAACTCTTATAGTGAACAAACTTCGCGGCACCTTCAATGTAGTAGCAGTCAAGGCTCCCGGCTACGGCGACAGGAGAAAGGCTATGCTCGAGGATATCGCAATCCTCACAGGCGGCAAGGTTATTTCTTCAGATCTCGGCCTTGAGCTCAAGGATGTGGCAATGGATGACCTCGGCAGAGCTAAGAGCATCAAGGTTGAGAAGGAGAAGACAACAATCGTTGACGGTCTCGGAGTTAAGAAAGAGATTGAGGCCCGAATATCCCAGATCAAGAAACAGATCGAGGACACAACTTCAGACTTCGACAAGGAGAAGCTCCAGGAGAGACTTGCCAAGCTCGCTGGCGGTGTTGCAGTTATCAGAGTCGGTGCTGCCACAGAGACAGAGATGAAGGAAGCTAAGTACAGAATGGAAGATGCTCTTAATGCTACAAGAGCAGCTGTGGAAGAGGGCATCATCTTCGGCGGCGGATCAGCATACATCCACGCAACCAAGGAAGTTGAAAAGCTTTCTGAGACGCTTGAAGGCGACGAGAAGACAGGTGCCAAGGTAGTACTTAAGGCACTTGAAGCTCCTCTTTATCACATCGCCAACAACGCAGGTCTTGACGGCTCCGTAATCGTTAACAAGGTTAAGGAGAGCAAGGCAGGTGTAGGCTTCAACGCATACACTGAGGAGTACGTGGACATGGTTAAGGACGGAATCATCGATCCTGCCAAGGTTACACGTTCAGCTCTTCAGAATGCAACATCAGTTGCATCAAGCTTCCTCACAACAGAGGCAGCCGTAGCAACCATCAAGGAACCCCAGCCTCCGATGCCCGCAGGCGGCCCCGGCATGGGCGGAATGATGTGAGCGATAACGAGCCAAACTCACCGGCGCACAGATGAGCAAAACCACGAAGTGGTTTCAAAAATAAAGGAGACGGCACCCTCCGCTTGCGGAAAGGGGGACGTCTCCTTTATTTTTGAAAGGGCGCTGCGGCGCCTTTTGCTCATATGTGCGCCGGTGAGCTTGGCGACAACGGACGACAAGGAAAAAAGGAGAACGAGGAGGGCACGCATGCATTTAGCGCGCCCTCCTCGTTCTCCTTTTTTCCTTGTATGAAGTTTTTCATCGCTCTTTCCTTCCATCGCTCGCAGCCGCTTCTACCACTCAATATCACTCATGATCACTCTCATCCCCCATATTTTGCCCCATATATTAAGTGCCCCATCAATTCCCCCACCACAGTCCCCTTTTTCTCTATTTGCGATATTTTTATTTTTTTGACCCTTTTGAAGCGTTTTTGCAGCCTTTTTTCATGCCGTTTTTCACTATATGCACTTTCAATTATTTTTTGACCCCTGAATAGCCATTTTAAGGGTCAAAAAAATAATGGATGCCCAATATATGAAAAACGCTCTCAAAATCTCCATAAAAACAAGGCGAAAAGGGTCAAAAAATCAACAGACACATCAAATAGAGAAAAATGACAGGTCTACATACGGATTGTCATGAGCATAACAACTAAAATTTTTCTAAACTAATATAAATCATAACAAAACTGTAAGAAAAAATAGTAAAATGCTTTTATGGTTATCAAGGAAGAACTTATAGAAGATTTAAAAAGAATAATGCACGATGAGGCAGTAGATATGTCGAGTCCTGAGATCTACGATGATCTCTGCAGACATCTGAGAGTCGCCAAAATGTATTATGAGATGGACCTTGGCGGCGAAGACAGGTATCGCAATCACAGGACCGGCGAACTTGTTATCGATGCAAAAGAGGTAGGAAAGCAGCTCATCCTCTTCGACTCAGGCCTAAAGAGCAACGCCAAAAGAACATATAAGTATTTCTACGGCGGCTATGAATATGTTAAGGCATATATCGAATTTGAGGAGGGTGTCAGGGACGAGGAAATAGATGAAGAGCTCTACAGCTTTTTTGCGGATGCGGTATACCTCATATCCAGCCGGCAGAATATGCGCAGGATGCTCGACCATGCAGAGATGTCGGATGCACTGACAGGAATTCCGAACATCGCTTATGTTCAGCACAAGTACAACAAACTCATTCAGAATGTGCGCCCGCAGGATCTTCTTGTCATCAGGATCAATCTGCGCAATTTCAAGTACATCAACGAGCTTGCGAGCGCAAGGGCAGGAGATGAGGCAATAATCCAGTACGCCCGCAAGATCGTGAATTTTGTGGCTGATGACGAGTGCGCCGGCAGAATGGGCGGCGACAACTTTATTGCCTATATACACAAGAAAAGCATGAAGTCTTTCCTCAGGAAGATAGAGTCGGTCACCATATCAAGGCTCAAGAGTGCACCCAAGAACAAGTTTGAGGTCGGCGCGTGGCTTGGGGTCTCAGCTCTCGATGAGGGTGAGAACAAGCCGTTTCTGGAGAGGCTCAACGACGCCAATGTGGCCTACAGCATAGGTAAGACCAGACTCAAGCAGAGCGTGGTATTTTTTGGTGAAGAGCTCAAGAAGATGATGATACAGGGGAGGAGCGTAATAGATGCCTTCCCTCTTGCGGTAAAGAACCACGAGTTTATGCCATTCTTCCAGCCAAAGGTCGACATGAGAACGGGTGAGCTCATAGGGTTTGAGGCGCTGTGCAGATGGTTCCACGATGGGCACTACATTTTCCCGGACCAGTTCATTCCAATACTCGACAATGAGGGGCTGATCCCGGAGCTCGACATTGCAATCTTTGACGAGACCTGCAAGGCCATCAGGAGATGGAAGGACATGGGGCTCAATCCGCCCAGGATCTCGAGCAATTTCTCCAAAAAGAACCTGTTCGTTCCGATGATAGAAGAGAGGATACTCTCAGTCATGGAGAACAACGGCATAACTCCTGACGACATCGAGATAGAGATAACAGAGAGCATGAAGGACATCGAGTACGACAGGCTCATTAAGTTTGTCGACAACCTGAAAAAGCGCAATCTCTTCATTTCAATCGACGACTTCGGGACAGGCTACTCATCGCTCTCACTCCTTCATAACATTGATGCTGATGTCATCAAGATTGACAAGTCTTTTACGGACATGATTCCGGGAGATTCGAAATCTGCGATCCTCATAGAGAGCATCATCGCGATAGCAACAAGGCTCAATATGTCTACCATCGCCGAGGGTGTTGAGACTGCAGAACAGGGAAAAGAGCTGATGAAGATGGGCTGCAATTTCGCCCAGGGCTACTTCTACAGTAAGCCTGTGGACTACGAGACCGCAACCACTCTGATAAATGAAAATCCGTTTAAGCCGATAATCGGGTGAAGGCAGCGACATCGTTGTGACTTGCTAAGGAACTGTAGCAGAATTAACTGAACATTTTACGCAGAATGATTTTTCAAAGGCAAGGAAGAAAACGCAGACAATGCGGCGGGCATTGTCGAGGATTTCTGACGCAGCATTTGGGAAATCAGGCAAGTAAAATGTTTAAGTTATTTCGCTACAGTTCCTAAAACTCAAAATCAGAAGAACACCTCATATCATGTTATTCAGATAAATCGGTGTTCTTCTGATTTTTCGTTTGGCGAATCAACGCCTCGTCGTAATGCTTATTAATACATCTTTTTCACTTTAGTGTATAACAATCTCGTACTGCTCACGCTTAACTTCATTTGGAGCAAGGTGCTGAACGCAGTATTTCTCGGGGAGTTCCCCCTCAAATCCCTTGTTGTCACATCTTCCTATCCACGGCTCAAGGCAGACGTAGCGGGCATCTTTCGAGGGCTTGGACCACAGACCAAAGCTTGGAAAGCCTTCGCAGTGCATCGTTACATATTCTTTGCCGTCGGGCGTGCAGAGAGATATTTCTTTAACCTGCGAGTTATCGAAGATCAGGGCGTCTTTTTGGAAGAGATCATCCGTGATCTGAAGATATCCGTCTGTGAGGGAGAGCTTATTGGGATTCTGGTAGTCTACTTCTCTCGTCTCTTGAAGTATCAGGACATATTCGAGGTCGTTTTTTTCAAATTTGACCTTGTAGTCATTTCTGCTCTCGTTATCACCAAGAGGACAGCTGAAGGCGGGGTGTCCGCCGATCGAGTAATAGAGATCCTCCGACCTTGATGGATTTTTGATATCCCAGATGACACTTATTTTGTTATCTGTGAGAACATGGGTGATGACAAGCTCAAAGTCAAAGGGATAGATCTTTTTTGTATCATCATCGTCTCTTAAAACAAAACTGACACTTGTTTTCGTCTTTTCAAGGAGTTCAAACTCCTTGTCCCTGGCAAAGCCGTGGGGTGTCATCGAATACTCTTTTCCCTTGTATCTGTATACGCCGCGGTTACAGTTTCCCACAAAAGGAAAGAGCACCGGCGCATGTCTGTCCCAGTAATTGGGATCCGCCTGCCAGAGCATCTCGCGATCATTTGTTTTGTCATATATACTTGAGAGCTCTGCGCCATGCGAAGAAACAGCTATTTTGAGTCGGTCGTTTTCAATATACTCCATGTCATGTCCTCCTTTTTTTACGCATTGTAATATATTATAGCAGGTGAAGTCAAAAGAACCGTCCCCCTGACTTCACCGTGACTTCTCAAGTGCTGCGTCTCCACTTTACCCTCGCCCCTATGTGCGAGGTCTCAAAATCAGCGTTGCCGTCTATTATGTTGATGAGGGCCTGGCCTGCGAGGAACCCTCTCTCGTAGTCGGGAACGCTCACTGTGGTGAGCCCTAAGTAGTGGGAGATGATGATGTCATCAAAGCCGCACACCGCAATATCTTTCGGAACGCGGATACCATTTTCCTCGAATCTTCTGATGGCGCCTATAGCCATCATGTCGTTGGCGCAGACAAGTATCTGCGGCATCCTGTCCTGGAGCATTATGAGGCGCGCCGCCTGGGAGCCGCTCTGGTCGCGCCAGTCGCCTTCGTACAGGTCGTTTCTGCTAAAGGGTATGTCATGCTCCTTTAACACATCGCGAAAAGCCCTGTAGCGGTCCTTGCAGTCCTCGGTATCAAGCCCCTTTAAAAACGCAAATTTCTCATAACCGTTTTCTATCAGCTTTTCTATTAGCTGCCTCTCACCCTCGTAGTTGCTGACGATGATGCTCTTTACATTCCTGTGCGGGAGCTGACGGTCGAGGGTTATCACGGGAATCCCCCTGTCTGCTATGTTTATGATCACAGAGTCATCGGTATGTGAGTCGATGATGATGACTCCGCACACAATTTCCGGAATGGCGTAGTGCATGAGGTCGTCGCCGGTGCAGATCAGAAGATGGAAGTTCCTGCGCTGGGCGTAGTCGTTGACACCGTGCAGGATATCCAGGTAAAAGAGAGTGTCAAAGTCGCTGAAGTTGACGATTATGGTGTTTCTCTTTGAATCTACGCTCTGACCCTTGTGAATGTAGTTCAGCTCTGACGCAATCCTGAGGACCTTCTCCCGTGTCGTATCGCCCACGTTTCTTTTGTTGTTAAGTACATTTGATACGGTTGACATCGATACTCCGGAGAGTCTTGCAATTTCTTCTATTCCAGCCATTTTTTACCTCGACAAATGCCTTTTATCTGATGTTCAAAAGTATTTTACCATATAATTTTACATGATTTTACTAAAACATTAAAACTATTTTACTAAAGTTTCCTGCAGTTTAGTAAAAGAAACGGGATTATGCGAAAAAGTATATAAGAACCCCAAACTTTTTTGAGACCTTTTTAACGAATAAAAAATTGAATATTGCGCTAATTTCGGTAAAGCACTTAATATGTGTACATAACAGGAAAGCGGAAAGCTTTAGAGGTAAAAAACATCTATCAAAAAACGGAGGAACCGAAATGAAAAAGAAACTAGTTGCAACAATGCTCGCGACAGTTACAGCACTGTCAATGGTACTAGCAGGATGCGGTGAGTCAGCACCTGCGTCAACAACATCCGGCGATGGAGCTGTTGCTGAAAGCCAGAGCGCAGCCCCTGCAAAGACAGAAACAGCAGATGCGCCCGCAGCAGACGGCGAGGGGACAACCATCAGACTGGTAAACAACAAGGCTGAGATCGACGATGGTCTTCACAAGCTTGTCAGCGCTTACAAGGAGAAGACAGGTGTTACTGTTGAGATCGACACGATCGGCGGCGGTCAGGATACACAGGCCATCTTAAAGCAGTATTACCAGGCAGACAACATGCCCGACATCTTCATCTTCGAGGGTGACACACAGTATGAGACATGGAAGGACAGCCTTGTAGACCTCTCAGACGAGACGTGGGTAAACGACACAGAGGCTGAGTATGTAAACGGCGGCAAGGTTTACGGCTTCCCTACAACGACAGAGGCTATCGGCCTTGCATACAACAAGTCAATCCTTGATGCTGCAGGCATCGATCCCGCATCAATCACCGGTCCCGAGAGCATGAGAGCAGCTTTTGAAAAAATTGATTCCATGAAGGAAGAGCTTGGACTTACAGCAGTTATCGGTTACTACACAGAGGCAGCAAATCTCTGGTGGACAGCAGGCCAGCACCTCTTCGGAACATATCTCGATGTAGGACTTGCAAGAGATGACACAACGTACCTCGACATGATCAACGACGGCGGCAAGCTTGATCCCGAGCGTATCAAGGCGTGGGCTGACATGGTAGCTCTTTTCAACGAGTACACAGATCCCAACGGAATCTCAGGAACATACGATGATCAGGTTGGCGGATTTGCATCAGGCAAGTATGCATTCGTTTCACAGGGCTCATGGATCGGCGCAGTACTTACAGGTCAGGACGCTCAGATGTACGCAGATGCAGGCAACTTCGAAATCGGCATGATCCCTTACGCATTTATCGAGGGACAGGATACAATCCAGACCAATTCACCTAACTGGTGGGGACTCTATGACGGCGCAAACGTTGATGCTGCCAAGGCATTCATCCAGTGGTGCTCAGAGAATGACGGGGGACAGGAGATTCTTGCAAAGGATTGCGGATGCATCTCTCCTTTCAAGTCATCAACATTTATGCCTGACGATCCTTTCGCTGACACTATCGCAGCTTACACAGCAGCCGGCAAGACAAGTGCTTGGCACTGGCAGGGCTGGAAGGACGGTCTGGCACAGAACGTATCTTGCGTAATCTTCCAGGATTTTGCTAAGGGAACAATCAAGTCATCCGATGAATTTGTTGACACACTGCAGAAGGCAGTAGAGGCTTATTATGCGCAGTAATCGTGTAATCACGAAAAAACAGGAATTCAACAAAGAACAATTAAGGCTTAACGAAACTCTGTTTTGCAACGCCAACGGTTACATTGGGGTCAGGGGCACACTCGAGGAGGGTGTGCCCTCTGACATATCAACTATGAGAGGCATGTACCTCGGCGGAGTGTATGAGACGATCCCGATGAAACAGGCAGAGAGCCTGTGTAACCTCATAGAAGAAAAGCAGACGATGTTAAACGTCGCTGACACCCAGACAATTTTTCTCTCAGTTGACGGCGAAGTCTTCGATATGCAGAAAAATGAGTGCGCAGCCCTCCGCGTCCTTGATATGGACCGGGGATTTACTGAGAGACGCATCTCCTACAGGAGCGGCAGCGGCAAGGAGTTCGACATCAGGATAAAGAGAGTGGCTCACCTTCACTGCCCGAATCTCTTTACACAGGAGTACAAGGTAAGGGCACTGTCAGCAGACGCCGAGATCTCTTTTGACTCAAGGCACATAGCTGACGTGACGAACTACTCAGACCCGGACGACCCGAGACTTGCGGCAGAGAGCGCTTCCTACCTTGGCGTTGAGAAGTGTGAGGTCACAGGAGATAAGTCGGTCACACTGTCAAGGACAGGTGTTAGCAAAATTTCAATCGCAGTCTGCGCAGGACACAGGCTGTATGTGACTGATGAAAACGGCGTGACAGATGGCGGCAGGGCAGCAGATGATATCAGCGTTATCAGAGACGGCGAGATCTCAGCGAAGTTTTCACTTACACTTAAAAAGGGCCAGGAGGCAGTTCTTGTAAAGTACAGCGTCTTTGCCGATTCTCTCAGGGAAGATGATTCCGAGAGAGCCTGCCTATCGATTGCAGACGATGTGATGGGCAGGGATATTAGGGAGCTCTATGACGCACAGAAAAAGGAGCTTGACAGCTTCTGGAAGGTAGCGGACATGGAGATCAAGGGTGACGAGGAGCTGGACCTTGCGATGTGCTTTAACATGTACCAGCTGTTCCAGTCATCCCCGAGACAGGAGAAGGTTTCAATTGCGGCCAAGGGACTTACAGGCGAGGGCTATGAAGGGCACTACTTCTGGGATACGGAGATGTATGCGCTTCCGTTCTTTGTGCTGACTGACACTGAGGCGGCGAGGAGGATCCTCTCATTCAGATATGTAACGCTTGACAAGGCGAGAGAGAACGCGGCACTTCTGGGACACAAAAAGGGCGCTCTCTATCCCTGGAGGACGATAACAGGCGAGGAGTGCTCAGGGTATTTCCCGAGCGGAACGGCAGCCTATCATATAAACGGCGCTGTTTCAAACGCGGTTATTTCCTATTATCTCTCGACTGGAGATGAGAAATACATCGTATCTGAGGGGCTTGAAATCCTTATAGAGACAGCGAGACTCTGGCTTGATACCGGAAACTTTGACAGGGACGGAAGATTTGTCATAAACGAGGTCACAGGACCCGATGAGTACACCTGCATGGTTGACAACAATTTTTACACCAACTGCTGTGCGAAGTACGGAATGGAATGGGCGGTGAAGCTCTTTGAAAAGCTGTCTGAAATCCCGGAAGTCAGGGCGCTTTCAGAAAGGCTATGCGTGACAGATAAAGAACTCTCCGAGATAAAGAAGGCCGTTGATGCGATGTACCTGCCTTTTGATGAGAGACTCGGGATATCACCTCAGGACGACTCGTTCCTCCAAAAGCCCGTATGGGATATAAAGGCAACTCCGAAGGATCAGTTCCCGCTTCTTCTTCACTATCATCCCCTGCATCTGTACAGGTACCAGGTGTGCAAGCAGGCCGACACGGTTCTGGCGCACTTCCTCTATCCTGACAGCGCGGACAAAGGCACGATGGAAAAGAGCTTCAGGTACTACGAGAAGATAACTACCCATGATTCATCTCTTTCAACCTGCGTGTTCTCGATGCAGGCGTCGAGGCTGGGGCTTTATGAAGAGGCTGAGAAGTATTTCGGAGATTCTGCTAAGCTTGACCTTTATAACCGCCACGGCAATTCCGGAGACGGAGTACACACAGCCAACATGGGCGGAGCCTACATGGCAATCGTCTACGGATTTGCGGGGATCAGGATCTCCGAGGAGGGGCTCTTTGTAAATCCTTTCCTTCCCGGGAGTCTTGAGGGGTACTCATTTAACTTTACCTACATGGGGAGACTCTTCAGACTGCAGGTTGATAAAGAGAGCGCGGTCATGACTCTTTTGGACGGAGAGCCGACATTCTTTTGTCACGGCGATGAGAAGTACAAGTTTGATAAAACAGGAGAAAGTGTGAGATGGAATTTAAAGCAGTAATTTTTGATCTTGACGGAGTTCTGGTATTCACTGACAAATATCACTTCCTTGCGTGGAAGAAGATTGCAGATGAGCTTGACATCCCTTTTGATGAGAAGGACAACGACAGATTAAGAGGCGTGGGGCGCGCTGAGAGCCTTGATATCATTTTGGAGAAGTACACAGGAGAAGAGCTGTCCTCTGAGAAGAAGGCAGAGCTTTTGGAGAGGAAGAACGATATCTACAAGGAGCAGCTAAAGAATATGTCTCCTTCTGACGTGACGGATGATGTGCGTAATACGTTAAAAAAGCTCCATGAGAGAGGGTATCTGTTGTCTGTCGGCTCGTCAAGCAAGAATACTGCTTATATACTTGAGAGAACGGACCTTGGGAAATACTTCGATGCGGTTGCTGACGGAACCCATATCACGAGGACCAAGCCGGACCCGGAGGTGTTCTTAAAGGCGGCTGAGTTTCTAAAGGTGGAGCCTGAGGACTGCCTTGTAATAGAGGACGCCGACGCAGGGATCGAAGCTGCGATCGCAGCAGGCATGCACAGCGCAGCCATAGGACCCGCAAGACAGAGAGGCAGAGCCGAGGCGTGTATCGGGAAGATATCGGACATACTCTCGCTATGAAAGAATTGCAAAAAAATGCAAGGGAAACACTGAAGTGATCAGCTTCTCCTAAGATTAAAAAAGCGTACAGGTCGTCTGTACGCTCTTTTTTTGTTCAACAGGAAATTGCTCCGTGCGCCTCGCTCTGTGTAAAGACTTTTGCCACTAAGGAACTGTAGCAGAATAACTTGAACAATTTACTTGCCTGATTTCCCAAATGCTGCGTCAAGAGCCTTACCAATGCCCGCATTGTCTGCGTTTTCTTCCTTGTTCTCGAAAAATCATTCTACGGCAAATTTGAAATTTATTTCTGAACAGTTCCTAACATCATCATATGAAATGTGATATACTAAAATGTCGTTATATAGAGCAGTATTTGTATTTGTTTGGGAGGATGTATTATTGGACTTGGAGAGGCAGAAAAGAGCCCCAATCTATGAGGCTCTTGAGAAATTCCGGAAGCAGAGGGTGGTGCCCTTTGACGTTCCGGGACATAAGAGGGGAAGAGGCAACGCGGAGCTGGTGAGCTTCCTTGGGGAGAGATGCGTGGGGATCGACGTCAACTCCATGAAGCCGCTCGACAACCTCTGTCACCCGGTATCTGTCATAAAAGATGCTGAGGAACTGATGGCGGATGCTTTCGGGGCATATCACGCATTTATGATGGTAAACGGCACAACAAGCGCAGTTCAGGCGATGGTTTTATCGAGCGTTAAGATGGGCGAGAAGATAATCATGCCGAGGAACGTTCACAAGAGCGCCATCAATGCTCTTATACTTTGCGGCGCTGTTCCTGTGTACATCGACCCGAAGGTCGATGTGGATCTCGGAATCCCGCTCGGAATGGAAATCGAGGATGTGAGAGAGGCGGTGAGACTCAATCCCGACGCCAGGGCAATCCTTATCAACAACCCTTCATATTACGGCATCTGCTCGGATTTAAAGAGCATAGTGGATCTCGCCCATGAAAACGGCATGAAGGCGCTTGTTGATGAGGCGCACGGAACTCACCTTTACTTCGGGCCGAACCTTCCTCTTAATGCGATGGCAGCAGGGGCGGACATGGCGGCGATCAGCATGCACAAGTCGGGCGGGAGTCTTACTCAGAGCTCAATCCTTCTGTGCGGCGAGGGCGCAAACACCGGCTATATCAGCAGGATAGTGAACCTGACGCAGACAACCTCCGCGAGCTATCTGCTTCTCGGAAGCCTCGATATATCGAGGAGAAATCTTGCACTAAACGGCAGGAACAGCTTTGAAAAAGTTACCCACATGGCGCAGTACGCCAGGGAAGAGATAAATGACATAGGCGGCTACTACGCCTATGGGAAAGAACTCAAAAACGGCGGAAGCATTTTTGACTTCGATGAGACAAAGCTCGTTGTCAATACGAGAAAGATTGGTCTTACCGGGATTGAGGTCTACGACCTTCTGCGAGATGAGTACGATATTCAGATGGAGTTTGGCGATCTCTCAAACGTCATGGCCTATATTTCAATCGGCGACAGGATACAGGACATTGAGAGACTTGCGGGGGCACTATCTGATATCAGGAGGCTGTACGCAAAACCCGAGCAGAAGTTTTTTTCCGCAGAATATGTCACTCCCATTGTGAAGGCGACACCCCAGGAGGCGTTTTACGCAGAGAAGGAGTCCGTGAAACTGGAAAAAAGCGTCGGGCGCATCAGCGCGGAGTCTGTAATGTGCTACCCGCCCGGAATCCCGATACTCTCTCCCGGAGAGATGATAACGGAGGAGATAATCGAGTACATAGGCACGGCCAGGGAGAAGGGCTGCTCGATGCAGGGTCCTGAGAGCGAGGATATATCAGAGCTGCTGGTTCTGAAGTAAGGATAAAAAATGGGAGGTTGACCTCAAAGAGATAAAGCGTCAAAATGAGTCAACATGACCAGAGATAGGAGAGAGAATAATGGCGGAAATGGATTACTGGTTCAGCGACATGCATACCGGAAATGTCAAGATCAGCATAAGGCTGTCTAAACAGCTCTTTTCCGGGACAAGTGAATTTCAGAGGATTGACGTGTTCGACTCGCCGGAGTTTGGCAAGTTCCTAACATCCGACGGAAACATAATCTTCTCTGAGAAGGATGAGTTCACCTACGATGAGATGATAGTTCATGTTCCGATGGCGGTACACCCAAAGGTGCAGAGGGTTCTGGTACTTGGCGGCGGAGACGGGGGAGTTGCGAGAGAGCTGACTCACTACGATGAGATAAAGGTTATTGACGTGGTTGAGCCGGACTCGATGTTTGTGGATGTGTGCAAGCAGTACTTTCCTGACAACGCCATTGGACTTGAGGACGACAGGGTGCATATCTTTTACCAGGACGGGCTCAAGTATCTTCGTAAGTGCGAGGATATGTACGACCTCATCATAAATGATGCGACGGAGCCGCTCGGACATGAGGCGGGGCTTTTTACCAAGGAGTTCTACGGCAGCTGCTACAAGGCGCTCCACGACGACGGCATAATGGTGTACCAGCACGGCAGCCCCTTCTACGATGAGGATGAGGAGAGCTGCAGGGCGATGCACAGAAAGGCTTACAGGGTGTTCCCGGTAAACCGCGTTTATCAGGCCCACATACCGACCTGCCCGGCGGGTTACTGGCTCTTTGGTTTTGCCAGCAAGAAGTATCACCCGCTCAAGGATTTCAACCCCGACAGATGGGATGAGCGAGGTATCAAGACCTGGTATTACACAACGCATCTTCACAAGGGCGCGTTCATGCTGCCAAAGTATGTTGAGGATTTGTTGCAGGAAGAAGAGGATATGTCAAGGTGATGGGAAAGACTGTAAAGTAAATTATGAAAACTAAGGAACTGTAGCAGAATTAACTGAACATTTTACGCAGAATGATTTTTCAAAGGCAAGGAAGAAAACGCAGACAATGCGGGCATTGTTAAGGCTCTTGACGCAGCATTTGGGAAATCAGGCAAGTAAAATGTTCAAGT
>JAFUYO010000045.1 GCA_017470505.1 Butyrivibrio sp. | reverse complement strand
TGCGGAGCCTGTTCCTCGTAGTACGCGCTCTGTGCCTGAGGCTCGCTATACTGCTCCCCGTAGTACTCTCCCTGCGTATTCTGCGCAGGTTCCTCATAATATGCGCTCTGCGCCTGAGGCTCCTGCTCTTGGTAATACTCTCCCTGTGACTGCGGAGCCTGTTCCTCGTAGTACGCGCTCTGTGCCTGAGGTTCCTGCCCCTGGTAGTATCCGCCCTGCGCAGCAACGCCCTGCTCTTCTCCGTAATTTGCCTTCTGACGCGCGGCCTCCTGCGCCTCTTTTGCACGGAGCTCACTCTCAAGTGCCGCCTCAAGGGCGCTCCCCTCTGTCGGCTCCTGCGACGCTTCCGCACTCTTGTCGGCAGAGGCAGCATCTTTATAGGACAGCTCCTGCATACCCAAAGCGCCTTCGCTCTCAAAGAATATCTCCTCGGTCTGGTGCTCCTTCTTCAGAGGATACTCCTCCTGCGCAGGAACCTCGCCTGTGTCCTCAAAAATCTCCTCAGTTATAGGCTGCATCTGCCCTTCCGCAGGCACCTCGGGCACTGCGTCAAACGTCTTGGTGTCATCATCGCCAATAACCTCCCTGAGGCTCTCAGCCAGGGACTCCTGAAGATTAATCGTGTTGTAGGTGCTGACATCAACCGAAGGCTCTTTTATCTCACTGATGTGAGGGTAAACTATCTCATCAAAATCCCGTTCCTTCGGCTCTTCTTTCCCGGGCTCGGGCTCTTTTGCCGCACTGGCAAAAGAAATCTCTCCGGGGACAAACTCTCTCGTCTCCTCAAGATCCTCCTCAACTTCGTGCACATGGCTCTGGGCGTTGTAGCCTGCGAGCATCTGGTCCGTGACTTTGGGGATCTCCTTGGTGGGCTGCTTGATCTCAACCGTCCTGGTCTCATCCTTGCCCACCTCGTCCTTCTCGGACACAATGGACTTGTCGACAATCCCGCCGTGGCTCTGCTTGTATCTGATATAGCGGTCCTGCTGCTCGGGAGAAAGAGGTTCATGCAGCGCCTTGAGCTCGAGCGCCTTCATGACATATCTACCGTCACCAAACCAGAGGAACATCTCGTCACATTCCTCTATGCACTCCGTGGTGAGACCCACTCTGTGGTAAAGATACGCCAGCTCGTAAGCCCATCTCTCTCTGTAGTCGTGCTTTTTGAACTCCTCCAGTACCGCAATCCTCTCCTCCAGGCTGACTTCCTGTGCCTCATAGAGCTTGTACTGCAGGATATATCTTCCTGTATCCCTCGGCGCAATCCTGACAAATTCCTTGTAGTACTCAACCGCCTGTACGAACTCGCCCATCTTGATTGCGAGCTCACACAGCGAATAGACGATCGCCCTTCCTGTGGGGTGCCTGTCATAAGCCATCAAAAGAACGTCTTTGCTCTCCTGAAAGCGCCTGTTTATCTTGTACAGATCGCTGATGGTGCAGAGCATTGTGACGCTCTTTACTCTTTTCCAGTCGATCGTATCTGCTATCTTAACTGCTTCGGCATATCTGCCTTCCCCAATCAAAGCTTTTATCTCATCCGCTCTGATTTTGTATTCCACCTTATCCAAAATCTTCTCCTCATTGGCGCGAAAACTACTATATATAGTGTTAGTTTAACATAGCGTCCCCGTGTTGTAAATTGTCAGAAAGCTCTGCAAACTGCGAAAGACTAAGTGTTTCGCCCCTGACTTTTTCATCCATCCCCATTTTCAAAAGAGCTCTGACAACCTGATCTCTGGTCGCCCCTATAGCAGGATTGTTTGAGATTGAATTAGACAGCGTTTTTCTCCGCTGATTGAACGCGCATCGGATGATTTCAAACATGAATTTCTCATCCTCAACTTCGACCTTTGGCTCGGGATATCTGATGAGCGATACCACTGCTGAGCCCACCTTCGGCTGCGGGATAAAACTCCCCGGCACAACGTCCATTATCTTTTTGGCCTCTGCGTAGTAGCCAACCGCCAGAGTCAGCGACCCGTAGTCCTTGTTTCCGGGAGGCGCAGCCATTCTGTCGGCGACCTCCTTCTGGATCATGACCGTTATGCTCTCTATGAGTGCCCCGCTCTCAAAGAGCTTCATGATGATCGGGGTCGTTATGTAATACGGCAGATTTGCCACGACCTTTATCGGTCTGCCGCCGTTTTTTTCCTTCACTATCCTGTCTATGTCGACCTTGAGGATGTCTTCGTTTATCACCGTGACATTGCTGTACTCTGATAAAGTATCGTTAAGAACGGGTATAAGGCTCCTGTCGATCTCGACAGCAACCACCTGAGCTGCAGCCTCAGCCAGGTACTGCGTCAGGCTCCCGATGCCCGGTCCAATCTCCAGCACGCAGTCGCTGTCGGTAACTCCTGCTGCCTCGACAATCCCTTCAAGGACTTTTCTGTCTATGAGAAAGTTCTGTCCGAACTTCTTTTTGGCGCTCATATTGTATCTGCCAAGCACCTCTTTCGTGCGCTCGGCACTTCCCAAATATGCCATCTGTGCTCCTGTCTGTTCTGTATTATTTCGTGACGTGCTTTAACAACTTACTAAACCGTCGCGCATTAAAAAGGGTATGTGTTCACGCAATCCGGTACATCCTACGCGCGTTCTGCTCCGTGACTTCGATCACTTCCTCCTCGGAGATTCCCTTTATCTCTGCCATTTTAGTAACGACAAGCGGCAGATAAAGCGATGAGTTGCGCCTTCCCCTGTGCGGCTCGGGCGCCAGATACGGGCAGTCCGTCTCAAGGATGATCCTGTCGATCGGGATCGCTTCAACCGTCTCCCTGAGCCTGCGGCCGTTTTTAAACGTGAGCACTCCGCCTACTCCGATGTAGTAACCCATCTTCACGCACTCCTGTGCAACCTCTTTTGAATACGAGAAGCAGTGCACAACGCCGGGAATATCTCCAAGCGGGTTGTCCTTCAGGATCTTTAGTGTGTCGCGCGCCGCCTCCCTTGAGTGTATGACAACAGGAAGGTCAACTTTTTTCGCCAGTTTCATCTGCGCATCAAACCATTTCTTCTGAACTTCGGGAGCCGGATCCGGCCAGTGGTAGTCAAGCCCGATCTCACCTATGGCAACGCACCTTTCATCTGCGCTCAACTGCTCGAGCTCCCTGATCTTTTCATCATCAAGCTCCTCACAGTCACTCGGGTGAACACCCACCGCCGCATATATGAAGTCATATCTGTGTGCCAGATCAAGCGAAGCGTGCGAAGACGCCATGTTCGCGCCTATATTCACTATTGTTCCGATCCCCGCCCCATCCATGGAGCCAAGAAGATTCTCTCTGTCTATGTCAAACTGCTCATCATCATAATGAGCATGAGTATCAAAAATCATGATCTTTCCCCGCTTAAAACCTTAGGAACTTTTCCTTACATCATAATAAGATACCATAAAAGCGACAAGGTGAAAACGCAGAAATCAACTATTATCTGCCCGGAAAGCTGCTTCAATCATAATTTTTTTGAAATTTTATAAAAAAGTGCTTGCATTTATCTTTTCATCGTAGTAAGATAAATTTTGTCGTTAAGACAATGCACCGCTAGCTCAGTTGGTAGAGCACCTGACTCTTAATCAGGTTGTCCAGGGTTCGAGACCCTGGCGGTGCACGCCGAGTACTGTTTTCGTGGGTACATCCCACGGGGATGGTACTTTTTTTTGCGTCAAAATGAGCCACGCAAGATAAAATAAGTCCATAAGTTCTCGAGGGGAGCTTGCTCACCAACAAGAACTTATGGACTTATTTTAATTTATGCGGCGAATGCCGCGTAAATGAGGAAATGCATCGCATTTCCGAATCTTGTATACCCCCTCATTTCCGAGTCTGTCGGCATGGCGTACCCTGCGATACCTTACTCCTCTTTTCCAAACATCTTCTTTACGCCGAACATCGTACCAACCATCAGCAGAATACCGATGATCATGCAGACTACCCAGTTCCTGATGAAGCCGGATAAGATGTACGCCACAAAGGATACACCTGCTGCCGTGATCGCGTAGGGGAGCTGCGTCGACACGTGCCTGATGTGGCGGCACTGCGCGCCGGCGCTCGCCATGATCGTTGTATCGGAGATGGGTGAGCAGTGGTCGCCGCAAACCGCGCCGGCCATGCAGGCTGAGATAGAGATGATCATCAGCTCGTTGCCAAGATCCGCACCGAACACATTTACAACAATGGGTATCAGTATCCCGAAGGTTCCCCAGCTGGTACCTGTAGCAAAGGCCAGGAGTGTCCCGATCACGAACACAATCGCGGGAAGAAGGCTCATAAGTGCCCCGTTGTCCGCAATCCCTGAAACAACGCCTGCGACATAGTCCTTGGCTCCGAGTGAATCAGTCATGGCCTTTAGTGTCCATGCCAGCGTCAGGATGAGGACTGCCGGGACCATGCTCTTAACTCCCTCAGGGATAGCGTTCATACATTCAGTAAATGAGAGCACTCTTGTCGCAAGATAAAAAACAATAGTGATGATAAGAGCGATAGAAGATCCGTAAACAAGTCCGACCGATGCATCGGAATTTGAAAATGCGTCAATAAAGCTCTCGCCCTCAAAGAATCCGCCGGTATATATCATTCCGACGATACAGCAAATGATGAGGACCACAATGGGAACCACCAGGTGCATTACCTTACCCTTTTGTGAGACGGGAGGTGTGGGAAGCTCATCTCCTCTTGTAGGGCTGACCTTGCCTTTCTTTTCACCCTGTATCGCTTCCAGGTGATCAGCCTCGGCCTGCTTCATCGGACCATAATCAAATTTCATGAGCGTCAGGCACAGCATCATTATGATTGTAAGAAACGCGTAGAAGTTATATGGGATAGCCCTCACAAAGAGCTCCAGCCCGTTTGCTCCGTCGACGAATCCCGTAACCGCTGCTGCCCAGGAAGAGATCGGTGCGATTATACATACAGGCGCAGCGGTGGCATCTATGAGATATGCCAGCTTCTCTCTCGATATCCTGTGCTTGTCAGTCAGCGGCCTCATAACGCTTCCCACCGTCAGGCAGTTAAAATAGTCATCAATAAATATGATGACGCCCAGAAGAATTGTCGCCAGCTGCGCCCCGGTCCTGGTCTTTACATGCTCGACCGCCCACACTCCGAAGGCTCTGGACCCGCCGGCCCTGTTCATGAGCATGACCATGCTTCCCAGGATGACGAGGAAAATAATGATGCCAACGTTCCACGGGTCAGACAGCTGCGCTATCATTCCGTCTACAAAGACATGCTGCATCGTTCCCGTAAAGCTGAACCCCGAGTAGAGAAGTCCGCCTATAACAACGCCGATAAAAAGCGATGAGTAGACCTCCTTGGTTATCAGTGCCAGAGTGATTGCGATAATTGGCGGTAAAAGCGCCCAGAAAGAATTTGTAAACATTTATTTTTCCCCCTTTTCAGGATTTTCGAGCATCTCCTGCATGGTGTGCCAGCCAAGGACCGCGCACTTAACCCTCGCAGGCATATGCGCAACATCCTGAAGAGCCGCTGCCTCGTCGAGGGCTTCAATGCTCTCCTCGTCGGTGATTTCGCCCTTTATCATCCCGACAAAGGTCTGGGCGAGCTTTATTGCTTCATCCTTGCTCTTTCCGATTATCTGATCCACCATCATGTCGACAGAAGCCTGTGAAATTGCGCATCCCGAGCCCTCATAGCCCGCGTCCGCAATTACGCCATCCTTTATCTTAAAGCTCAGGGTGATGTCATCCCCGCAGCTTGGATTGACTCCGCGCATTACAAGATCAGGGCTGTCAATCTTCTTTTTGTTGACCGGATGAAGATTGTGCTCGTTGACAATCTCCCTGTATAACTGCTTCAGCTCCATATCTCTCTACCTCCTTATGTGAGACGCCTCACTCAGCGCCGCTCTCTGCGCCATAGCTCAGTATCCCATTACCTCCCTTACTTTGGAGAGTTTATCAAGAAAAACTTCGACCTCTTTTTCGGTGTTGTAGAAATACACGCTGGCCCTTGCCGTCGAGCCCGCGCCTATGAACTGCATCAGCGGCTGGGCGCAGTGATGTCCCGCCCTTATGCAGATCTTATCATCGTTTAAAACAGATGCGATATCGTGGGGATGTACTCCCTCCATCGTGAAAGTCACGATGCCGCAGTGCTTTGCAGCATCACCCGATCCATAGATCTTTATATATGGCAGATTCTTAAGCCCCTCCATCAAAAGAGCCGTGAGCTTATCCTCCTGCTGCCTGATGCGCTCGTATCCGACTTCACTAAGGTAATCAATCGCCCTGGAAAGCCCCACAGCGTCGCCTGCGTTAACGGTTCCCGCCTCAAACTTGTGCGGGAGCCCGGCATAGGTCGCATCCTCCCTCGTGACATACTCTATCATCTCGCCGCCGGTTAAGAACGGCGACATGTTTTCAAGAAGAGCTTTTTTGCCAAAAAGAACTCCGATTCCCATCGGCGCCATCATCTTGTGCCCCGAGAATGCAAAAAAGTCGCATCCGAGATCTTTTACATCAATCTTCATGTGCGGTGCTGACTGCGCTCCGTCGACAACAACAACCGCGCCTTTTTCGTGGGCGAAGGCGGCGATCTCTTTGACAGGATTGGTCACGCCAAAGACATTTGATACGTGCCCGATTGCGACCAGCTTCGTCCTGTCCGTTATCTTGTTCGTATACTCATCCCTTGTGATAACGCCCTCGGAATCAGGCTCAAGGAAAACGAGCTTTGCTCCCTTTTTGCGGGCCACCATCTGCCACGGCAGAAGATTTGAGTGGTGCTCCATAACTGTCACCACAATCTCATCGCCCTCAGATATATTGTCCATCCCGTAGCTGTAGGCCACAAGGTTTATTGACTCTGTTGTATTTCGCGTAAAAATAATTTCCTCGGGAGATACTCCGCCGATAAAGTCAGCGACAAGACTCCTTGCACTCTCGTATTCCTCTGTCGCCGCCATGCTGAAATCATACAGGCCGCGAAGGGGATTGGCGTTTTTGGTTTTGTAAAACTCCGACACCGCATCAAGGACCTGCCGTGGTCTTTGCGATGTGGCAGCATTGTCAAAATATATGTACTCGCCGGAGCTTAAGATGTCAAAATCCGCGCGAAAATCTTCCAGTGTCTTCATTGTATCTCCTTACAAACTGATATATGAAAATTTAACGGTAAAGGTCAGGCTCACAGAATATTCTGGATATAATAGATGGTCTTTTGCATGATATCCGGGTCGGGAATCAGCCTTGCTACGCTCTCTAGCCTTGCGCTGACCATTATCCTCCTGGCTCTCTCCTCGTCGATACCGCGGCTCATCATGTAAAAGAGAAGCTCCTCTGTGAGCTGTCCTATCGTTGCCCCGTGACGGCCCTCGACGTCCTCCTCCTGGCAGAGGATTACGGGCATCGTGCGGTTAACTACATCGGGTGAAAGAAGCAGTGCATCCTCCTGCTCATCGCCTACAGACCCCGAGCTTCCGCTCTTAAAGTCAAGCGTTCCCCTGAAGGTCTTCTGCGCCCGGTCCATGAGGACTCCCTTGAAGTCCATGAGGGCCTCTGTCTTTTTTCCCCTCTGGTCCGCCACATAGTTAAAGTCAAGCCTGTGGTCGTCCCTTGCAAGATACGCCAGATTGCTGCTGTAGGCTGAGTTGTCCTCGCTTAGGTTTATGTAGGCGCTGCTGTGAACATCGCACCCGCCGAGCTCCAGAGTCACAAGGCTGATCCCTGCACCCTCAAGGCAGGCCCCTCCGATGTCGTAGAAATGGACAAAACCATCTCCGAGCATCTGTGTCTTTACCAGCGTGATCTTCGCGCCATCCTCAGCCATCAGACGAACGCTTATACCGCTAAGCCCCGCTGCAGAGCGCTCAGAGCTCTCCATGAGGATAACGGTTATTTCCGAATCCTTTTTTGCATGAATCACATAAGATAAAAGAGCCATCTCCCCATCTTCATACTTATCCGAAATGGCGATGGGTTTATCGGCCTTTACGCCCTCATCTACAGTGTAGACGTCTGATGTGACGTTCATATCCCGCATGAGCCTGTCGACATCTGCTCCCATGCCGGTCCGAACCGCCTGCTCTTTATCCCGCTCTGACGTGTCGCCGTTTGGCGCGGCATAGCCATCTGCGAGTACATTTATTCTCCCGGAAAAAGAGCCAAAAACCTTCCCTGCTTCACCGAACGAAACGCCGCTTTTTTTGCTGACGCCCGATGGAAGTTCAGCCTCATCTGTGCTTTTTCTTTTCCCTAAAGACAGGTCCGATATTTTGATCGTGCTCTCGTTCACATGAAGAAAATTGTACGTTGTGACCGGCAGCACGTTGACCTTAAGTTCAAAATCACTGCTCATCTTAAATCCTCTCAGCCGTTCCCGCTCATCTCGAGCCTTATCAGGTTGTTCATCTCAACCGCGTATTCCAGGGGAAGCTCCTTGGATACAGGGTTTGCAAAGCCGCTCACGATCATCGCCTTGGCGTCCTCCTCGCTGATGCCCCTCGACATCAGGTAAAAGATTGCCTCGTCGCTGATCCTTCCAATCTTGGCCTCGTGCCCCACGTCCGCGTCGTTGGTCCTGATGTCCATGCCGGGGATCGTGTCCGCGCGCGAGATCGAATCAAGCATCAGTGAATCGCAGGATACGGAAGCCTTCGCCTTTTTGGCCGTGCTCTGTATGATGACGCTGCTCCTGTAGGTTCCGATCCCGCCGTCCTTGGAGATTGACTTGGTGTTGATGACAGAGCTCGTCCTCTCGCCCTGGTGCACGACCTTGGCTCCGGTGTCGAGGTTCTGCCCCTTGCCCGCAAAGGTGATGCCGGTGAACTCCATCTTGGAGCCCTCGCCCTTTAGGATTGTCATCGGGTAGAGGTACGATGTGTGTGAGCCAAAAGAGCCTGAAACCCACTCCATTATGCCACCGTCCTCGACAAGCGCCCTCTTGGTGTTGAGGTTATACATGTTCTTCGACCAGTTCTCAATCGTCGAGTACCTGAGTCTGGCATTTTTCGAAACATAAAGCTCAACGCAGCCCGCGTGAAGGTTGGCCACGTTGTACTTGGGTGCAGAACACCCCTCTATGAAGTGAAGGTCTGCGCCCTCATCGACGATGATGAGAGTGTGCTCAAACTGCCCCGCGCCTGCAGCATTCAATCTGAAATATGACTGAAGCGGAATGTCCACCTTGACATTTTGGGGCACGTAGACGAAGGATCCGCCCGACCAGACCGCCCCATGGAGGGCCGCAAACTTGTGGTCCGTTGGAGGAACCAGCTTCATGAAATGGCTCTTTATCATATCGGCGTACTCGCCCCTGAGTGCGCTCTCAAGGTCCGTGTAGATGACGCCCTGGGCAGCCACCTCATCCCTCACGTTGTGGTAGACAAGCTCAGAGTCGTACTGGGCGCCGACGCCTGCAAGTGACTCTCTCTCTGCCTGGGGGATACCGAGCTTCTCAAAGGTGTTCTTGATATCCTCCGGAACGTCCTCCCACTTGCCCTTCATGTCGGACTTGTGCCTTACATAGGATGAAATCTTGTCCATATCAAGACCCTCTATGCTGGGGCCCCAGTTTGGCATTTTAATCCTGTTATAGAGGTCAAGGCACTGAAGGCGGAACTCTCTCATCCAGTCGGGATCATTTTTTTCCTCGGAGACCTTCAGAACCGTCTCTCTCGAAAGCCCCTCCTCCATACGGTAGAAGTCCTGCTCGTTTTCTATATCTTTAAAATCATATAAGCTGTGGTTAATGTCGGCCACAGCCATCTTGTTGTCGCTCATTTATGCTCCTTGTTCCAGAATCATATTGAAAAAATCAAAAGTTTTGTCACGGATTGCTCCGCACAGCGCTTTTGACCCTGACATCGTCAGATAAATCTCTCAAAACCATTCGCATTGATCTCATCCACAAGTGCGCCGTCGCCCGTGTGTACGATGCCGCCCTTTACAAGCACGTGGGTGTAATCTACATGGAGGGACTCCAGGATCTTGGTGGAGTGCGTGATGACAAGAAGAGCTCCGTCCTTCTTTTTCTGGTACTCCTCAATTCCCTTGGAAACAGTGCGCACAGCATCAACGTCAAGTCCCGAGTCGGTCTCATCGAGTATGGCAAGCTTCGGGTTCAGCATGAGAAGCTGCAGGATCTCGGCCTTCTTTTTTTCACCGCCGGAAAATCCCACATTCAGATCCCTGTCAGCGTATGACTCATCCATGGACAGGATCTGCATCGCAGCCTTAAGCGACTTCTGGAAAGCAAGGAGCTTGACCGGTGCGCCGGTCTGCGCGTGGTACGCGTTCCTTATAAAACTGCTGAGGGTAATCCCCGGAACCTCGTACGGATTCTGGAAGGATAAAAACATCCCGGCCTTAGCTCTTTTGTCAGCGGAAGTATCTGTGATGTCCTCTCCGTCAAAAAAAATCTTCCCCCCGGTTACGCAGTAGTGCGGGTTGCCCATGAGGGTGAAGCCCAGGGTGGACTTGCCCGCCCCGTTGGGGCCCATTAGCACGTGGGTCTCGCCCGGCTTGATATCGAGGCTTATATTGTGAAGAATAGGAAGTTCATTGTCGATCGAAACCGACAGATCCTGAACCTGTAATAAAGACGTATCTGACATGATGGATTCCTTTCGTATATTTCCTAGTAACTTGGTAGGAAAATGATAACACCGCCATATTGCAGTGTCAAATGCTTGAATTATTGTCCCCAAACAAACATCAAAATTTTGTTACTGTTCAGTTCCTGACCAGTAACATGCAATTTGGGCATGAAAATCGCTTCGCGATGGCCCAAATTGCCTACTGAATCATTTTCTCACGCAGCCAGCAGCGTAGTGCTGGCTGCTGACTGAATAGTAACAAAATTTTACCATAAAACCCCTTGACATACCACATCGAGTTAAGTAAAATAAGTTTCTGTCAGTACTTCGCGGGTGTAGTTCAATGGTAGAACACCAGCCTTCCAAGCTGGACACGTGGGTTCGATTCCCATCACCCGCTTGAACAGAGCACGATGTGCTCTATTTTTTTAACTGTTTTCTAAATGCAAATGAGTTGCATTTGCAACATCGTTAATTGGGCGATCGTTTCCTGTAGCACACGCAAACCCCCCAAAGGAGACCTTTCATGGAAATTGCTTTTGATATCATAGTTGATGCCGTCATAGATTCGCTCAAGATTCTTCCGTTTTTATTTGTGACCTATCTCATAATGGAGTACCTCGAGCACAAAACCGGCGATTTCACCGAAGAGATTGTTAAGAGAACCGAGCACTTCGGGCCTCTCTGGGGCGGGCTCATCGGAATCTTTCCGCAGTGCGGCTTTTCGGCTGCTGCCTCAAACCTGTACGCCGGAAGAATCATCACACTGGGTACACTGATCGCGATCTATCTCTCAACCTCAGATGAGATGATACCGCTTCTCATATCTGAGCACTTCCCTGTCGGAACCATGATAAAGATCCTCGCCCTAAAGGCTGTCATCGGTATCATCGCAGGTTTTGCCATCGATTTTGTCGTCCACCGCCACCACAAAAAGCGCGGAAAGAACATAGACGACCCCGTGCGCATAGAAAAGCTCTGCGAAAAGGAGCACTGCCACTGCGAAGATGATGAAGACGGCTCGCTCTTTGGGATTGCGAAGTCCGCTTTTATCCACACCATGCATATCTTTTTCTTCGTGCTGGTGCTGACTTTAGCGCTCGGGGCTATTATACATCTGATCGGTGAGGAGAATCTGTCAACGCTCCTTAAGGAAAACCCTGTTGCAAGCCACCTCCTTGCAGGACTCATCGGTCTCATCCCCAACTGCGCGGCGTCCGTCATCATAACCGAGCTCTACCTCGAGAAGATGATAACCCTCGGAACCATGATGTCGGGGCTCCTCGTCGGCGCAGGAGTAGGTCTCCTCGTCCTCTTTCGCGTCAATCCCGAAAAGAAGGAGAACATAGGCATCGCGATCCTTCTCTTTGTGATCGGCACTTTTTCGGGACTGCTCCTTGATATTCTGGGCGTAAATTTCTGAATTAATTCTGGCTCTTGTACTATCGGGATAGACATCATTGTACTGGGGATTTATTATGAATAGCAGGATTCACCAAAGTTCATACGACGAAATAATTGAAAAACACTGGCCCGAGGGTGTTAAAAAGACCCGCCAGAGAGTTGCAATCTACAGGGTTTTGTATGCCTCAGCAGAGCCTCTCTCCGCAGCCGAGATCTACAACAGCCTTGAAAAGGATTCCGCGGATGAGCCCTACGCCTTCTCCACGATCTACAGAAATCTCCTGGCTTTTGAGAAGGCAGGGATCGTCACCAAGAACGTTTTGTCCACTGAGGACAACGCTCTGTATGAGCTAAAAAAAGAGACACACAAGCATTATGCCGTGTGTCTTTCCTGTCACAAAAAATTTCCAATAAAGAGCTGCCCTCTCCACGAAATAACCCACGATCTTGAAAAGGACCTGCCGGACTTTAAGGTGACCGGCCACCAGCTCGAGATCTACGGCTACTGCAATGAGTGCGCCAATCAGGTACAGCTCAAACAATGATCCGGTATCTACCATTAGGTGCAGTTCAAACAATAATCCGGCATCTACCGTTAGGTGCAGTTCAAACGATAATCCGGCTGCTACCGTTCAGTCAGAATCAGCAGCCTTCTCAGTGCTGTCGGCTGCCTGTTCTTCATTATCTTTCGTCTCAGCTGTGTCAGGCGTCTCCTCAGCCGGCGCCGATTCCTCTGAAGGTGCAGCTCCCTCATACGCGCCGAGTGACGCGTCTCCCGTACCCGCTGCCGAGTCATAGGTCAGGACAATTGATGCTCCTGCCATCTCTTTTCCTATGAGGCTCTCGCACGAGAAGCTGTACTCAGTGCCAAACTCATCTGTCACCACAAACTCCCATTCACTGCTGTCCGCATAGATATCGAGCGCCGTCCCCATCAGGGTGTACCCCGCCTTAAAATTTACGTCTCCCCCGAGAAAATTGTCGGAATAGGTGTCTGCAGTGATGTCATGTAGCACAATCGACTTTATATTCATCCCCGTCTTATTTATAAAGTAGCAGTCGACCTCAGAGTGCTTATCTGCTTCTTCCCTCTCCGCAGTCTCTTTTTCAAGGGTGGTTGAAAGGCCTTTCTGCAGGCTCTGATAAGTCCCCGTCAGCTCATGTATCCTCGGCAGGATTTCCTGTTCCACCTTATCATCCCCCATCTTTTCAAGATTCAGCGCCTCTATCTCAGTGACCTCTTCGGAGAGCTCGTCAAGCTTATCCCTGAGGGATGAATCCGTGATATCAAGATAGGTGTCCTCGGCACTCTGGCGCGCCTCAATCAGGGCATCTCTTGCCTGCGTCGCCTCCACAAGCTTTTCATCTGAAGTTCCGCAGGCAGTAAGCGCCATCACGCATACCGCAGTCACTACTAATAATAAATTTCTCTTCTTCATATGACTCTCCCAACTCCGATCCTAAGGATACCACTTACGCTTAATTCCTTCGGCAGCTCTTTTTCTAGCATTTTTGCCATTTTGAGCTGTTTTGACTGGAATTTCTCTGCCTTCATACCCCTACAATCGACCCTTTTTCTAGCATTTTCCTCATTTTGGCCTGTTTTGACTGGAATTTCACTGCCCCCAGCCCTGACGAAGCGCCACTGACAAATTCATGGATTGGAAATCTGTCTGATCATGGCCTGTCGGCACTAAGGAACTGTAGCAGAATTAACTGAACATTTTACGCAGAATGATTTTTCAAAGGCAAGGAAGAAAACGCAGACAATGCGGGCATTGTTAAGGCTCTTGACGCAGCATTTGGGAAATCAGGCAAGTAAAATGTTCAAGT
>JAFUYO010000044.1 GCA_017470505.1 Butyrivibrio sp. | reverse complement strand
TAAAACTTTCCCAATATTTGGAACTATATAAAAAGGCCTGTATTTTTGCAGTTTATCGCTAATCACGGTCGGATAATTACTGCATTTTGTATGATTTGCTGCGTTTTATACCATATTTAGCAGCAAAAAAAATAGTAAAAAATACATTTTTATTCAAATAAATATTGAACTATAGTTCAAAATAGTATATAATTGAACTATATTTTATAAACATTTATTTTGATTTTATATTTTTTTTGAATGAAGGTGTCATATGAGTGTTCCTGATAATGTTAGGTCAGTACAACGTCCAAAGAATACGGTGGTAGTTGATACCGGCAGCAATTCTGTTTTGCGTTATGCCGTGAGGGAGCGTAAAGGAACGGTATATATTTCAGGCGGCAATCCCCAACCTCGGAACGGCAGGATTATTGGTCATATAATTGATTTCAAGTTTGTTCCAATCAAGTCCGCTATTGCGGAAGATGGTCCCACGCAACTGTGTTATGGAAATGCCGCGTTTGTAAAAAGCGTTTCTGCTGACCTGTATGCAGACCTTCTTGATGTCTATCCCGCCAGTGATGCATGTACGATAATGGCGATGGCTTCGCTGCGAGTGTGCGATCATGGCATTAAGTGCAGTCGGCTCGCCTCTGCTTACCAGGCATCCTATGTTAGTATTTATTATCCTGGTGCGGCACTATCAAAAAACTCCGTCAGCACATTTCTTAAAAAGCTTGGAATGGACGAGAAAAAGCAGCAGGATTTTTATTCAAAGCGGCTTGACAGAGTCTGTGCGGAGCATCACCTTGCGATAGATGGAACACTAAAGCAGAATACAAGCACTGTAAATACGCTTTCCGATATGTCTTACAAATTTAAGATGAAAGGCGTGCCTGATATTTCCATTTTGTACTGTTATGATATAGAGGAAATGGAGCCGGTATGTTCCAAGGTCTTTCCCGGCAACTGCATTGATGCTGGGGCGTACCCCGAATTTATAAAATCCAATAACATTCAAAAAGGCATCATTGTAAATGATAAAGGGTTCCCACCTGATGCAATTGCAGCCGAACTGAAGAGCCGTCCCGAATTACATTATCTCACTCCCATAAAAAGGGATGACAAACGTATCGAGAAATACAATCTGCTCCAACCTGACGAGATTGTAATGGACATTGACAAACCTGTAGTCGCAAAGAAGGTTCAGCTTCCCGATGGAAAGTACCTATACGCATTCAAGGATCTCAAGGCTTCTGCCCGCGAGGGATATAACTTTATATTTAACGCTCAACGAAAAGGCAAATTTGACAGCAAAAAATACAACAGGAAAGAAGATACTTTTGGCGTAATCGTCTTTGAGTCTGATGTAGACCTTACTGTTGATACCGCGTATCTCTGTTATGACAGCAGATGGCAGATAGAGCTTATGTTCAAGCATTATAAAAGCGACGAAGAACTGACAGAGACAAATGTGCAGGGCAACTATTCTGTAATCGGCTCTGAATTTATCAACTTTGTGTCAACCGTACTTACATGCCGCATGGTTACCAAGGCAAAAAAAGCGGGCATCTTAAACAAAACCACTTACGGCGATATGCTGAAAGATCTTTCGCAAATATGGCGTGCGAAAGACTGCCCAGTCGAGCCATCACCCAAAATATCGGATGAGAACTGGTTTTCTCCGATAAAGAAGAATAACGAAATCCTCTTATCTCTTGGCCTCGCTACGGGAGAAGAACCTGTTAAAACTCCGGCCAAGAGAGGGCGGCCTAAAAATCAGTCGTCGACAGAAAATGATCAGGTCAACAATCCTAAACGACCAAGAGGAAGACCACGGAAAAATCCAGAACAAGACGAGGTTACAGTTAAACCTAAGCGACCACGTGGACGTCCCAGAAAGAATCCAGACACAAGCGCAGCTTCCGACAAACCCAAGCGTCCAAGAGGAAGACCACGAAAAAATCCTGATCAATCCGAGCTGGCAAATAAACCCAAACGGCTAAGGGGGAGGCCTCGAAAAGATTCTATAGTGGGCTGAGGCATCTCAGCCTGCTATATAGTTCCAAAATTTGGGAAAGTTTTAATATACCTTTGCAATTACTGTGGCTGTCTGTGCACAGTGCGGAGAGGAAATGAGCATTCCGGGACTTATTGATAAGAATGTTCAGGAAATCGATGAGCAGTACAGGGCGGCAGAGGGGCTTGTATCGATTGATGATATCGAAAGGCTGATGAAGATCTATAAGATCGGAAAGGCTCCGTTGTCCCTGGCGCTTGGGTTCGGAGAGGTAACGATTCCGAGATACCTGGAAGGACAGGTGCCTTCCAAAGAGTATTCAGATGTCATGAAAGCAGCACTTTCATCTCCAGCATACATGAAGCAGAAGCTCATGGAGAACAGAGAGAAGCTGACGGATGCGGCATACAGGAAAGCTTTTACTGCGGCAGAAAGCATAGAAAGCCTGTTTTCCGTATCAGATAAGATGCTCCGGGTGATCGCATATATCTTTGAAAAGCTGGAGGAGGTAACGCCTCTCATGCTTCAGAAGCTGCTTTACTTTATACAGGGAGTATATTCCGCATTATATGGAAGACCAATCTTTGAAGAGGATTGCAGGGCTTGGGTACACGGTCCGGTCTATCCGGAGGTATATGAGCTGTTCCGGGATTTCAAATATAATCCGATCGATGATGCGCGGTTCGCGCTTCTGGAAGGGACAGAGGATGCCCTGACGGATGACGAGAAACGTGTGATTGACCTTGTTGTGAATACGTTTGGGATGTATGGCGGAAAGGTACTGGAGAGGATCACACATAATGAGGATCCGTGGATGGAAGCGAGAAAAGGATATGGAGACAGCATTCCTTCCAGTGAGCTTCTGCCGAAAGAACGGATCATGAAGTATTATATCCTTATAAACCAGAAATACGGCATAGACACGGAGGACGGTCTTCGGACATATATCCATGACATGCTTGATAAAGCATCATGATCCATAATAATTGAATCCGGTTTATAAAATCAGAGCATAAGGCTCAGAAGAGTTAAATCTTCTGGGTCTTATTTTTTGCTTTTTTCTCTGAGAGGGGGTTAAAAGATCACTCTTTCTTTGACTGGGATATGTAAGGAAGAGGAACTTCCTGCAGGAGGGACATAGATGGCTGGACGGATCCGGGGTTTCACCGTTGAGATTGGCGGCGATACCCCAAACTACAGACTGCCTTAAAGGGCGTAAACAGGGTATGCTGAACAGAAGAAAAAACATCGTCAAACGCCCATAAATACTGAGTTTGATGCATATTTCCGTACCTAAATCTGATATAATATACAAAAAGATTTCATAGTCTGTAGACGGAGGATTATATCATGAACAAAAAAACAGTAATGTCTATGCCAATTGGCTGCTTTTGGGCAGTCATAGCTACATGTGTTTTGGGAATTGTCATCGGCTCTTTCAGGGATTTTGAAATAAATGTCGCCCTGGCTAATAAAACGGAGCTGGGCGCATTCTTTGCCACCTACGGTTCTTACTTCTCCTATTGCCTGTATCCGGCAGCAGGAGCCTGCCTGTACTCAGGACTAAGGAAAAAGGGCGAGAGATATCGCTTCCTGGCTTGGACTCTTCTGATACTTGGCTGGTTCATGGCGGTATATTATTCCAACAGTTATAACGGAAAGGCTGTTCGTGCACTGTTTGGATACACAGCCGGCGAGTCACCTGCTGTATTGTCTGTTGTCTGCTGGCTTTTTTGGGCGGTTCTGTACAGCTGGGTTCCTTTTGTTGTGATTCGATTGGTTGATGAGAGTAATCCCGATAAGCTGATTGCTGTCGGCGCATCCATTCTGATTGCGGGCATTGCCGCGGACAATATAAACCTTTGGCTCAAACAGGTCGCTTCCCGCCCGAGGTACAAGTATCTGATCACCCTCGATGATCCGAGGGCAGAATTTCGCAACTGGTGGCAGATGGTTCCCAATCTGGCAGGGAGCGATGATAATTTAAGGAGCTGGCCGAGCGGCAATATGACCATTGCGAGCATGATGTTTGCTCTGCCAATGCTGACAGATGTCATGAAAAAGAGAAGCAGTCAAAAAAACATGATGGCATTTGCGCTGTCGTGTGTGTTTGTCATTATCTACGGTTATAACCGGATCCATATGACAAATCATTATCTGTCGGATGTCTGTTTTGGAGTATTGATCACGTATCTGGTCTACTCAATTGTCAGCTGCGCGTTTCTGCGTGGACAGACTTCGGAGCCCTAAGGCAGGATAAAAAGTCTGCAGCGATATTGAATCAAAGATTCAAGAAGGCTGCAAACAGGCCTATAATATTGCATAATTATGCGTTATAATGATGGAAATGCATTTTATTTGGAGGAATGATATGAATGTTTCCATCACCATAGAAGAGGCAAAGGCTATAGCAGCAGAGAAAGAGGCCGACGTTATCCCTGTCAGCTGTGAGCTTCTGTCGGATATGATAACACCGATAGAGCTGATGAAGAGGATGAAAAAAGCTTCCATCCACTGCTATATGCTGGAGTCGGCCAAGGCCAATGAATATTGGGGGAGATACACGTTTATGGGCTACGACCCGCTGCTGCTTGTGACAAGCAAGAGCGGAGTCACAGAGGTGACTGTGCCATCTGAGAGGGCAGAGGAAACGGATGGCATTCATTCTTTTTTATCTGCAAAGAGAACCGACAAGCCCTGGGAAGTTCTAAGGAGCATACTCCGCCGATACAGGAGCAAAAGGTTTGACTATCTTCCCACTTTCACGGGCGGATTTGTCGGCTACTTTTCCTTTGATTATTTTGGCTATGTGGAGAGGTCAGTCGGAGTAGACACACCGGATACCGATGCCTTCAGGGATATGGACCTCATGCTCTTTGACAGGGTGATCGCCTTTGACAACCTGCGCCAGAAGATCGTGCTGATCGCCAACGCAAGGACAGACGACATTGAAAAGAGCTATGACCTGGCCTGCAAGGAGCTTGGGAAAATGGCTGAGCTTATCAGAAGCGGAGAGCCTGCAACGGAGGAGAGAGGAACTCTGACAGGCGAAGTTAAACCCTTGTTTGACAGGCAGCAGTACTGCAGCATGGTTGAAAAGGCCAAGAGCCATATCAGGGAGGGAGATATATTCCAGATAGTCTTATCCAACAGACTCTCTGCCCCTTACAGAGGGAGCCTTTTAGGGGCCTACAGGGTACTGCGCACGATCAATCCCTCGCCCTATATGTTCTATTTCTCGGGGACAGATGTTGAGGTCGCAGGAGCTTCGCCTGAGACACTTGTAAAGCTGGAAAACGGCATACTCCACACCTTCCCGTTGGCAGGCACCAGGAGAAGGGGGCGGGATACAGAGGAGGACCTGGCCCTCGAAAAGGAACTCCTGTCCGATGAAAAAGAGCTTGCGGAGCACAATATGCTCGTGGACCTTGGGCGAAACGACCTCGGAAAGATTAGCAGATTCGGCTCAGTCGAAGTTGAAAAACTCCACTCAATAGAGCGCTACTCACATGTTATGCATATAGGATCAACTGTGAGGGGAGAGATAAGAGATGAGTTTGACGCCCTCGATGCAATAAACGCAGTGATGCCTGCGGGGACGCTCTCCGGAGCTCCCAAGATAAGAGCCTGTCAGCTCATCGGAGAACTCGAGGGGGCCAAGAGAGGTATATACGGAGGTGCCATCGGATACATAGATTTTACAGGTAACATGGACACCTGTATCGCGATACGTCTTATCTACAAAAAGAACGACACTGTTTTTGTCAGGAGCGGAGCCGGAATTGTCGCCGACTCTGACCCCGAAAAAGAGTACGAGGAGTGCCTCAATAAGGCAAAGGCCTCCCTCAGTGCTCTGGAGCTGTCGGCTTCCTGGGATGAAATGTGAAAATGATGATATGACCGGTGCCGGACAGGTGCATGCCGAAAAAAGGAGGCGTATTTGTGATACTTTTAATAGATAACTACGACAGTTTCTCATACAATCTCTATCAGCTGATCGGTGAGATCGAGCCTGATATCAGAGTCATCAGAAACGATGAGATGACAATAGATGAGATCAGAGATCTTCACCCGGAGAGGATAATTATTTCACCCGGACCGGGGCGGCCTGAAGATGCCGGCATCATCGTCGATGCGGCAAAGGTTCTCGGGAGAGAGATACCGACCCTTGGAGTGTGCCTGGGGCATCAGGCAATCTGCATGGCTTTCGGAGCTACAGTTACCTATGCCAAAGAGCTCATGCACGGGAAAAAGTCTCCGGTTTCGGTGGACAGAAACTGCCTTTTGTTCAGAGGTCTCGATGAGAGAATAGAAGTTGCAAGATACCATTCGCTTGCAGCCCAAAAAGAAACCATACCTGAGTGCCTCAGGGTCACTGCGCTTTCGGATGACGGCGAGGTGATGGCTGTCGGGCACAGACAGTTTCCGATATACGGTGTGCAGTTTCACCCTGAATCCATCATGACTCCCTGCGGGAAGCAGATGCTCCTAAACTTCATAAAGAGCTGAAAAACAGCGCAGTAACGCAGTTTCTGATTTACCGCTTTAATGCGCAGCATTGATATAAAGCCTCCTATAGAGTATAATTATTGGGTGTTTTTTACAAAAAATTATATTCTATAAGAGGTTTTTTTATGAAATGTTCAGAGATGCCCTACAGGAGGGTAGAGATTGAAGAGGTCAGAGATTTTTTTGACAAACTGATCAGTGAGAGCCGCAGCGCAAAAAGCGGCGAGGAGCAGTTTGATATCCACAGGAAGTACTATGAGTACATGTCTGATGTCTACACCAACTTAAAGCTCGGTGTGTTCAGGCACAATATCGATACCACAGAGGAGTACTACCTGGCTGAGAACGATCACATAGATGAGATCACTCCTCTTATCTCAAAATATGTCAACGATTACAACAAGGTTCTTTATGAGTCACCCTACAGGTCATACCTCGAGGAGAAGATCAGCAGGGTGGCTTTCAAGAATATAGAGCTTCAGAACAATTCCATAAGCGATCTGATCCTTCCGCTGATGCAGGAGGAGAACGCTCTTATCAGCAGATATGACAAGATCATTGCATCTGCCAGGATTCCCTTCAACGGAGAAGAACTTAATATTTCGCTTCTGAGGAAGTACCTGACGGACAGTGACAGAGATGTGCGTAAGAGGGCGTGGAAGGCTCTCTCTGAGTATTTTTCATCTGTCACGGACGAGATAGACGAGATCTTTGACAAGCTTGTAAAGAACAGGACCGAGCAGGCGAGAAAGCTCGGGTTCGAAAATTACGTGGAGCTCGGCTACAACAGGATGAACAGGAATGCCTACAGGAGGAAGGAAGTTGAGAACTTCAGAAGGCAGGTAAAGGAGTCCTTTGTTCCTTTTGTCTCTGAGCTTCAGAAAAAGAGACAGGAGCAGATCGGTGTTGATGCTCTCAAATACTACGACAACGACATGTTCTTTAAAGAGGGAAATCCCAGGCCTGTAGGAACGCCCGAACAGATCATGCAGGCAGGTCTTCAGATGTACAAAGAGCTCTCGCCTGAGACCGCAGAGTTCTTTGATTTCATGATAGAGAATGAACTCTTTGATGTCCTGGGCCGTAAGACCAAGAAGGCGGGCGGATATATGGACTATCTGCCCAAGTACAAGTCTCCGTTCATCTTTGCCAATTTCAACGGGACGAGCTCTGATGTGGATGTCATCACCCACGAGTGCGGTCATGCCTTCCAGGGTTATGTCACAAGAGATGATGAGATCATGGAGCACAATGACCTCACTATGGAGACAGCCGAGATCCACTCAATGTCAATGGAGTATTTCACCTATGGCTGGATGGACAAGTTCTTTGGCGACAGGGCGGGAGACTACCTCAAGATGCACCTTCAGGATTCTGTGACCTTCATCCCCTACGGATGCATGGTCGATGAGTTCCAGCATATAATCTACGACAAGCCCGATATGACCCCGGCTGATCGAAAAGAGGTATGGAAAGAGCTTGAAAAGACCTACAGGCCATGGCTTGACTTCGACGGTGATCCCTTCTTTTCAGAGGGCGGCTACTGGCAGAGGCAGGGACATATTTTCTGGAATCCCTTCTACTATATAGATTATGTTCTTGCAAGTGTTGTGGCCATGCAGTTCAAGGTCTGGATGGACAAGGACTTCAAAGATGCCTGGGAGCACTATCTAAAGCTCTGCAAGCTCTCTGTTAAGGATTTTTATGAGAATGAACTTGACGAGGCAGGCCTTAAGAGTCCCTTCAGGGATGGAACTATCAAAACTCTCGCTGACGAGATGAGGGCGAAGACTCTCTGAGATGATTTATTTGCGGAGGCTTTTTCGCATGTAAATATATATTTATGTGTCACATTAAGGAGGTTTATATTATGAAAAACAGGAAACAGGTGTTGTCTGTTCTCCTTGCAGGTGCAATGGTACTTGGCATAACGGCCTGCGGTGCATCAAATGCGCCTTCGGAGAATGCCGGGGCAGACACACAGACGACAGATAACGGCTCAGCTAAGACATCTTCTGACAGCTCTGCGACAATAAGTGCCGGAAGCGATGCGCCGCTTGTTCTCGCAATAGATGATTTCTCTGAGAAATTCAGCGAATTTTTTGCTGCGAGCGTACCGGATCGGAATGTTGCAGATCTGACATCGGTTGCACTTATTGGCAACGACAGGGCGGGAGAGCTCGTCTACAACGGCATCGATGGTGAAACCAGAAACTACAACGGAACGGATTACACCTACACCGGAATTTCAAACTGCGTTGTGACTGAGAACTCAGACGGAACAGTTGACTATGACTTCACTCTCCGCGAGGGCGTAAAGTTCTCAGACGGAGAAGAGCTTACAGCTGACGATGTTATCTTTTCCTATTATGTATACTGCGACCCGTCTTATGACGGCGCTGCTTCTACATATGCCCTTCCAATCGTGGGAATGGAAGATTACAGAAAAGGGTCCGATACACTCTTCAACCTTCTTGTAAAAGCAGGAGAGAAGAACACTGATTTCACAAACTTCACCGAGGAACAGCAAAAGCAGTTCTTTGAGGTTGACCTTCCCGCAGCGGGAGAGAAGTTTGCTCAGTCGATCGCAGATTACTGCGCGGCAAAGGGTTATGCTGCCGAGACGGAAGCAGTTGCAAAAGACCCTGTTGCAAACGGAATGGTCAACTGGGGATTTGCCAGGGACAACGGCGACGGAACCATAACAACATCTGCCACAGGCACGACATATGATGTTGCAGGAGGCAAGGCTCCTACAGCTGCCGATTACTGGGCAGAGCTCATGGAGAGCTACAACGGTGATATAGTGTCTCTCTCTGACACTGAAAAGGCTGACTACTCCATCACGGATTTTCTCTCTGATGACTACAAGGTTGCCATTGAGACAGGCTCCTCAGCAGATCACATAGAGGGTATAAAGAAGACAAGCGACTACTCAGTCAGGATCACACTTTCTGAGATCGATGCGACAGCCATATACCAGCTTGCCATCCGTGTTCAGCCTCTTCACTATTACGGCGATGAGAGCAAGTATGACTACGACAACAACAGGTTCGGATTTGAGAAGGGTGATCTTTCATCAGTTCGTGCAAAGACAACAACTCCCATGGGAGCAGGCCCTTACAGGTTTGACAAGTTTGAGAACAAGATCGTCTACATGTCAGCAAATGAGAACTACTATAAAGGCGCACCTGTTACAAAGAACATCCAGCTCAAGGTTACATCAAGCTCCGACAAGGAGTCAGGCGTTGTTCAGGGAACGGTTGATATCTCAGATCCATCAGCTTCCAAGTCTGTTCTTGAGCAGATCTCAGGTGAGAACTCAAACGGCGAGCTGACAGGAGATGTTCTCACAACAGTCCTCACAGACTACAGAGGATACGGCTATATCGGAATGAACTCAGAAAACGTATCAGTGGGCGGTGACAACGGCTCTGAAGCTTCCAAGAACCTGAGAAAGGCAATTGCTACAGTTATCGCAGTTTATCGTGATGTTGTGATCGACTCTTACTACGGTGAGGCAGCATCGGTTATCAACTATCCTATTTCAAACACATCATGGGCAGCTCCACAGGCTTCAGACCCTGACTACAAGGTGGCTTTCTCTGTTGATGTAAACGGAAAAGACATATACACAGACTCAATGACTGAGGATGAGAAGTACGCTGCAGCACTTAATGCAGCTCTTGGTTACTTCGAGGCAGCAGGCTACACTGTAAAAGACGGAAAGCTCACAGCTGCTCCGACAGGCGCCAGGATGGGGTATGAGGTAATGATAGGAGGCGGCGGATCGGGAGATCACCCTTCGTTCGGTATCCTCACGGCAGCATCCGAGGCACTTAAGACCATTGGCTTTGACCTTACTATCAATGACCTCTCAGATACATCGATCCTCTGGTCAGCTATTGAGGCAGGCACAATTGACATGTTCTGCGCAGCATGGCAGACAACACTTGATCCCGATATGTTCCAGATCTATCACTCAGAGGGAGGCTCTGCAGGACATTACAGGATCTACTCAAAAGAGCTCGATGAGCTTGTGATCGAGGCCAAGACAGTGACAGACCAGGCAGTCCGCAAGGCACTCTACAAGGAGGCTCTTGACTATGTCGTAGACTTTGCATGTGAGATCCCTGTATATCAGAGACAGGACTGCACAATCTACAGCTCAAAGCGAATTAATGTGGATTCAATCACAAAAGACCAGACAACCTACTACACATTCATGGATGAGATCCAGAATATCGCCATGAATTAAGAATGACTTTGGCACAGGGTCGCAGCGCACCTATGGTGCACTGCGACTTCATGCGCCGTGATGTTTTTTTCTTTTACGCAGGATAAGGAGCAGCACAATGAAGAAATTTATAATTAAAAGACTGCTTATTTCAGTTGTTCTTTTGTTTTTTGTCTCGCTGATCATATATACGATCATGCGTCTGATGCCGACATCTTATGTGGAATCACAGGCTATGGCGCTCGCCACAAGGCCAGGATCCAAATCATATCAGGAGTGGGTCGACCAGCTGAATGCACAGTACGGCCTTGATACCGGAATCATCACAGGATATTTTAAATGGGCCTCAAAAGCCATAAGACTCGATTTTGGTGATTCATGGTACTTCAATCAGCCGGTTATCCGGAAGTTTTCAAATGTCATCTGGTACTCCTTTGCACTGGGGCTTGCATCTTTTATCATTGAGGTAATAATCGCTATTCCTGCGGGCATACTTGCAGCCAGAAAGCAGTATTCCCTCGCAGATTACGCAATTACGGTTATCGCACTTATCGGTATATCACTTCCGAGCTTTTTCTTTGCCACGATTTTGAAATATGTCTTTTCCATTGAGCTGGGATGGGTTGATCTGTACGGCATAGTGAGCCGTATGCATGAGACCTACTCTCAGGGAGGAAAGGTTTTAGATATCATAAAGCACATGATACTTCCCACAATAACACTCGTAGTTGTCAGCATCGGTTCGCTCATGCGTTACACGCGTGCAAACATGCTGGAGGTACTAAGTTCTGACTACATCAGGACTGCGCGCGCAAAGGGCCTTCCCGAGAACAGGGTAGTAAACCACCACGCTTTCAGAAACACTCTGATACCCATCGTGACACTTCTTGGAGGGTCTCTTCCGGGACTCTTCGGAGGAGCCATGATAACCGAGACGCTCTTTCAGATACCGGGTATCGGGTACACCTTCTATCAGTGTGTCACACAGGGCGACATTCCCTTTGTAATGTTCTACATGGTATTTATGGCAGTTCTTATTCTGCTTGGAAACCTGATCGCGGATATCACCTATGCTCTTGTTGATCCTAGAGTCAGAGTAAATTAAGGAAAGGAGAAGGAATGATGGAAAACAACAACACGCAAAATGAAGAAATGCATCTGGATGACGCTGCCAGAGTGAAAGTTCTTTCTCCGGGCATGATGGTATTCAAGCGCTTTATCAGAAACAAGCTGGCTATTGCAGGGATAGTTATCATAGCGTTCATGTTTTTCTTCTCCTTTGTCGGAGGGCTTCTGATACCTTACTCTCAGAGTCAGGTGTTCTACACGACCGAGGAGATATTAAAGGACTACGCGGGTGCGACCAAAATAGACCAGTACCAGATACAGACAAAGGACGGAGTAAAGCTCCCCTCGGATATTTACTCCAAGACGCTTATAGCTTCTTCTACAGGCAAATTCGTCTTTACATCGAGGGACGGATTGCTCCTTGGACTTGGAAATGTCGGGGAGAATACCTACCTTATCTTTTCACTTGAAGAGACCAAAAAGCTCCTTCGAAAGAACGCTGCCTATGATGCGGCAGTGGCGGCGGGAGAGAACTTTTTTACAGAAGGAGATGTAACCTATCTCTTTCAGGAGAGTTCTGAGCCTGAGCCCGATGTCTACATCGCAACAGAGATGGGCGTTGCGGCGATGAAATCTTTTACTTCCTATGAACAGGGAGGCAACTTCTCATACGAGTTCTATCGCGGCTCTCTCGTCGCAATAGCGAACGGTGAAAAGAGCTTTGAAGAAGACGGCGTGACTTACACGGTGGATGGTGACGTCATCTCAAAGGACGGAAGTGAGTACGCCCTTGTCTCAGACGTAAACTTTAACCCGGCTGTTTCGGGCGTGTACCTGAGCCCTGCCTACAAGGACGCGGCACTGACTGCTGTTGAGGAGGGAAAGAAGAGCTTCACCTTCCCAGACGCGGACGGGACAGAAGTTGAGTACATAATTGAGAACAAGAACGGGCAGTACACCTTCAGAAAATATCAGGTGACAAGAGTCATCGACAGCTATGCGTACCCCTCAAAGGAGCACTGGGTAGGCACCGACGCCAATGGAATGGACCTTCTGGCAAGGCTTATGTACGGCGGAAGGATATCACTTCTCATCGGCTTTGTCGTTATCTTCATCGAGGTGTTCATCGGCATGATCATCGGCGGTGTTGCAGGCTTTTTTGGAGGCTGGGTAGACAACATACTGATGCGTGTTGTCGATGTCGTGTACTGTATCCCCACAATGCCCCTATACCTGATACTCGGATCGATCATGGACTACTATCAGGCTGAGCCGACTGTCCGTATATACATGCTGTGCATCATCATGGCTGTCATAGGATGGGTGGGAATTGCCAGAATAGTGCGCGGACAGATACTCTCACTTCGCGAGCTGGAGTTCATGGTGGCCGCAGAGGCAACGGGCATCAGCACCTACAGGCGTATCTTCAAGCACCTCATTCCAAACGTTGTTCCACAGCTGATCGTTTTCGCCAGCATGGGACTTGGCGATGTAATCCTCGCAGAGGCTACACTCTCGTTCCTGGGACTTGGTATCAAGTATCCCGCAGCATCGTGGGGCAGCATCATCAACGCGGTTAACGATTCCTACGTTATGAGCAGGTACCTGTTCGTATGGCTTCCCGCAGGACTGTTCATACTGCTTACGGTTCTCGCCTTCAACTTTATCGGCGACGGACTCAGAGACGCATTCGATCCAAAGATGAAAAGGTAATTCCGGCAAGGAGAAATGAAATGTCAAAGAATTCAAATTACATCTCCGTAAGGGACTCACGCAGGATCTCTAAAGAGAACCGCAGGATAACCTCGGAGATTGAGAAAAAGAGAAACAGAAAACACATACCTGAGAGCGAGTACATCACTCAGATGAAGAATCCGGACAACTGCGTTGAGTTCGACAATGTTCACACCTACTTTTTCACTGACATAGGAACGGTCAAGGCGGTTGACGGCGTCTCCTTTGAGGTGCCAAACGGAAAGACCGTGGGAATAGTGGGAGAGTCCGGCTGCGGAAAGAGCGTGACAAGCCTCTCCCTCATGCAGCTCGTGCAGCGCCCGTCAGGTCAGACTGTTGAGGGTGAGATACGTTTTAACACGGGAAAAGAAGCTGTAAACGTGGTGAACGCCCCCGCCTCATATATGCAGAAGCTGCGCGGCAATTCCATGGGAATGATATTCCAGGAGCCGATGACGAGCCTTAATCCCGTATTCAGGATAGGCGACCAGGTCGATGAGGTTATAAAGCTCCACAACCCTTCAATGAGCGATGCGGATGTAAAAAGCCGTACACTTGAGATGCTGCAGCTCGTCGGAATAGCCAACAGGGAGGGCGTGTACAAAATGTACCCTCACGAGCTCTCGGGCGGCATGAGACAGCGTGTCATGATAGCGATGGCACTCGCCTGCGACCCGAAGCTCATCATCGCAGATGAGCCGACGACTGCTCTTGATGTTACCATTCAGGCGCAGATATTGGATCTCCTCCGCGACCTAAAGGGCAAGGTCGGGAGCTCAATAATGCTCATCACTCACGACCTCGGAGTTGTCGCAGAGATGGCTGACTACGTTGTTGTAATGTATGCGGGAAGGGTTGTCGAAAAAGGCACGGCCCGTGAGATATTCAAGGACCCGAGGCACCCCTACACTATAGGCCTCATGAATTCGAAGCCTGTTGTCGGAAAGCATGTGGACAAACTCTACAGCATCCCCGGAAATGTCCCTAACCCCATAGACATGCCAAACTACTGCTATTTCAAGGACAGATGCGAGATGTGCGTAAATGGCTGCAGTGGGGCCTATCCTCCGGTTTATAAGATCTCACCCACGCATGAGGTGAGCTGCTACAGGTGTCAGGAAGGAGGGGCAGATAAATGATAAGTTCCGTTGACAATATACTTGAAGTCAGAAACTTAAAAAAATACTTTCCGATAAAGGGAGGCTTCTTTGGAGGAGTTACGGGCCAGGTAAAGGCCGTAGACGACGTTTCTTTTTCCATAAAACGAGGAACCACGATGGGGCTTGTGGGAGAGTCGGGATGCGGAAAATCGACCACGGGAAGAACAATCCTGCGTCTCATTGAAAAGACAGAAGGAAACATAATCTTTGACGGCAGGGACATCAGCACTCTCGATAAAAGACAGCTGCGGGAGCTTCGCACAAAGATGCAGATAATATTCCAGGACCCTTACTCATCGCTCTCGCCAAGGCTCCCTATCGGAGAGATAATCGGCGAGGCAGTAAGAGAGCACAAGTTGGTTCCGGGCAGTGAATACGACGATTACATCACGAGGATCATGAAGGAGTGCGGGCTTCAGCCCTATCACAAGGACAGATATCCCCACGAGTTCTCGGGCGGTCAGAGACAGAGAATCTGTATCGCAAGGGCACTGGCACTAAAGCCCTCCTTTGTTGTGTGCGATGAGCCTGTTTCGGCACTCGACGTTTCAATCCAGGCGCAGATCATCAACCTCTTAAAAGAGCTTCAGAAGGACAGGGGGCTGACATATCTTTTCATATCGCATGACCTCTCCGTCGTCGAGCATATATCAGACACCATAGGAGTAATGTATTTGGGAAACCTCGTCGAGACAGGAAGGACGGAGGACATATTTGATAAGCCACTGCACCCCTACACCCAGGCACTGTTCTCTGCAATTCCGATGCCGGATCCCGATATCAAAAAGGAGAGGATACTCCTGACAGGAGACATACCATCACCTGCAAATCCGCCTTCGGGATGCAAGTTCCACACAAGGTGTTCAAAGTGCATGGAAAAGTGCAAGATGACTGTCCCGACTCCTAAGGATATGGGTAATGGACACGTTGTGTGCTGCCACCTCTACGATGAAGAATAAATACGTAGTAAAAAGGGGCTGTCTATGACAGCCCCTTTTTAAAAGTAATGATAGTGCTTTAGCTTTTGGTACCGCACTTTGTGCAGACCCACTTGTTTATATCACCCGTGTGCATCATTTTGTGCTTGGTCTGATTCTTGCACTTACGGCAGTAAATCATCTTTGTACCGTTGCCGGCAATGATTTATCATCGGGTCAGTTCCCTGATGTGTCTGCTGCTGATGAATCTTCTGAAGGAACCTGTGTCTCAGATGTAGAGGCATCTGTCGCAGAGGTGTCGGTGTCTGTGGCGGGTGCTCCTGTCCCTGCAACCGAGCTGTCATAGCTCTGGACAGCCGTGACATACCATAGGGATGTCTCCTCGTTCTTGGAGAGGGTGAGGGCCAGCATATAGGTCACGGGCTCGGAATCCCTGATGAGCTCTTCGTATGTGTCGATGGCGAGCATGGTCAGGTCGTTGCGGGCTTTGTCAGTTGCGGCTTCAGCTCCCTCCTCCTGGCTTATGGTCAAAAGCTCATCTGCGCTGCTATTGTTGTAGCTCTCGGTTGCAGCTGCAAATTTCTCCTGGGCCTTCTCACTGGTAATCACGTCAAAAGGAAAGCTGTTCTTCATGGTGATGTAGGCTGTGGCAGTCCCGTCGCTGTTCATCGACACATCCGTGATCTTGTAATCCTCCATCATGGTGGAGTAGAGGGAGTAGAACTCATCGAGCTTTTCGAGCGTCTCGTCATTAAGTGCCGAATCACCCAGCCCGCTTGTGAGCTGTTCCTTCAGATAATCCGCATCAAAGAGACGGACGAATGAGCCGGATGCAACTTCTCCTGATGAGTAGGTGTTAACCCCGTCCGTATCCCCGGTCTTAACAGCTTCCATAAAATTCACTGCAGCTTCCCTGGCTGCGCTCTTGTCCATAACGCCGCATCCTGTGAGGGATGCAAAAGATAAAAGTATTGTTAAGCCGATTATGGCTGTCTTTTTTAATATATTCATATTATCCTCAAATTCTTTCCATACTGGAATTGCACGTATTAGTATAGCACAACTGCATGGATTCTCCAAAGACTATCGCAATAACAATTATTAAGTGTTAGAATATTAATTACAAGTCTATAAAATACAGGAGGGTACGAGATGCGTGTTCTTTTTAATGAGGGTGTACTTAGAGAGGTGGTTTCTGCAGAGGTTAAGCCTATGGACGTCGGAGACGGCGTGATCATAGGAACGCAGATCAATTTCCTGACGGTAAACGGCGACAAGCTGGAGTATATATACAGTCAGAATGTGCCGATAGAGGAGTCCGGACAGAGAGCAATCGACTTTGTGAGGAACCTCTATGAAGATGGCAAGGCTGACTTTACACATGAGCCTGTCGAGATGCTTTAAGAGTGGATAAAAAGGGTCCTATGCAAATCGATGCATAGGACCTTTAATACTGCTGCACGTCTTCCATAAAACCTCCGTTTCATGCATGTGTCTTCAGTGTTTGCCAAGGCGTCCCTGGTTCTTCAGTTCAATGAGCAGATCAAAAACAATCCCCAATGGTAAGCCTGTCATGTGGGCAACTCTCTCCGGATCAGGATAGTACTCATCTTCACAGTTCCGCAGAATGCAGTCCATTACTTCCATCTTTGCATCATAGGTTGCTGTCATACACTCCCTTCCTCCTTTCTCAAATTGTTGTAAAATTCAATCGCAGTAAATAACTGCTACTAAATATTATAACGGATATTATTTAAAAAAGATAACACTTTTGTGTATAATTTTAGAAAAATTTTCTAAAAAGTGACAAAATTTAGTGATTGTCATGGAGTTCTTTCAGCTTTTGGGCAAGCTCTGATATGTCTGACAATAATGCCTTATAGGCTTCAAGCTCTTTTGACATCTCTCTTGTTGCCTGAAGTGCTTCGGATGTCTTTGCGCCGTAGTCCTCCTTGAAGAAGGCAAAGTCCTTCTCGTACTGCTCTTTGATTTCAGAGCCAAGGCTTTCCATGTCATTCTTTGCAAGAAGAAGGGAGGACCTGATATTGGCAACGGATGCATCAATGCCCTCAAACCCTTCGGACAATCCCCGGAGACTGTTCTCTATCGACGAAGTGATAGTGATCGCGCTATCGAGCTCTCCCTTTTGCCTCTCAATCAGCTTCTCGTCGGTATCGGCGCTTAGAGAGAGAGAGTCTATATTAAGTGAAAGAGATGAGATTGCCTCCTGTATTTGTGATGACACCTCTCCTGCGCGCGCGCCGAAATCCCTGACTTGTCCTGCTACAGAAGCAAATCCCCTGCCTGCTTCACCTGCTCTTGCTGACTCAATGCTTGCGTTTAGAGAAATGAGCTCTGCCTCTTTTCCGACTTCCGTGAGCGCAGAAAGATACTGCGATATTGTTTCTATCTTGCCTGAGAGGGCTGTAGCACTGTCTTTGCTGAGACTGTTGTTTTCTTTAAAGAGGGTGTTTATCTCAGTGAGCTTACTGTGCACTTCGGATGATGCGCTGTTGGCCTTTATGCTCTGCCTTGATGCATCAAGAAGCTTTTTGGCGCTCTCTGATACTTTTTCTGTCTCTTCGGATATGCTCTCAAGATTAGATGGTGAGCCTTCTTTTTCTGCGTCACTGAAGGCGGCATCCCTGTCGTCGGCCGTGGTCATTCTGTTTATCCTGAGTACGAGCTCAAGGAGCTTGCCGTTTAAGACGTAGAACTGCTCGTGAGACTTTTCGATGAGGCCTACCATATCTACGGAGAGCTTCTCTATCTCTGAAGGGACGGGATCCGGAACAGGCTCATCTTGAATACTGCTTTCCGGACGGGAGCCTGATGGAGCTGCAAACGGAAGGATCTTTGGTTTTTCTTCACCGGGCTCAGACTGCGGTATGTAGATAGTCGAGGGCATCCTGTCGTCATCGGACAGCTCATCATCGTCTGCATCGTCCCTTTTTTCGTTATCATCGTATCCGTATTCTTCTTTTTCATCTGTCTCGCCCGATCCTATTTCGTCGTCATCGTCCATCATGATGTCAAGGTCGAGTACTTCATCGCCTGATGAAGGCAGTCTTATTTCGGGCTCTCCATATCTGTTCTCCTCCCTGATTGCGCTGCAGAGCCTGGTGGAAGTGATCGATGATACGGCTGCGAGCAGTATCAGAACAAACGGAAATAAATGTGAAATGTCGATCGAGGAGCCGGAGATAAAAGAGAAGACAAGTGAGAGTACAAATCCTGAAAACAGTATAACGGCCTCAAAACGGCAGAGCTTTAAATTGACATAAATAATGCCAAAGATGATGAGAGGGAGCGAGAGGGCAATATAAAAACTGTTCCCCGTCAAAAGAAACAGGATCACTGAATAAATCGTGCCTGCTCCTGACACATAAAAAGCTCCCCTTTTTCCTGTGGAAAAGCTGAAATTGCCAAAGGAAGAGATGGCGCAGCTAAGGACTGCGCACAGACCTGAGATCAGTTTGGACATGGGCAGTATATTGGGAGATACAAGAAGTAAGACCAGTCCCGATGCGATGACGGAAAGCCCCAGAAAATAGTATGTATTGTTGGTCCTTTTATATTGTTCAGCATTCATAAGAACGAACCCTCATTTTGTTTGTTTTTTATATTAAGATAATCTTATCACATTTATTATATATTCATCTATTTTTATACTTTTTTAAGAACATTCCGACTGTATTTATAGTAGAATATAAAGTGTGTCGGATAATTCACACAATTATACAAGTTTACTAAAAATTAAAAGATGGAGATGTAAACCAGATGAAGAAGATGAGCCTTCGCGCTAAGATGCTGTTGTGTATCCTGCCGGTAATGGCGATTGCAATGATCCTTTTGACTTACATTGCAGCCAATCAGAGCAGGACAGCGATAAGATCAGCTACCCAGGGACAGATGGAGCAGTCCGTTACCGCCAATGTAAACGCGGTTGAGGGTAAGCTCGATGTTATTAAGAATACCTGTGTGAATATCACAGAGATGATCTCAACTTCTTACAAGTTTGTGACCATGGATAACTACAGAGGTACGCTCTCAGCCATCATCAAGGAGAATGATTCGGTTCTCGGCGCAGGCATCTGGTTTGAGCCCTATGCCTTCGATCAAAAAGAGATGTATATCGGACCTTACTGGTACAGGGACGGAAGTTCCATCGTAGAGACGTGGGATTATTCCAATGCCGATTACGACTACTTCAATGAAGAGTATTACCTCAATGCCAAGTCTCTCTCTCAGGGACAGGCCAAGATAACAGACCCTTACTATGATCCCACATCGGGCAAGATCATGGCGAGCTGCTCTGCTCCCATAATTGACAACGGCACATTCGTCGGCTGCGTGACAGTTGATATGGAGCTGACCGATATTCAGGACATGGTAAGTTCAGTTCAGATCGGCAAGACCGGAACTGCAATGCTCACAACTTCAGACGGTACTTACATCTATACACAGGATAATGCCAAGGTACAGAATGCAGTCAAGATGACAGCTGATGACAATGCTTCACTTGCATCGGCAGCCTCTGCAGTAATTGGCAGCAATTCCACATCTGTGAGCGAGACATATTTCACAGAGGGAGGTGACACGATAATGCTCCTCTATACGACCATCCCGGATGTAAACTGGAAGGCGATGATCAGGATGAGCACAACAGAGATGGATGAGACAGTGAACGCACTCATCAAGCAGCTTATTCTTCTGTGTGTGATTTCACTGATCGTTGGTGCCGCTATCATCTATGTATTCGTTATGAGCATCGCCAAATCCATCAACAACGTCAAGGCATTTGCCGGATCACTTGCAAGCGGTGACTTCACCGTTGACAAGATCGTTGCAAAGAGCGGAGATGAGCTCGGACAGATGTCAGAGTCACTCAATGACATGTTTGAGAACAACAGGGATGTTATCAGCAAGATTTCGGACGGATCTGTTCAGGTATCTGAGACATCGACAGGACTTGCCAGCATGGCAAATGAACTGTCCGATCAGTTTAACAGCATTCAGGGCAATATCTCAGGCGTTAATGACGCTATGATGTCATCCGGTGCTGCAACTGAGGAGGTTAACGCATCCGTTGAGGAAGTTAACGCATCCGTTCATCAGCTGGCCGCCGAGACAGAGAAGACCAGTGCAGATGCAGCAGATATCAAGGGCAGGGCAAGAGAGATTGAGAAGCAGTCCAAGCAGGCTTATGACTACGCTATCAGCATTGCAGACCAGAGAGAGGCAGACCTTATTGAAGCCAACGAGAAGGCCAAGGTTGTTGATCAGATCGGTACACTTGCTGACACGATCGCTGAGATCGCAGACCAGATCAACCTCCTTTCACTCAATGCTTCGATCGAGGCAGCAAGAGCGGGAGATGCAGGTAAGGGATTTGCAGTTGTCGCTTCTGAGATCAACAAGCTCGCCAGCAGCACGTCAGAGGCGGTTGAGCAGATAAGGGATACGATCGACGGCGTACAGGAGGCATTCGGTACACTGTCAAGTTCATCCGGAGAGCTCCTTGCATTTATCAAGGAAACTGTTACACCTGACTATGACAAGTTTGTAAATGTCGCCAAGCAGTACGGTGATGACGCTGATTCCTTCGGAGGATCTTCCGAGAATATCGCTCAGATGGTTGAGAACATCAGGGCATCGATGGAAGAGGTATCCAAGGCCATCCAGAACATCGCAGAGTCCACACAGGATACTGCAGATCTCTCCAGCAGAGTGAACGATTCCGTAATGGCAGCCGCAGACGTTGTCAGCAACGTAAACGACATGTCCAGCAAGCAGGAAGCCATCGCCGGAACCCTCGAAGAGATTGTCGGCAAGTTCAAGCTTAAATAAACAGAATATAAAAGGACCAGTCCCGTTGGGACTGGTCCTTTTTTAAATTGATCACTGTTTTAAAGTGTATCGTTTCTCTTTATGTACTGCGGAGCATCAGGCTCGCCCACGATATTCTTGGCGTGTATGATGTGTGCCCATTTATCTACGATGGCGTTCTCGATATGTACACCCTCTTCGATCTGTGCGTAAGCCATGATGATCGAGTTCTTGATAACTGCTCCCTTCCTGACTACAACGGAACGTCCGATAACTGAATTCTCGATTGTTCCCTCAATCTTGCAGCCGTTAGAAACAAATGAGTCTGTAACCTTGGCTGTGTCGTAGTACTGGGTAGGGCAGGAGTCTGTGGTCCTGGTGTAGATCGGCCACTCAGCCTTGAACAGGTCAGAGGCTGTATCGTAGTCCAGAAGCTCCATGGATGCGTGGTAGTAATCCTCAAGGCTTGTCAGGGTTGCAAAATAACCCTTGTGCTGATAAGCCCTGACATCCATCTGCTTGCACATGATGTTCACGATGTCAGCGAGTGTGTACATTGAAGACATCCAGCTTGCATCCTTGACCAGCTCAACAAAGGTATCTCTCTTCATACAGTAGGTATCCATGAGAATGTTCTTGTTGTTGGCTGTCCCGAGGTTCTTGTCAATCGACTGAACACCCTTTTGCCTGTTGACATTGATGGTGTGGCAGTTTCTGAAGTACTCCCTCGCGTTGTCTACCTTGTGGTAGAGACAGGTGATGTCTGCGCCCGAAGAGATATGCTCATCGAGGAGCTGTCTGTAGTCCTGCTTGTAAACCATGTAGCTGGGAGCAATGATCACATAATCCTGATGCATGCGCTGGATGATATCCAGGTTGTCTGCATAGGCGCTGATATCGTTGTTGTAGATTGAGCGGGAAGAGGAGTTCTCTGAGAACAGGAGCTGGATCTTACCGCGCTTTGAGTTGATGTTGTAGTGTCTGCCGGATCCTACATGCTCTGCGATGGATCTGGGACGTGAACGAACATAAACCTGGATCCTGTTGATGTTCGAGTTGCTCATGTTGGAAATAGGGAAATCAATTACCCTGAATCTTCCGAGGAAGGAGAAAGCTCCTATGGGACGATAGTCGTGGAGTCCCTCAACATGAATTGTGTTATCTGCGGAGGATACGATTCCAAAAGCGCTAGCTGCCATTATTTTGTACCTCCTTTCACATTTTTGGCTACGAGTTCAATATTCTCGCTGTTTTTATCTCCGATCTTGACCTTCTTGCCGATGCGGACGTTCTCTGCCACAAGTGCTCTTGTGACTGTGGCGCCCTCCTCAACGACAACTCCGGGCATGAGTACCGAGTCGGTGACCTTTGCGTTCGGACCAACAACGGCGCCGGTGAACAGAACAGAATTGGTAACCTGTCCTTCAACGCGGACACCCTGTGTGATATAAGCGTTTTTGATCTTGGCTTCTTTGCCGATGTACTGAGGAAGAGTGGATACGTCCTCTGTATATATGAGCCATGTGGGGTCGCCGAGGTTAAGCGGGTTCTTGGGATCCAAAAGATCCATGTTTGATTCCCAGAGGGAGTCGATCGTTCCGACATCCTTCCAGTAGCCCTTGAACTCGTAGGCAAACAGCCCCCTGTTGTCTTCGATCATCCTGGGGATGATGTCCTTGCCGAAATCGTGATCTGAGTCGGGATTCTTCATGTCCTCTATGAGCATTTTGCGAAGAAGCTTCCAACTGAAGATGTAGATACCCATTGAAGCGAGATTGCTCTTGGGCTTGGCAGGCTTTTCCTCGAATTCCACGATGCGGCCGTTTCCATCTGTGTTCATGATACCGAAACGGCTGGCTTCCTTCATGGGAACGGGACGGACTGCGATAGTTGCATCCGCATTGTTCTCCTTGTGGAAATCGAGCATATTTGCATAGTTCATTTTGTAAATGTGATCTCCGGAAAGAATGAGAAGGTACTCCGGATCATAGTTATCGATGAAATCGATATTCTGAGAAATCGCATCTGCAGTTCCGCGATAGACATCAAGGCCTTCATCAGCCTTCTCGCGGGGAGTCAGTACATATACGCCGCTGTCCTTGGAGTCGAGACCCCAGCGACCGTCCTGTGCTACGTAGCTGTTCAGGAGCACGGACTCATACTGTGTGAGAACACCGACAACGTCGATGCCACTGTTTGCACAGTTACTGAGAGGAAAATCGATAATACGGTATTTTCCGCCAAAGTAAACTGCGGGCTTGGCAACCTTAGTGGTCAGATCTTTAAGTCTGCTACCACGACCGCCAGCCAGAATCATTGCTAACATTTCATTCTGAGCCATACGATGGTCCCCCTATCATGTTGTTTGTAGAAATACCCTATATTCTATGATATAATGTGACGGAACTTTTATCAAGCATGAAAGGAGCATAGAATTGTGCTTTCTGTAATTATACCTGCATACAATGAGGAGGAGATAATCCCCAAGACCGTCTCGGTCATCGACGGGATACTCGTTGGTGCAGACATTGAACATGAACTTCTTTTTATTAATGACGGATCCAAAGACAGAACCTGGGAGAGAATTTCCGAGGCGGCAGCGTCCAATACAAGGGTCAGGGGAGTCAGTTTTTCCAGAAACTTTGGAAAAGAGTCTGCAATCTTTGCGGGACTCTCGGAGGCGAAGGGAGACTGCTGCGTTGTAATTGACTGCGACCTTCAGCATCCTCCGGAAAAGATTGTAGAGATGTACAGGCTCTGGGAGCAGGGCTACGATATCGTCGAGGGAGTCAAGGCATCCAGAGGCAAGGAGAGCGGACTTCACAAGTTTGCAGCCGAGAGTTTCTACAATATCATGAGTAACTCCATGGGCTTTGACATGTCGAGGGCATCGGACTTCAAGCTCCTCGACCGAAAGGCTGTCAACGTACTTCTTAACATGAATGAAAAGAACGCCTTCTTCAGGGCTCTCTCATCCTGGATAGGATTTAAGTCCACACAGGTTGAGTACGATGTGAGGGAGAGAGAGGTCGGAACGAGCAAGTGGAGCACAAGGTCCCTTATAAAGTACGCACTCACCAACATCACATCCTTTACATCCGCACCGATGCAGATCGTGACTATCCTCGGGATCATAGTCTTCATCGTGGGACTTGCAACAAGCATTGAGGCGATAGTCAGATTCTTCCAGGGAACGGCCCAGGCAGGATTTACGACAGTCATAATCCTTCAGTGCTTCACGGGCTCCTTCATCATGATAGGACTTGGAATCATCGGCTTCTACATCTCCAAGATCTACGACGAAGTAAAGGGACGCCCCAAGTACATCATAGATAAGACTGTGTAAATCTGATGGAAACGCCTGACTGTATATTTGCGTAATTTCATAAAAAAAATCATTGGTTAAATCGCTATAAAGAGGTACAATATAGTTAAGATTTTGTCTTTTCACGTAAGAAAGGAGAACGTTTATGCTTGCTACATTGATACCTCTTTTTGATGCTGAAATGTCTGTGTGTGCGTATTCCGTATTTGCGCGCAAGGAGAACCATTTCCTTAATCCTGAGCTTATGGCAGGTGCACGGTTTGACGGTGCAGGAACAGTGCATGAGCTTGAGGTCGTGAGCAGCATGGGCGTCTCGACACTCTCCGGTGGCAAGGAAGTATTTGTACCGGTCAATCAGTTTTCGATATTTGCGGAGATATCGCTCCAGTGTACGGTTCCTGCTGACAAGGTTGTTCTTCTGATGGACAACACTATTCTGGCTGATGAGAACTATGTCAGAAGAGTCAAAGAGCTCAGGGAACAGGGCTACAAGCTTGCGATCAGGAAGCTTGCGATAGCAAAGTTTGAGGAGTACAAGGAGATACTTTCCCGCTGTGACTATATTCTTCTCGACCATTCCAAGATCGACATTTCCAAGGCCAAGATCTATTTCAAGAGCCAGTATCCGAATATCAGGCTCTGCGCTGTCAATGTTGACACTCAGGAGCAGTACGATATGCTCAGGAAGGACGGCGGGTACGATCTCTACGAGGGGAGCTTCTTCAGAATGCCTGTCATGAAGTCCGAGACGGATGTCAGCCCTCTGAAGGTCAACTACATAGAGCTTCTGAATGTGGTTAATGCACCCGACTACGATCTTACCGATGCAGCCGATGTTATCGGCAAGGACCCGGCTCTTGTTATCTCACTTTTGGAGATTGTCAACAGGATGGCGCTCAACTCAGAGATCACATCAATCAGGCACGCAGCAGCAATGCTTGGACAGAAGGAACTCAAGAGGTGGATCAACACCGCTGTCACCAAGGAGCTCTGCGCTGACAAGCCGAGTGAGATCATAAGGCTCGTTATGATAAGGGCTAAATTTGCTGAGAACCTTGCCAGGAACTTTGAGCTTGCAATGCAGGCTCCTGAGCTGTTCATCATGGGACTGTTCTCCGCACTTGACGTGATGCTCGACAAGACTATGGAAGAGGCTCTCAAGATGGTTCAGGTTTCCAAGAATATCAAGGAGGCTCTTCTTGAAAATAAAGGCGAATTTGCCAAAGTGCTTCAGTTTATAAAACGCTATGAAGATGCTGACTGGACGGAGGTTTCGAGGATACTGGTGCTCGAAGGCATAGACATGGATGAAGTTTATTCAGCATATCTTGGCGCGCTTAGATGGTATCGTGATCTTATCCCCGCATAAGATGGCCATGCTTTGAGGATGATCTATGTCGATAGTCAACAACCTCGGGAGCATTACCTTTAATCTGGCGGCAGCAGTCATCGCTGTTACATGTCTGTTCTATACACTGGTGATGCGCAGGAAGCTGCACTTAAAGAATGTTCTCTTCATTGCAAATATCGTGATCGTGATTGTCAATTCAATCACGGTCATGAGTGCAGAACTGATTATTAATAGTGGACTTACTCATGGGAGTAAGTTCATTCTGTTTAATGTGCTTCAGATACTGTATTATCTGACGCATTATGCCATTGCGCCATTCTTTGCGCTGTATGTTATCCTAGTCTGCAATGTTTCCTACAGATTTCCCAGAAAAGCCCAGGTTTTCATAGTGCTTCCCTTTTATATTCTTGAGTTTCTGGTCATCACCAATCCATTCACACATTTTGTTTTTTACTACGATGAGCAGCTTGTTCTTCACAGGAATTTCGGCGTTTATATCGCCTACATTGAGGCGGCCTTCTACATTCTCTTTGCCGCTGTCGCGCTGTTTTTGTACTGGAATACCTTAAACGGTTTAAAGAGAATAGCATTGGTCTATTTCTTTGTAATAGTAATAGTAGGAACTCTCATCCAGATGTTCTTTATTGAGATAAAGACAGAGCTCATGTGCGAGGCGATCGGCTTCATGGGCATCATGATAGTTTTGGAGAACGATGACGACAGGCTCGACCTCGCCACGGGGGCCTACAACAGAAATACCTTCTCCAAGGACGTGGCGAGTTACTTCAAGTACCGCAGGCATTTCTTTACTATCTGCGTAAGGCTCATAAATGCAGATGTTTACCGCAAGATAACGGGATATGAGACCTTTGAGCTCATACTCTCAGGCATAGTTGATTTCATCGGTGGCATTAACTCAAGACATGACGTGTACAGGGTTTCATCCAACTCATTTATGGTCGTGTGCGCGGACATAACACCCGATGAAGCCATGGGCGTAGCTCAGAGAATCTTTGACAGGTTTTCTAAGGAGTGGGCTGCAAAAGATACCAGAGTGTTCTTAAATGCCTATGTTTTGAAGGCGATGTCACCGGAACAGTTTACCGACATAGACCAGCTGTTTCTCTTATCTGACTCCTCTATTGACATACCCTCTGAGAGAGTTATGTGCTCAGACGACCTCAACTTCCTGCTCCGCAGGGGCGAGGTTGAGAAGGCCGTAAAGAGAGGAATTGAGAACGACAACTTCAAGGTTTACTACGAGCCCGTCTACACCAGGGAGGATCTGGCAATCTGCGGCGCCCAGGCGACGCTCCGCTTCAACGACTACCAGCTAGGGGAGATAGAGCCCTCTGAGTTTCTGCCTATTGCTGAGCAGACGGGTATGATCGAGAAGCTCGGATGGTTCACGATAGAAGAGGCGTTCTACTTCATGGGCGGCGGTATTGTCGAGGAGATGGGACTTGAGTTTATAGAGATCGGTCTTTCCTCTGTTCAGGTCATCAAATCGGATTTCATCAGCAGGATCAGGGAGCTCTTGTCCAGGTACGGCGTGAGGGCTTCCCAGGTCGTATTCGATATCACCGAGTCAGCTGCCTCCACCGACCAGAATGTTTTAAGCAACGTGATGAAGGAGCTTGACAGCGACGGCGTCAGATTTTTTATGGATGAGTACGGCACCGGCTTTTTTAACATGCAGTCGGCTTCATCCCTTATTTTCGAGGGCGTAAAGATGGACGCCTCACTCCTTGTAAACGCAGGGAGCCAGGTCCAGAATAGGATCATCCTGGAAAACCGATTGAAGATGATGAACCAGATGGGCAAAAAGATCGTCATCGACAATGTGGATTCACAGGAGAGTCTTGATATCACATCTTCTATAAAGAGCAATTACCTCATGGGAAGATATTTCTCAGAGGCTGTCAGCAAGAATGAGTTCATAGCGATCCTGCGCGCAACAGAGCTTGCGAGAATGGAGGAGAGAAGAGCCAAGGCTGCCAACGACGCAAAGAGTAATTTCCTTGCCAATATGTCGCACGAGATCAGAACTCCCATCAATGCGGTCCTGGGTATGAATGAGGTTATACTGAGGGAGTGCAAGGATGAGAACATCCTTGAGTATGCCCAGAACATTGAGGGAGCGGGGAGAACTCTTTTGTCACTCATAAACGATATCCTCGATTTCTCCAAGATCGAGGCCGGAAGCATGGAGATAAACGAGGCGAACTATGATATCAGCTCCGTTCTTAACGACGTCTACAACATGGTACACATCAAGGCTGAGCAGAAGGTGCTCGACCTCATTTTCCAGATAGATGACTCTCTTCCTGACACTCTTTTGGGAGACGAGATGAGGATCAGGCAGATCCTTGTGAATATCCTGAACAATGCCGTCAAGTACACCCAGAACGGTTCAGTCACATTGAGGGTCAACGGAATAAGGGACATCGACGACTCCATAACCCTCAAGATGGATATAATCGACACCGGCGTCGGGATAAAGGACGAGGACAAGGAGAAGCTCTTTGAGAAGTTCAAGAGGCTCGACATCGACAAGAACAAGACTGTCGAGGGGAGCGGTCTGGGACTTGCAATCACAAGCTCCCTCTTGGAGCTCATGGGCGGAAGCATTGTTGTTGACAGCAAGTACGGCGAGGGTTCGACATTTACGGTGACGCTTCCCCAGAAGATCGTAGACGACACTCCGATAGGTGATTTCAAGACGAGACTTGCCGAGTCGATCAGGGAGAGGAAAAAATACAAGGAGAAATTCACTGCTCCGGAGGCGCAGGTGCTTGTTGTTGACGACACGCCGATGAACCACGTGGTAATAAGAGAGCTCCTAAAGCCTACTCTGTTAAAGATAGAATCCGCAAGGAGCGGAATGGAGTGTCTTGCAAAGCAGCGCCAGAAGAAATACGACATTATCTTCCTCGACTACCGCATGCCTGAGATGGACGGAATAGAGACGCTTGGCAGGATCAAGGCTGACGAGAACAGCCAAAACAGGAACACTCCGATCATAGTCCTCACGGCAAATGCCATATCGGGTGCAAGGGAGAGCTTTTTGAAGGATGGGTTCGACGACTATCTCTCCAAGCCTATCGAGAGCGATGACCTCGAGAAGATGCTGATTAGGTATCTTCCGGATGAAAAGGTCATTCTTTCCAAGAGCGAAGAAGATAAGGCAAAAGAGCCTGTTCAGGCTGAGGAATATCCTGAGTGGATGAATAAGCTTGAGAAGATCGATGTTTCGGTGGGACTTAAAAACTGCGGAAATGCTGAGAGCTATCTGAGCATATTAAAGGTTTACTACGAATCCGCGGATATGATCGAGAACAATATAAGCACTTCTTTTGATGAGAGAAACATCAGGGATTACACGAGCTATGTTCACTCTTTAAAGAGCACGAGCCGGACCATAGGTGCGGTTGAACTGTCAAAGATGGCAGAGCGGCTTGAGAAGGCCGGCAACGAAAATGACATCGACACGATAAAAGACTACCAGAATGAGCTGATGAATCTTTTCTCGATTGTCAGGTACTCTCTTTCAAGGATTCCTGAGATCAATGACAAATATTCAGAGTCAGGAGAAGCAGAAAAACCCAAAGAGAGCATCAGCATCCCGCAGCTTGAGGATGCCTATAACAGCATTATAGAAGTGAGCACAATGCTCGACTACGATACGCTCAGCTTTATTCTGGATTCGCTGGGCAAATACGATCTCGGGGAGCACCGGGATATAATAAAGAGGATTTCTGCGCAGGCGTACAAGCTAAACTGGGATGATGTCAGAAATCTTGCAAAAGAAGGGCTTTCGAGAATACAGGAGTAAACTATGTTTGACAAAAAGATATTGCTGGTAAGAAATGACGAGACTTTTCTTGTCAATGCAATAAAGAATTCACTTGTCGGGGCAAATTTCATTGTGGAGGATTCCACCTACTCGATAGCGGATCTGTCCACCAAAAAACACGAAGCAAACCTCATCATACTCTACACAGACAACGAGCTCGAGGAACATCGCGATGCGATGGTGTACTTCAAGGATCTCTGCGTCGAAGAGAATATGATAATAATGGTCATCGGTGAAAAAAATGCCTTTGACCTTGTTCACAGGTATATACCAAGGGAGTTTGTGGCCTTTGAGGTGACAAGGCCTCTGGACATGGCAGATCTCCTGTCAAAGGTCATGATCGCCACGGCGGAAGAGTTCGAGCTTCAGAGAAGAAAGTGCATTCTGGTAGTAGACGACGACCTGACGTATCTTCAGATGATAAGGGAGTGGCTCAAGGACACCTACAGAGTGGGAATGGCAAACTCCGGCACCCAGGCGATTGCCTGGCTTGCCACAAACAGGGCGGACCTGATTCTCCTTGACTATGACATGCCGGTGCTTGACGGCCCGAAGGTCATGGAGATGCTAAAGAGCGAGTCCTTCTCAAACTCAACTCCCGTGATGTTTCTGACGGGCAAGAATGACAGGAAGTCTGTCACGGAGGTGATCTCGCTCAAACCGGCAGATTATCTTTTGAAGACCATATCAAGGGACAAGCTTCTCTCAACACTTGAAGCGTTCTTTAAATCGAGGAAGTAACGGATGGACCAGTCGAACCCTATCGAGGGATTTACATTCAGGATAGCGGCAGCGCTGATATGCATGACCTGCATATTTTATACGGCGGTAATGCGCAGATTCAACAAAAAGAAGCTCCGCAGCCGTCTTTTCCTTACGCTCCTTGTTCTGACGCTGATCGACTGCTTTACCGGAATCTTTGTCTATATATTTGGCACAAGTCAACTTCCGTACATATTAAGACTGCTTCTGACTTACTTTTTCCAGCTTTTGTATTATCTGACCCACATAGCATTTATTGCACTTTTTGTTCTTTACATCGTTGTGGTGTGCGACATGCATCACAATCTGACTGCGAGAAAGCTTTTGGTGATATTTCTGCCGTTCTGGATCCTCGAGCTTGGAGTTTTTACAAATCCATTTACGAATTTTATTTTTTCCGTTGACAAAAACCTTGTATATCGCAGGGGAGTGGGAATATATGTAGCCTATGTTGTCAGTATCATCTACGTTCTCTACAGCATATATCTGCTCGCGAGATACTGGAGGAGTATGAACAACCTGCAGAAATTCGCCATGCTGTATTTCTTTGGTCTCTCCTTCACCGGAATGGCAATCCAGCTCTTTAACCCGCAGATAATCTGCGAGCTGTTCGCCGAGTCCCTCGGACTTATGGGGATCATGATCATGATAGAGCGCGATGACTACAGGATTGATTACAAGACCCACGCCTATAACAGGAGCGCCCTTCTTCACGATTTAAGGTCCTGCTTTGAGATGAAAAGACATTTCTTCATCATCTGCGTGAGGCTGATAAATGCTGAAGTCTACCGCAGGGTTGTCGGCTACAGGAGCTACGACATGATAATGGAGCAGGTGGCAAATTTCCTTTCGGGGCTCCATGAGAATTACGATGTATACCGGACGACGGGAGGCAATTTTTATCTGCTGTGTCCTGACATTTCTGCCAAAAAAGCGGATGAGCTTCTTGATAAGATAGCGAACAGGTTCGGGGAAGACTTTCGCGTTGAGAACGGCACAACCAGGGTAAATCCCAAGATTCTCTGTGCGTCCTGCCCCGAGCAGCTCACCAATCCCAATGATATCCTTCTGTTTTCTGCAAGTGACCTTGAGGAGTCCGGAAAGACAGTCTTAAAGGGCGGAGATCTCAACTTCCTCTTAAGAAGGGTCGATGTGGAGAAGGCTATCGTGAGAGGACTCGAGGGAGAGTCCTTCAAGGTAATGTATCAGCCCGTATATGATAAGAATACACTTAAGATACACTCTGCCGAGGCGCTTCTTACTTTGAATGACATGGAACTCGGCGAGATCAGCTTTTCCGAGTTTATGTCTGTTTCCGAGGACACAGGTTTTGTAATGGAGCTGGAGTACAGGATGATCGACGCCGTATGCAGATTTGTCAATACGGGAGTTGAGCACAGCGATATTAATTCCAGCGGAATAGTGATTCACATAATGTCACTGCAGGTTCTGACACAGGAACTAGTGAACAGGGTAAGAGAGTATGTAAACGCCTACGATATAGACCCCTCGATCCTGGTCTTTGATGTCAGTGACACAATAGCAGTCCACGCGCAGGAATTTCTTTTGTACATCATAGATGAGTTCAGCAAAATGGGAATAAGATTTGTTCTTGTGAACAATGACTCGGGATTTCTGGGACTCAACCACAGCGTCATCGCCAAGTTTGACGGCGTGACAATTAACGTAAAAAAGCACTATGCGCTCTCGGACAATGAGCAGAGCGATATCATACTTCGCAACAGGACCGCGATGGTACACCAGCTCGGCAAGGTGGTTATTTTATCAGGAGTTGATTCGAGGGAGCTCTTTGAGAGAGTCAGAAACATTCCGGCTGATAACATTGTCGGCAACTATCTGTCAAAAATGGTCAGCAAGAATGAGCTGCAGAACAAGTTCTGGCACGCCGAGACCCTCGATTACATATATGAGAACTGACTTTTTTGCCTGAGTTTTTGCCGGAAATGATTTATCTTCGTATAAATTAGTGTAAAGAAAAAAACTATAATTCTACAATAAATCAGGAGGTTATAATATGAGCGATATCAGAAATCTAAGCGAAGAGGAGCTTAAAGCTGTAAGCGGAGGACTCGAGATGTCCGGAGACCTTGTTCAGAGAGGAGAGGCGCAAAAGGCTTCATCAACTGTTATGAAGAATCAGACAACCACTGCAACAAATCTCATTTACAAGTCAGACAACAAGAAAAAGAGTGATCTCATGTCGGGCGATGTGCTGAGTAAGGGAACATTCTGCTAATAAAATACGCAATATGAAAAAAGGGTCATGGATTACTCCATGACCTTTTTGAATGCGGGAATAATCTGCGCCGCGACAACGGCTTTTACGATATCAAGAGGAAGGAAAGGTAAAAAGCCGATCACAAAGCCTGTTTTAATGTCATATCCCGAAGTTGCCATAAGATAGATCATTCCCACAAGATCTATTACAATCACGCCGATCATGGCGCTGATCGTATAGCGCAGTCTGTTGTAGCGCTTCCCCCTTATGAGAGGGAGAAGAAGGGCTGTGATAGGGAAAGCCCAGGTGTACCCGCCCCAGGGCTGAACAAGATAACCAAAGCCGCCCTTTCCTCCTATGAATACCGGGATCCCTACGATGCCGAGGAGGAGCCACACCATAACTATGGCGAAGGACTCGCTCACCGGAAAGAGAAGCGCAATCACAAGCACCACAAAATTTAACATGGTGATGTGAGGTGCGCCCGGGAGGGGGAGAGGAATGCTGATATAGGCGCTTATACCAAGGAGCGCCGCAAACAGAGCGCATATCACAAGCCTTTTGGTAGAAATATGGTTAGTAGTTTTTGTTGCTGCGTCTGACATTATTGATCCTTTCATATTTGAATTTGACTGTCCGGGTATTAGTATATAGCCGCAGCCCAAGATTGTCAACCAAAACCAAAATAAAAGGTGACTATTTCACTTCATAATTGTTAGCCTGCTATGTACAGCTATGTTAAAATAAAAAGAAGGAGTGTTAAAAATGAAGACTTACAGAGCAGGTAACAGATTAAGGTGTGAGAATTGAGCTCTAAGGACATTGTGCTTGGATTTCTTGAACAGAATAAGGACAGGTATATCTCAGGACAGGATATGGCGGATACTCTGGGCTATTCCAGAAATGCCGTCTGGAAGGCGATAACGGATCTTCGCTCTAAGGGATATGAGATAGATGCCGTCAAAAACAGAGGCTACAGGCTCTCACCAAAAAGCGACATCTTATCAGTCCAGGGGATCTCATCCTTTTTGGACTTTGAGCCTCAGATACATATTTACGACTCCCTTGCTTCCACAAACAGGACAGCCCTTGAGATGGCGATAGACGGCGCCGGGCACGGGACCGTCGTAATAGCCGGGGAGCAGACGATGGGGCGCGGAAGATTCGGGAGAGATTTTATATCACCGCCCGGCGGATTGTATATGAGTCTCATTTTAAGGCCCGATGAAATATCTTTTGAACAGCCGGAGCTTGTCACTGCCTTCATAGGAGGTGCGGTCTGTGATGCTGTTTCCCTGTTTACGGCCCCTGCCCCGGGAATTAAGTGGGTCAACGACATTTATATTGAAGACAAGAAGGTATGCGGCATCCTGACTGAGTCGGGGGCGGAATACGAGACCGGTCAGATCAGCTATATTGTTGCCGGGATAGGGATAAACATTGACACGGACATGGCTCTTTTCCCGGAAGAATACAGAGAGCACATCGGGAGACTGAGTGACTTTACAGATGAAAAGATAAGCAGGAACAACCTCTGTGCCGAGATCATAAAGAGGATACTTCCGGGGACTCTTCCCTCAAAAAAGGAAGTTATTGACCTCTACAGGTCGAAGCTTTTGTACATAGGCAAGGAGATACGCGTCACAAAGGGCAGGGATAAGTCTGAGTGTTTTGAAGCAAGAGCAACCGATATAGATGATGAATGTCATCTTATTGTGCGTGGCAGCGATGGAATGATGCAAAAACTGTCCTACAGGGAACACAGTATTGTTATAAAATGAGCGGCAGATATGATATAATATTTTCTACTAAGGAGCAGAGATGAATATAGATTACGTTGTTGTTGTTGAAGAAAACAGAGAGTATTTTGCTGATGTCATTCCTGATGTGATAGCACTTAAGGATAACAGGGTTGCGGTAGCTGCCGTTGATGATGACGGAAGGGTGCTCGGGGCAATCTCCTATGTGGCTATCAATTATGCCTACGAGATAGACTGGATATATGTTCTGCCGGATGTTCGCAGGCAGGGGATAGGTCTGAGCCTTGTCGATGAGGTTCTCAGGGCTGTTATGCTAAGCGGCGAGAGGCTGCCTGTGACTGCCAGGTACGAGTTTACCGAGGAAGATCAGCAGATGCATGCGTTCTTTTTGTCATGCACTAACATGATGACCTCATATTCTCACGAGAGATACTATATCAAGGCTTCAGATATCAAATCATCCGAAGTACTCCATTCCATGAGGACGGAAGACCTCATCATACAACCCTTCTTTGATGAGACAGAGCAGGATCAGAAGGAGATACTCGGTATGCTATCAAACCAGAACTCTTTCTCGGTGTCAGACTATGATGAATGGAAGAAGGAGTGCGTCCAGGAGCTGTGCCAGTGCGCGTATCTGAAAAATAACCTCATGGATTTCATCTTCTTCAGGAAACTCGCAGACGGAAATCTTGAGCTTTCGTTTTTGTACAGCAAGAACCCAAAGGGACTTCTTGAACTTTTAGTCACCACGGTCTCCAAGCTGGAAACTCTTTTCCCGGGGACATCTCTTACCTTCGAGGCGATGGGAGATGAGTCAGAGAAGCTTGCAAGGCATCTCTTCCCCGGTGCGCAGACGGTGCATATCTACGAGGCCGAGTTCTGATATTGGTTTTGATAAATTTTCTCAGATGTTAGCGTGGGCTTAACATACAATTCCTCCTTATAATTGAAGGTGAGTTAAATCATTTTTAATTGTAAGGAGGTTTTATTTATGTCAGTCTGGAGTACAGTTGGAAAGGTTGCCTGCGGGTTTGTCCTAGGCACTGCAGGAGTTAGTATTCTTGGAAGTAAGGATGCAAAAAAATGTTATACACACATCACGGCAGCAGTTTACCGCTGCAAGGATTCTGTGATGAAGACCTACACCCTGATAAAGGAGAACTGCGAGGATATAAGTGAAGACGCAAAACAGATCAATGAGCAGCGCTACAAGGAAGAGAGAGAGCAGGAAATAGCTGATGCGAGGGCAATCCTTGCAGAAGCGGAAGGCTGAGCATGAGGTGCAGGATCCTGCATGAGTCCGGAGGACGCATGCGAATACATATGCATCAGTGTCACATGACACCTGCCGAGGCGGATAAGCTTGAGTATTTTCTCGGAGACGTTCCGGGAGTTAAGAAGGTGACTGTCAATGAGAGGACAGCGGACGCCATCATCTTTTTTGAACAGGATAAGAGGGAGAGCGTAATAAGTGCACTTTCAGGTTTTGACTACGCAACCTCCCCGGCAGTCGTTCCAGAGCATACTGGGAGAGAGCTCAGGATCGGGTATGAGGACAGGATGTGCTTCCATGTCCTGAGCTGGGGTATAAGACGGCTCTTTTTCCCGGTGGCTGTTAGGGATTTTATCACGGCCATAAAGGCTATCCCCTATGTGGTGAGGGGACTTCGCTCAATCCTTAGGGGGAAGCTTGAGGTATCGGTTCTGGATGCCGCAAGCATTCTGGTCTCCATTATCAGAAAGGACTTTGATACCGCAGGTTCTGTCATGTTCCTCCTTGAAGTGGGGGATCTGATGGATGAGTGGACTCACAAAAAGTCAGTCGACGATCTGGCGAGGGCTATGGCTCTAGGCATCGACAAGGTATGGATGCGGAGCAGCAAAGAGGAAATTCTGGTAAATGTCTCTGACGTAAAAGAGAAGGATGAGATAATAATAAGGACAGGCAGCATGATACCTCTGGACGGAATTGTTACAGAAGGGGAAGCGTCTGTCAACCAGTCTTCGATGACAGGAGAATCAGAGCCTGTGCGCAAAGGCGTAGACAGCCTTGTATATGCAGGTACCGTGGTGGAGGAGGGCGAGCTTGTCATAAGCGTCACCAGGTCCCAGGGAAGCGGGCGCTATGACCGCATCGTCGCCATGATCGAGGAGTCAGAGAAATTAAAGTCAGAATCTGAGGACAGGGCGTCGCACCTTGCGGACAGACTTGTGCCGTACACGTTTGGTGCAACGCTCCTTACATATCTCATTACGCGAAATGCTACAAAGGCGACATCGATACTGATGGTCGACTTCTGCTGCGCGCTTAAGCTCTCGATGCCTATCGCAGTTCTCTCAGCGATGAGAGAGGCGGGAGATCACAATATTTCCGTTAAGGGCGGCAAGTTCATGGAGGCGGTCTCCGAAGCTGAGACGATAGTCTTTGACAAGACGGGGACCCTGACCTATGCTTCGCCCAAGGTTAAGGACGTTGTATGCTTTGGCGGTTACAACAGTGATGAGGCTCTCAGGCTTGCAGCCTGCCTCGAGGAGCATTACCCTCACTCAATGGCAAACGCTGTGGTGAAGGCAGCAGATGAGAGAGGGCTGTTACATGAAGAGAAACACTCAAAGGCAGCTTACATCGTGGCTCATGGAATAGCGAGCACAATTGAAGGCAGGAAGGTGTGCATCGGAAGCTACCACTTTGTCTTTGAGGATGAAGGCTGCACTATCCCAGAGGGCGAGAAGGATAAGTTTGACTCTCTTCCCGCCGAGTTCTCGCATCTTTATATGGCAATCGGAGGTGAGCTTGTCGCTGTAATTCTCATAGAGGATCCCTTAAGGCCTGAGGCGGCAGACGTTATAGAAAGGCTCAAAGCTGCCGGTTTTTCAAAGGTAGTGATGATGACCGGGGACAGCGACAGGACCGCAAAGGCTGTTGCCGCAAAGTGCGGAGTTACCCGGTACTTCTCTGAGGTTTTGCCCGAGGACAAGGCTTCTTTTATAAAAAAAGAGCATGAAGCCGGAAGAAAGGTTATAATGATAGGTGACGGGATAAATGATTCCCCGGCACTCTCAGAAGCGGATGCAGGGATAGCCGTCAGCACAGGGGCGTCAATTGCAAGAGAGATAGCTGATATCACAATTGCGTCCGAGGATCTCGGAGCTCTTCTGACGCTGAGACACCTCAGCTGTGCTCTTCAGGACAGGATAGCCTTTAATTACAGGACTATCATCACATTCAATTCCTTTTTGATAGTCATGGGAATGCTCGGAATATTCACGCCGACGGTGACGGCTTTTTTGCACAATGCTTCTACTATCGCCCTGAGCATGAAGAGCATGACGGATCTGCTTGACGAAAAGGAGTGAGAAAGCTCTATCGGGTAAGCTCCAAATCCTTTTGGGTTTCTATTTCTATCACTATTTTTTCTGGAGAATACGCTTCAGCACTGGTATCATCTCCTCGAGTCTTTAGAATCAGCCAAAAAATAATATATGTCAGAGATTGATTGGTTTGCCGCGCCCGGCTCAATAATGCCGCGTGCGGCATTCATATTTTATGATAAGATAAATATAGCGGGTTTCGCAAATAATGATTCCAATTTAGGGAGAAGAGGACCAGGATGAGAAAGAGAAGATCCGGGAAACATAAGAGAAGAGCAGCGAGTAACTTCTTTGCAAATATGACGTGGAGCCTTGGAAAAAGGGAGCTGATCATCAGCTCTATTGCCATTTTCGCGGTTACAATCGGGGTTATTTTGTTCTTTGCGGTCAAAAGCGGATACATGAATAGCTCCTTGGGGCCTTTTTTTAAGGACAGCGATGGTTTGAGAGAGGAAGTGGTGTCTGGCGGTGAAACTCAGAATGCAGCTGCAGGTGATGGGGATATGCCCGTTGTCGAGACAGCGACTGAAGGTATGAAGACGGAATCAACTTCGGATACAACCGTTCTTTCGGAAAAAGAAGGCACCAGGGATGGATATCTTAACAGATGCGTCTTTCTCGGTGATTCCAGAACGGTTGCGATGGTCAACTACGGGTTCTTCAACGACGATGCCGCTCTGGCTCAGATCGGAATATCGCACCCGGCATTTGCATCCAATACATTTATGAATAATGCCGGCAAAGAATATACTTTAAAATCATATCTGGCATCTCATCAGGCTCCGGTCATCTATATTCTGCTGGGAGTAAACGGGGTCAATGATTCGAGCGAGGAGCATTATAAGAATACATTTGTTACGCTTATAGACAGTGTCATCGACATGGCACCTAATTCCAATGTTGTACTCGTGGCGATCGGTCCCGTCGATGATAACGGAATCTACAAAGAGAATGTCCGGAACGCATGGATAGATAAATACAATGCGTTTTTGCTGGAGACTGCAAAGGAGAAGCATATTTTTTATCTCGATATAGCAGAACTTCTCAAAGGCTCTGACGGGCAGGTTAAGTCAGAGTATAACGGAGGCGACGGACTTCATTATTCCGTAAAGGGGTGCGAGGCGATATTCAGGTACATAGTAGAGCATCCTGTGCCCGGAATATCTGATGAAGGCGAATACGTAGTCAAGTATATTAAGCCTAATCCGAACAAGATCAAGGTTACGATGGATAATGACTCGGGAATCGATGAAGGTAAGCTCCAGAATCTCATGGACATGATGATTGGAGATACGGAAAATCAGACTTCTGCAGATACCGACACTTCAAGCAGCAAGGAAACGGAAGAGGAACAGCTCAAAAAGCAGGAGGAAGAAGAGAAGAAGAAGGCGGAAGAAGAGGAAGAAAAGAAGAAAGCCGAAGAGGAAGAGAAAAAGAAAGCCGAAGAAGAGAAAGAAAAGAAGAATGCTGAAGAAGAGAAGAAAAAAGCGGAAGAAGAGGAAGAAAAGAAGAAGGCCGAAGAAGAAGAGAAGAAGAAAGCTGAAGAGGAAGAGAAAAAGAAAGCCGAAGAAGAGGAAGAAAACAAGACAACGGAAGAGGAAGAAAAGAAGGAAGAAGATTCCGAAAACGAGGAAGAGGAATCTGAAAAGGAAGAAGAAAAGAAGGAAAGCGAGGATGACACGGAGAATGGCTCCGAAGGAGGCGAAGAAGAATCATCCGGGCAGTCCTAAGCCAATCCGAAAGATTGATGATCATGATAAAGAGTATTACCGGAAGGAGTACAGATTCGATGAAAATGAGTAACATTGAAAGAAGAGACAGGGAGCTGGTCTATATTTCAGATGACGAAGTGTTTGAGGAACAGAAGATCACAAGAAGGCTTACGCAGGAACTGAATACCGTAGACCGGTCTGATTTTGAATCTATCAAAAGAATTGTAAAGGAGCTTCTTGGAAAGTCAGACGGCGAAGCCTTTATCAATCCGCCGTTCTATTGTGACTATGGCACTCATATAGAAGTTGGAAAGAACTTTTTTGCGAACTATAACTGTACGATGCTTGACGTGGGCAAGATCAGGATCGGAGATAATGTTCAGATTGCCCCGAACGTGGCAATCTATACGGCAGGACATCCGGTTCATCCGGCCACCAGAAACACGCAGTATGAATATGGTATAGACGTTACCATAGGAAACAACGTGTGGATTGGCGGCAATGTCGTGATATGTCCGGGAGTTAGCATAGGTGATAATTCCGTGATCGGAGCCGGATCTGTCGTGACGAAAGATATTCCTGCATGGACGGTGGCTGCCGGAAATCCGTGCCGCGTGATACGAAAAATAACTGAGGCAGACCGTAATAAGTTTTTTGCAGGCCGGGAAATCGATGAAGAAGCCCGGCAGGATATCCTTAGAATAGAGAAGGAAGAAAATGACAGCAGAAAATATCCTGTTGCCAAGGAGTAGATGTCTGCAGATCATCATGTTCACACATGGTTTAGCCAATATATAGGATGAAAGCTTTAAGTGTATCTAATTAAGAAGTACGACATTCAGGGACTGCATGGAAGTAAGGAAAATGGACAGCTTGTAAGGGGTGTGATTTTTAGGCCTGATGAAGGAGATGAGAAGTTCCCGGCTGTAATATTTTCACACGGTTTTGGCTCATGTTATGCAGACCTTATCCATCACGGGGATGGTTTTGCTCAAAGTGGGATTGTATGCGTGTTTTTTGACTTCTGCGGAGGAGGAGCGGCTTCTACAAGCGACGGAGATATGAAGAGCATGACCGTAGAGACAGAAGCTGCGGATCTAGATGCAGTGCTTGATACAGTGATTGGCCTTCCATATATCAATAGCGAGGCCATATATCTTCAGGGTGAAAGCCAGGGAGGATTTGTATCTGCCATTGTCGGCGTAAGAAGAAAGAGTGATATAAAAGGCCTTATCCTGTGGTATCCGGCATTTGTAATACCTGATGATGCCAGAGAAAGGCTAAAAACTGGAACTACGCATGTGTTTGGGCAGGAAATATCGCCTGAATATGACAATGTAGCAAAGGATATAGATGTCAAAGAGCTTCAGAGAGGCTTTGGAAAACCGGTACTTCTAATTCATGGCGACAGGGACGAAGTGGTTCCTATAGAGTATTCAAGGGAAGCTGCAGCAAGCTATGGATATGCAACGCTTAAAGAGATTCGAGGTTAGTCTCTCCGGAAATCATGTGGATAAATACTTTGGATGTTACTGGTGGGACTGAAGAACGGCTAAAATCAGATTGAATCAGATTTTGGCCGCTCTTGCTTCTTTTATATATACCACACGGGAACTATCAGGTTATTAATGTCTACAGCTGAAAGTTCAGGTCGCATGCATATTATCGCGCCGCAGCCTCTTGGTGTTGTTGCTTTGTCTAGTACTGAGAAAGCGCCTATCAGCTCAGTTCCAGGGTTGACCGATCTTTTGGCCTCTATTGGATGGAGCATTCCATCACTTTCAAGGATCATATCGACTTCCTTATTGTCTTTATCCCGGTAATACCAGAACAGGCAATCTTTAGCAGCGTTTTTATAGGATTTGACGATCTCCATGACAACGTAGTTTTCAAGGATATGCCCAGCTAGAGCGCCGTTTGCAAGAATATCTGGGGTTGAATATTTTGTCAGGTAAGCCACAAGGCCGGTATCAAAGAAATACAGCTTCGGTGTCTTGATTGTTCTATGGAGCAGATTGTTACTGTAAGGCCGAAGCAGTGTGATGATCTCAGATTTTTCAAGAACCTGGAGCCACCGTTTGGCGGTATCATCGTTTATTCCGACATCTCCGGCTATGGCGTGTACATTAAGTACTTCGCCTATCCTTGATGCAGCAGACCTTATAAAGTCTTGGAATAAAAGCTTATCTACTCCTTGGATCAGGTCGCTTACGTCCCTTTCGATGTATGTCTGGATGTAACTGCTGTAGTAAACATCTCTGTCAGTAAATTTTCCACTGATAAGACCGGGCATTCCTCCCATCCAGATGCGTTCATAGATTTCATCCAATGAAGCAGGCGCATGTGTCTTTTTCCGTTTCTTAAGTTCGTTAAGATCAACAGAAAATGGACTGGACTCATCTTTTCCATATGTTTCGTGCTGCGAAAGGGGAGGGAGCCGGAGTATTGCAACTCTTCCGGCCAATGACTCCTGTGCCAGGTCCATGAGCTTGAAGGCTTGTGAGCTTGTAAGCCAGAATGACCCCGGGGCAGCACCTTTGTCTATTGCGATCTTGATATATGAAAAGAGCTCCGGTGCATACTGCACTTCATCGATCATTACAGGCGGTTCATGAATCTGCAAAAACATTGCAGGATCTTTTTTGGAAAACTAAGTAATCAGTGATGAAGAGTTTATTAACTTTTAATATATATCGGCACCGTTGTATATTGACAATGCATCGGCACTGATATATTATAATTACATCGGAACCGATATAAAAAGAATGGAGGATATGACTGATGACAGATAGAGTAAATGACATGGAACTCATGAAAAAGATACTGATGTTCACAAGAAAGAACCGCCCGGGGATGAGAGGAGAAGGCCATGGGATGCATCATGGAGAAGGGCATGGCAGACCATTCTTTGGAAGGCCACCCATGCCGCCATTTGATGATGGCCACCCGGGCAGACCACCTTTTGAGGGGCCTGAACCACATTGCTTTAAAAGACCGCCTCTTTCAAGAGAGCACATGCTGGTCCTGATCAATGAAAAGCCAGATGGAATAAGGCAGAAGGAACTGATAGAAAAGGCAGGGATCGGTCAGTCTTCTGTATCTGAACTTATCAATAAGCTCGAGGATGATGGCTATATTGAAAGGAAAGTAGATCTTTCTGACAAGAGGGCAACACTTTTATTTCTTACAGAGAAAGGACAGGCAAGGGCACTTGAAGTAGAGGATGAAAGGAAAGAGTTCTTTTCCGGGATCTTTTCAAAGTTAACGGAAGAGGAAAAGCAGACACTGTCAGACATCATGGACAAGCTACTATCTGAATGAAAAAGTGGAACAAAACATACAAAGTTATTCGGCAGGCCATCTGATAATGTGCTATTATAAGTAAAACAAGCAAAGGCGCTTACACATGTGGGTGTTCTTTGCTTTTTTAATGGAGGGAATGGACATGATGATAACTGAGATGCTTGATGGACTTCTTGATATGGCAAAACATGATGCTGATCTTAAAGAAAAACTGCTAAAGACCAGGCAGTCAGACAATCCCGTTGCGGATTTTTGTATGATTGCTACGGAAAATGGCTTTCCCATGTCTGTGATGGACATAATAAATCAGGGAGAGGAATTCTATGCAGAGATCAAACGCAGTACTAATGGAGGCGGTGAGAATTCCCCAGATCTGGATTATCAGAATGATGAGTATTCCATATTCATGATGAGGCTTAAAGACCTGTAGGTTCAAAGAAGTGCCTTATGACGAGCTGAAAGCTGCTTGCCATAAGGCTTTTTTGAAGTCTAAAAAACTGCTGTTGGAGCAGCGCATAAATACTGGGCTCAGAGTACTTTTAATAGAGTGGCGCACTCAATCGCAGTATTCATGCGGGGTTACATGGCATCGGCCTTGAGGAACTAAGGCAGTACCTGGTACCCGGAAATACAATCTGCTTTATTGACACTCCCGGAATGCGCGAAATAGGCATGGCAAATACCGCTGAAGGTATTGATGATACCTTTTCGGATATAGAAATTGCTGTGGTTGCTATAGCCGAGCATTGAAGATATTTCCTCAATGGAGAGGGTCGTATGCTTCATAAGAAGCACGGCTCTTTCCATTCTTTTTTCTAACAGTATTTCGGTGAATTTTCTCCCGGTCTCCCTATGTAAAAGAGAAGAAATATAGTTCGGGTGGTAATTGAAGTGAGTTGCTACCGAAGTCTGAAACCTTGATAATTCCGATGCTTTCAGCGAGAACAGCAACTATTTACAACTGATTTACAACATTTGAAATTGCCACGATATGATGAAAACTGAATATGGCGGCTGCTTATCCTTAAGCAGCATTGATTACAAAAATACAAACCCACTCGGGAGTGTCAAGAAGATACATGTTACGGTGTATGACTTGACAATCTTGGGTGGGTTTGTTATTTACGACAATTCTATAGGATGAAAATGTCGGTGTAAAATGTCGGATAGAACAATAAGGTGCCAAAGTTTTGTCCCAAAAGAATTGACATTTGTCCCAAAGAACAATATAATGATACTGAAGTATAAGAGCATCCGTCTGAAAGGAATAAAACAATGAAAAAGCAAAGTATTATGAATTTGGTTAGATATCATGTTGAAAAGAATGAGGAGGCTTTTATTTCTGAGGTTGCTGAGATAGCAAGAGAGTTTGATCAGAGCGGTGATTCTGCTATGGCAACATATCTTATGGAATTAGTGTCTAGTGCAAATTATTATGTCCCGCAGAGTTCATATAAAAATCTTCACTATTTGACAAAGGTTGAATATACCAATACTCCGTTGCTATTACCAGAGATTATTGAAGAGGATATATTAGGAATAACCAGAGCTATCAGCGAAAAGGCAGATTTGAGTAAATTCTTATTTTATGGAGCTCCGGGAACCGGTAAGACAGAATCCGCATATCAAATAGCACGTATTTTGGGAAGAGACCTTTTGAGGGTTGATTTTGAACAGCTCATAGACAGTCGGCTTGGAGAAACCGCCAAGAATGTATCGGTTCTGTTTGACGAGATAAACCATCTTGCGTTCGGGAAGATAATTGTATTGATGGATGAGATTGATGCATTGGTACTGGATAGAGTTAATGCCAATGACCTAAGAGAGATGGGGAGAGTCACATCTACATTTATAAAAGAATTAGACAGGTTAAACGAAAACATTATCATAATAGCTACTACAAATTTGTTTACTAGCTTTGATAAAGCTATAGTACGAAGGTTTGATGCCACGGTATCGTTTGATAGATACTCAAATGAAGACCTGATAGAAATAGCTGATTCACTTCTGTCTTCAACATTAAAGAAGAATGCTAATTCAAGACAGGATATGCGACTTTTTAATAAAATCCTTAATAATCTGAAAACGATTCCTTACCCGGGAGATTTGAAGCAAATTATTAAAACGTCGGTGGCATTTTCAAGTGAGGCTAATGAGTACGATTATCTGAGAAAAATATATTTTGCATTAAACGATAACAAAGAAATAGATATACAAAGACTTAGTGATGAGGGTTATACAACAAGAGAAATTGAGATATTGTCTCGTATTCCAAAGAGCAGTGTGTCACGGAAATTAAAGGAGAACTAAGATGAATCCGTTACTTCAAGTAAAACTCAGATTTACAGGGGAAAAGAATAATCAAAAGCCCGGTGCGAGAAACCTGCGTGCAAAAGCAGAAACTTCAACGGAGAAGATAGATGAGCTGATTGATAGTTTACGCGCTGTTCTTAGGTTTTATAAAGATAATCCGCGCATTACCGACAAAATGATGATTGATGTTTGGTATAACGATATTATTGCGAAATCCAATCGTGTAAGAGAATTGTTGAAACCAAGTCGACAATCGACTAATGATACTGTAGTTGGCGCAAGGTTTTCGGATGCGCCCGAGGGAGAAGAAAACCATATTATTACGCATTATGTTGATGAAAAAACAATCAATAAAACAATAGAAGAATTACAGGTGGCTAAGGAATTTCTGCAAAAAAGATTAGGTGGGAAGGCTACGCCTATGAACTTTGCTGAACCTAACAGCAATATTGATTATGAAGGATTTTCGCTTGCAAAGGGAAAACTTCGGGACTTGATTATTGACTGCTCGGTTGTGGAAAAGTTCGACGTTCCACGTGTTACTGAAGTCCCTGACAGAGATACATTTTTGATCACGTTTTATAAGTCTGAGCTTTCTTTATCGCTTTTGCTTGAAAAGCTAAGGGTAGATGATGCTCAATTACCTTACACAGCGTATGGAGACGATACTATTTCTGTCACAAGAGATTTGTTTGAAATCATAAATGACAAGATACCATACATGATTTCTATGATTTCGGCAGATTTATCATCAATTACTTTAGAAGATATATCTCCGAAAAAGAGAGATGAGTATGATATCCCCAAGCCCCAAAATGAGCCTGTGATAGGAGTTATTGATACTTTCTTTGACGAAAGTGTTTATTTTGGCAGCTGGGTTGACAATAACGATTATATAAGTGATATGGAAAAATATCAGAACGATTTAGCTCTTAGAGATCATGGAACCGAGGTTACTTCAATTATTGTTGACGGTCCCAGAATGAACCCATGGCTTGATGATGGATGCGGAAGATTTAGAGCTCGCCATTTTGGAGTTTGCTCCAGCAGAATATCAACGATACGATTGGTGAAAAAAATCAAGGACATCGTGAATGAAAATCCTGATATCCACGTATGGAATCTTTCGTTAGGAACAGATGATGAGGTGTCAAGAAACTTTGTATCATTCGACGCTGCGGCTTTAGATGAAATACAAGCAAAAAAAAATGTGATCTTTGTAGTTTCTGGAACAAATGACAATCGTGAAACTAGGGAGGGAATCTTAAGAGTGGGTTCGCCTGCGGACTCGCTGAATTCACTTGTAGTAAACTCTGTCAGGAGAGACGGACAACCGGCAAGCTATTCCAGAAAGGGAAATATTCTTTCATTCTATAATAAGCCGGATGTTTCTTATTATGGCGGGGATTACGATGACAGAATTACCGCATATACATCCTATGGAACTGAAGGGGTATATGGCACATCATTTGCCGCCCCTTGGATTAGTAGGAAAATGTGTTACCTGATAGATGTAATGGGAATGCCGAAGGAGGTCGCTAAGGCATTAATAATTGATTCGGCGGCGGCATGGGATTACAAAATAATGGCTACAAAAAGCAAGTCTGTTCTGGGATATGGCGTGGTTCCTGTGGATATTCGGAGAATTGTGGAAACAGAAAGCGACGAAATTCGATTTGTTGTTTATGGCACTTCGGATTCATACCGCACTGCTAACTATGCAATTCCAGTGCCGAAGGATGATGATAATAAGTATCCTTATGTTGCCAGAGCAACATTATGCTATTTCCCGGAATGCTCAAGAACACAAGGCGTTGATTATACAGGCAGGGAGTTATCTTTAAAATTCGGAAGAATTGTGGATGATAAAGGAAAAATCAGCGATATCAACGATAATGTCCAGGATGATGCGGATAGCAGAATGGATGAGAGACAGTCACGAAAAGAATTCCGCAAATGGGACAATACAAAGTTTATCTCTCGAATAGTTAAGAATAGCAACAAACCTGTGAAATCATACGATGATCGTTTGTGGGGGCTTTCTGTAACATCAAAGGAAAGACTCAGTACACAAATGAGGGTTCCGTTAAATTTCGGTGTCGTTGTCACGTTGAAAGAAGTTAACGGTATTAATCGGATAGATGATTTTATTAAAGCATGTACACTGCGCGGCTGGATTGTAAATAGGATAGATGTTCAAAATCAATTGGATATTTATGCGTCTAGTCAGGAAGAGATACATTTTGATTGATATCCTAACTGAATAAGTCCGTATTTTGGGACAGCATAAAGAATAGAATGAAAATGAAGGAGTGTAAGATCCGACGAGGCAAACAGTTGGAGGAAAGATAATGGACAATAAGAGCATTAAAAAATTGGAGGCAGACCTTTGGGAAGCTGCAGATCTATTACGCCAGGGATCTAAGCTGACTTCTCAGCAGTATTGTATGCCGGTACTTCGACAAGGGAAAGGCAGAAGACCTTAAAGACAAAGTGCTATTTATCGATGCCAGGAATTATTTGGAGAGACAGATGCGCTCAAAGGAAGCATTGAAAGCCCACTTGGTTACATTCTCATCAGATAATGCTGCAAGGATCTCTTTTGGGATAGTATCGCCGCAGGCAAGGTCGTATACCTTGACGGGTCCACCATCTACCGAGACACCGAAGAGCAGTATCTCAAATTCATCAGACTCAGCGTACTTGTAAGCACCGCACTTGGTGATGTTCACGTCGCTGTAAGTCTCTAAGTCGATTGACATTTCTTTCATCATCATTGTCCTTTCCATGAAAAGAGAAGCGGCAGAACATGCCTGCCGCCTCCCCGGATCTTATCGGTTATCTTCAAGAAGCTTCTTGTAACGGAGCTCTGTCTCCTTGTAATCAAGCTCATCCTTTGCCTTCTTGCGTTCATATTCTTCCTTGTCCTGGGTCTTGGCCTGAATCATGAACTTGATCCCGAAGATCAGTCCCACAAGCGTGGACGGAGAATACCTGATCAAGAGGCTTCAGGACGAAGTGAGACAATCAGACGCCAAGCGTGCAGCG
>JAFUYO010000043.1 GCA_017470505.1 Butyrivibrio sp. | reverse complement strand
CTCTGATCTGAAACAGATTTGTAAATAGCTTCGGCAGTGGAATTCATTGATGTATCTTCTTTTACTATCATCTTGATTTCCTCCCAGGTTTTTGCTTTGAAGAGTCTTGCCCATCGGTCAATACCGTAGAGTCTGTCTTCGTCCGTTGCCATTTTTGTTTGTTTTAAGTCTACCACAAACATGTTGAATTTGTCTGTATAGAGATACCCGTCTTTGGCGTTTCTGACCTGATATTTGGCGAAGAATTCAGGATGATCGTCAAAGAGTGTGAAGTCGAGAAAACCAATCTGATACACAGCCTCTGTCTTGTTGTAATCTTCGCCTCTGGCCACGTTGTCGAACTTCCTGCAGATGTATGCAAGTGAGCGAATCGGCCAATTGTGGTAGTCCACAATCTGCATTTCAATGGTGACTGTTGTGTTATTGTTCAATATAACGACGATATCAAGCTGATACTCCTTGTTCTCAATGGTAGCACCTGGCGCGATGGGATTGTCAATTATGGCGCTGATCACGTCTTCACGTTTTAGATGCAGTACTGAGCAGATGAGCCTTATCAGGGTCTCTTTATCCCGCTGAAGGACCATTCTGAACAGGTAGTCGTTTGTCATGCAGAACTTAAGCTTTCCTCTGGCAGCTTTGTAAAGGTATACGGTTGCTTTTTTCTTTGCCATTTTGTCCTTTCCGCATTAATGCAGAATGGACGCGAGATTCTCATCTACATTAATACTATCACATTTTGGTAGGTTCTTAAATGCTTGAATCGTCGGCGAAATGCCACGGAATTCAAAGATTTGTGTCGGATAAGTGCGCTGTGATGAGCGCCTGATTATCCGTGCAAGAGTTATCATAGCATGACTTTTTGAATTATATTTCAGAAATCCGCATGTACTGCGGATTTCGTGAGAACATGATACAACAGGCAAACAGGCCCTTCGGCGAAGCCGACTTAAATGGCCTGTTTGCTGCATTCTTGAATCTCTGATTCAAGAATGTATAGTTTGATGTAGATGTCACTAAGATAATGGATAGTGATTCAGTTTATATCCTGCTATAAGAAATTTGAATTGTACAGCGCAGGCAGATTGTTGCATAATTATAATCAGAGAATAATTTACAGACTATTGGTTCCTTAGCGGGAAGCCGCAGGGAACGCCGGAGGTGCAGCATGGGTGAGTATAACTTTGACAGGATAGTGGACAGGAAGAATACTTCATCCCTTAAGTACGATTTTGGCAGGGAGAGGATGGGGAGAGAGGATCTTCTTCCCCTGTGGGTTGCGGATATGGATTTTCAGCTCCCTGATGAAGTGATAAAAGACATCACAAAGAGGGCAGAGCACGGGATATTCGGGTACACTGATCCGGGTGCATCATATTTTGAGGCGCTAAGGGGCTGGTACAGGAGAAGGCACGGCTTTGAGATAGAGGACTCATGGAACACGGTGGTTCCGGGGATTGTATATGCAATTGCAGCTGCAATCAGGGCGTTCACCGGGGAGGGCGATGGCGTTCTCATACAGCAGCCCGTCTACTACCCTTTTATGGAGACCATTAAATTAAACAAAAGAAAGATAGTGAATAACCAGCTCGTATACAGAGACGGGAAGTACAGCATAGATTTTGAAGATTTTGAGAGGAAGATCACAGAAAACGATGTAAAGATGTTCATCCTCTGCAGCCCACATAACCCCGTTGGAAGAGTGTGGACAAGAGATGAGCTCAAAAGGCTTGGAGATATCTGCCTTGCTCACGATGTGTTTATTTTTGCGGACGAGATACACTCTGATTTTGTGTACAGCGGACACAGCCACACCTCTTTTATCACGCTGGGAGATGAGTACACAAAGAGGTTCATCTTAGGGACGTCACCGAGTAAGACATTTAACCTCGCGGGGCTCCAGGTCGCAAATATAATCATCCCGGACAAAGAAACGAGGGACGCCTTCAGGCGCGAGAACGATGCAGCAGGCTACAGCCAGGCGAACACACTCGGCCTTGTCGCGACGGAGTCGGTTTACAGAAAGGCCGAAAAGTGGCTGGACGAGCTTCTTGTGTATCTGGAGGGAAATCTTTCCTACGTAAGGGATTTTCTGAAAGAAAACCTTCCAAAGGTTCATCTCGTTGAGCCGGAGGGGACATATCTTGTATGGCTTGATTTTTCCGAGTACACTGCGGACTACAAGGATCTTGAAAAGCTCATCGTGGACGAAGCAAAGTTATGGCTCGACCCCGGGATAATATTTGGGAGAGAGACAGCTCTTTTTGAGAGGATAAATATTGCGGCGCCGAGGAGCGTGATAGTTAAGGCGATGGAGCAGCTCTTTGATGCGGTAAAAAAGCAGGAAGGATGAGAGAAAACAGGGGGTAAACAGAGTGAGCAGCAATTACAGTATCGATACTATATGTCAGATTTCGGATAAAGAGATTGCGGACCAGTGGGGGGCGCTGAGCTTTCCAATATATCAGTCCGCGACCTTTGCGCACAGGGGACTCGGAGGGAGCACGGGCTTTGACTACACGAGGGTGCAGAACCCGACAAGGCAGCAGCTGGAGTTCGTTGTGGCGTCATTGGAGCACGGCACGGACGCCATAGCTTTTTCAAGCGGGATGTCGGCGATTACGACGCTGATGGAGCTCTTTTCACCGGGGGACCACATTATAGTTGATTCCGACCTCTACGGCGGGAGCGTCAGGCTCTTTGACGTCATAAACAAGAAGAACGGACTTGAGTTTACGACGGCAGAGCTCTACAAGGGCGGATATGAAGCGCTCTTTAAGGAAAACACAAAGGCGGTCTACCTTGAGACGCCCACAAACCCGATGATGAATGTCACGGATATCGAAAAGCTCGCTGGCGAGGTGCATAAGAGGGGGGCGCTTCTCATCGTGGACAACACCTTTTTATCGCCATATTTCCAGAATCCGATTCCTCTGGGAGCGGACATTGTAATCCACTCAGGGACAAAGTTCCTCGGGGGTCACCACGACACTGTCGGCGGCTTTCTTGTTGTGAAGGACAAGGAGCTCTCAGAGAAACTGAGATTCATCTACAAGACGACGGGAGCGGGGCTCTCGCCCTTTGACAGCTGGCTGATCCTGCGCGGCATCAGGACGCTCTCAGTCAGGATGGAGAGGGCGCAGCAGAATGCCATCGCGCTTTCTGAATATCTGCGCAGTAATAAGTATGTGACGAAGGTTCTCTACCCGGGACTCAAGGACCACCCGGGATATGAGATCTCAAACAGGCAGGCAAGAGGATACGGCGCGATGCTGACCTTTGAGGTAAAAAGCACTGAGATCGCTCAAAAGCTTCTCGGCGAGGTTGAGCTCATCTACTTCGCGGAGAGCCTGGGCGGAACTGAGACACTGATAACCTACCCCATAACCCAGACCCACGCGGACGTGCCCAAGGACATACTGGAATTAAACGGGATAAACGACAGGGTGCTGCGCGTGTCTGTCGGTATCGAGGGCATCGACGACCTCATCGCAGACTTCGAGCAGGCATTTGAGAGAGCAGCACGCTAGTGCTGCAGTCATCAAATACCTCGACTTTTTTACGCAGGATAAATTGTCATTCTGCAAGGCGGGGGAATGAGTCGTACCAGGCGGTACGACGATTGAAGACAACGCAGAAAGTCGACTTATTTGGCGACACTAAGAATCTATAACAGTTCCTAACTCTGGCTCTTGCTCTGGATATACTCCCTCGGGCTGTGCCCGTCGACCTTCTTGAAGACCTTCGAGAAGTAGTAGGCGGACTCAAAGCCCAGGGCGTCGGCAACTTCATATATTTTCATATCACCTGACAGGAGCATCTCTTTTGCCCTGTCAATTTTTTTGGTGTAGACGTATTCGGAAAAGCCGGTTTCGGTGCTCTTCTTAAAGAGGACGGAGAGGTACGCGGGAGACAGCCCAAAGACCTCCGCGACTTCGGCAAGCTGAAGTTTTCCTCCGAGGTTTTCGTCGATGTACTCCTGAATGGTCTGGATGAGTTTGTCTTTTCCTGAGCGGCGGTTGGACCCGACGATATGGGAAAAGAGCCTTATGGGCTGCGAGGAGTCGGAGTGCTGCTGCGCAGTCTTTGCCTCGTCGAAGGATATGGCGATATCGAGCGGAGACGAGACAGCAGAGCCGATGCCGAAGGTGATCGACGCCTTGAAGTAGCTCGTTATCATGGTCATGGCGTTCTCAAGCGCCTCGGCGATGAGGTCCATCGTCCCTGCGACCGGCTTATCCTCAGTAAAAAAGAAGAGGACCGCAAAGTGCCGCAGGTCAATCGAAATTATCTGGCAGGGCGCGTGGCGCGATATTATCTCTTTGGCCATGCTGATGCTGGAGGAGTAGACGTCGATCGCCTCCCTGGTAAAAGAGCCGTCAAAAGCAGGTGACTTGTCGGATGTGATCTCGCCGTACACCGCAATGTAGCGGTTGTAGTCAAAGCTGATGCCAAGGTCTGCGGCCTCGGAGAGAAGCGCCTCCTCCCCCGAAATGTTGTGCGAGAAGAGCTTTATCATGAACTTCCCTCTGAGGTCCTCCAAAGAGCTCTGGGCCGCTGATGAGCCGTTTGAAGAGGCGCTCTTATCCGGGTGCATCTCCTCAATCCGCTGAATAGCCTTGTCAATCGCAGCGCGGAGCGTCTCCGGGTTAAGCTCAATCTTGACAAGGTAGTCAACCGCCTCCCCGAGGAGCGCCTGGCGTGCCATCTCGAATTCCTCGTAGGCGGTCAGCATGATAAATGCGGGGACCGTACCGTATTTGGCGTGTGACTTATTCAGGAGCTCAAGCCCTGTCATGACCGGCATCCGGATATCCGCAATAACAATATCGGGCGGATCCATGGAGATCATCTCCCACGCCTCTTTCCCGTTGGACGCGGTCCCAACTACCTCAACCACCTCCCCATAACCCTTAGAAAGCATGGTCCTAAGCCCAATCTGAACCAATGGTTCGTCATCAACTATTAAAAGTCTGTACATAATATACTTCTTTCTGTTTTTTTTGTGAAATCTAAGAGCTCTCTGCTCATTCTATAACTACTATTTGACTATGAATGATATTTCTAAGAAACTCCTGTATTGCACGTTACGTGATGAGTGCTTTTTAGCTAGTACACAGGGATCTGAACCGGTATGCATAGAAAAACGATAAGGTGGTTCCGCTCTCGCGTTGCTCGCCGGAACACGCGAACACTAGCTTCGAAAGAACCTCAGCAAGTGTTCACAGCTGAGCGGGAGCGCCATACCGGGCAGATATATCGTTGCGCCCACCCGTCCCTCGGTCAGATACTCACATACGGCAGTACAAACCTCATCGTTGTGTACTCGCCCTCTTTGCTCTCAATCTGTATTCCGTAGTCCTCCCCGAAGGTGTACTTTATGCGCTCATTTACGTTCACCACCCCGATCTGCCTGAAGAACTCCGTGGATGTCTGCGTCCTCCCGTTAAGGACGTCGTCGATTGCTGCGCTGCTCATGCCCACGCCGTTATCGGTGACATCTATATGGACATTGTCTCCCTCGCGGTAGGTGCATATCAGTATCTTCCCAGCGCTCCCCTTTGGCTCGATGCCGTGGAAGATTGCGTTCTCGACGATGGGCTGGAGAGAGAAGCGGTTTATCTTTTGGGCAAGGAGCGCCTCGTCCTCGGTTTTGTATTCCAGTTCAATTGTACCGCCGTAGCGGTATTTCATGATAGTAAAATAGTCATCCACCAAAGAGAACTCATCGCGAATCGGGATGAGGTTCTCCGTGCCCTTCGAGATGTTTTTCATAAGGCGGGAGAGGGCTGTCGACATATCTGATATGCCCTCCGACCCCTGGATTGTCGCCATCCACTTGATCGTGTTTAAGGTGTTGTACAGAAAATGCGGATTTATCTGGGACTGTAGGATCTGGTACTCCAGGTCGTGCCGCATCTTTTCATCCTGAAGCCTCTTTTCCATGAGGTCGGAGACGCTCTCAGAGAGAGAGTTGATGCCGCGGCCGATCTCGCCGAGCTCGTTCTCCCACTCAATGCTCTCATCGCGTGAGAAGTCGCCCCGGGAGATGCGGGATAGCCTTTTTATCAGAACATCGACAGGCCTTGTGATGATGCGCTGCAGCAAAACACTCATTGCGATGCCGACAAAGAGGATCACTGCGAAAATCAGGATGATAACCATCATGTAGGTGTTCAGCCTCTTTTTGAGGGCGCTCGCAGAGGGAAGATAAGATATCATCCAGCCCGTGTCGGGCATCTTATAGGAAATAACGTCGTCGGGCACAGCTTCCTTTTGAAGGCCATCCGGCGCATAGCGAAAGGAGAAGCCCTCGGAGAAGGTGATATACAGGGCGTCATCCTCTGCGAGGACAAAGCTCTTTAAAGAGTTTGTCACGATTCTCTCCGGAATATCGAGGTAGACAAAGCCGAGGAGAGCCTTAGATGAGGATGAGTAGATCGGCCTTATGACGGGGATGACCTTCGATGCGGCGCTGCGGCTCAAGGGGTCGTCAGCAGGACCTGTCCATTTAAAAGAGCTCTCCCCTATAAGATCGCCATAGAAGGCTGAATCCATTATTGTGACGGGGGCGTTTCCCGCGTACTGAGCATCGCCGCTTGATATCGCCTGCAAAAAGCTCGTTCCGTCGGATGTCGACACCAGGACTCTGTTCACGAAGTTCCTGACACCGACGATGTTGAACTCATTGTTTAGGTGATTCCAGGCAGAGAGTGAGAGCTTTCGCCCTGCCTGCACATCGGAGCTTTCCACCCTGTCGATGGTGCGGAGGTAATTACCTAGGGTTGAGTCGAGGCATATCCAGTTTGCAAAGATCTGTACCGTGTTTATGTCCGAGTCGAGGGCATCGCCGAGGACGTGTATGTTGGTGAGGGCCGCCTGCTGCTGGCTCTCCTTTAGGTACCTCGATGAGAGGATGAAGCTCACGGATGCGACTAAGAGCGCCAGGACAAGCGCAAATCCCACTGCCATAAGTATTATTCGGTTTCTGATCGAGTGTCTTTTTGAAATCATAGCTATAGTTTAGTGGAGAGGGCAGCTAAAGAAAATACATTTTTTAATAAAAAAATTGCATTTTTTCGACAAGAAGTGTGAAAAATTTTCCATTCTTTGGAATCTAAAAAAAATATAAACTGATGATATCAAAACAAGTTGCAGACAGAGCAACAGCAAAAGGGAGGTTTTTTAGAATGAAGAAGAGAATCTTAAGTTCACTGCTCGCAATGACAATGGCAGCACTCAGCATCACAGCCTGTGGAGGCGCTGCAGAGACAGCACCTGCATCTACAGACAGTGCAGCACAGACCCAGGAAGCAGCACCTGCCGCTGAGGCACCTGCCGAAGCTCCTGCCGAGAGCGCAGATGCAGCATCATCAGAAGAGCCTGTAAATCTTAAGTGGGCACTCTGGGATGTATCGAGCACAGTATATTATCAGCCGCTCATCGATGCTTATACAGCAGAGCACCCCAATGTAACAGTAGAGATGGTTGACCTCGGATCAACAGACTACAGCACGGTTCTCGGAACACAGCTCTCAGGAGCAGGCTCAGACTTCGACGTTGTAACAGTCAAGGATGTTCCCGGCTATGTATCACTTGTAAACAAAGGAGTTCTCGAGCCCCTCAACGACCGCATCGCTGCTGACGGAGTAGATCTTTCAGCATACAACGGAGTTACGGATCAGGTAACAATCGACGGAAACCTGTACGAGCTTCCTTTCAGATCAGATATCTGGGTTCTTTACTACAACAAGGACATCTTTGATGCAGCAGGAGTTGACTATCCCACAAACGACATGACATGGGATGAGTACGACAAGCTCGCAAGAAGTGTTACAGATACAACAGCAGGTTCAGAAATTTACGGCGCGCACTACCACACCTGGAGATCAACAATCCAGCTCGACGGTATCCTCGATGGCAAGAACACGATCGTTGACGGCGCATACGAGTTCACAAAGCCCTACTACGAGATGGTTCTTAATCAGCAGAAGGACGGTGTCTGCATGGATTATGCAACACTTAAGACACAGGGTCTCCACTACTCAGCAGCATTCGCACAGGGCAATGTAGCTACAATGAACATGGGATCATGGTTCATCGCAACACTCATTCAGAAGATCAAGGACGGCGAGTACACAGACTGCACAAACTGGGGAATGGTTAAGTATCCTCACGCAGAAGGCGTAGAAGCAGGCTCAACTCTTTCAACGATCACAGCTCTTGCAGTTCCCACATCAGCTCCCAACAAGGATGCAGCATGGGATTTCGTAAAGTTCGTATCAGGTGAGCAGGGCGCAGAGGTTATGGCTTCAACAGGTAACATCCCCGCTATGACAAACGACAAGATCGTTGACCTCATCGCTTCAATGGACGGCTTCCCTACAGACGAGGCTTCAAAGGAAGCTCTTGTAACAAGCCACACATACCTCGAGATGCCTGCAAACGACAAGTCATCTGAGATCGAGACAGTTCTGAACGAACAGCACGACCTTATCATGAACGAGGAAGTTTCTGTAGACGACGGTATCGCAGCTATGAACGAGGGTGTATCAGCAATACTTGCTCAGTAATAAAAAATATTTACCAAAAAGATGGGGCACTTGTGAGAAAATGGTATGTTTTCGGTGCAAGTGCCCTGACTTTCGAAAAATGCAGATTGATGTAGATGGATGGAGAAAAAGAGGAAATACTCATGGCAGCAGAATTAACCGCTATGGAAAAAAATATGAGGAGAAGGCAGAGGAACAGAAACCTTGTAGCCTACTCTTTTATAGCACCAAACTTTCTGGGATTTGCGATCTTTACGCTGGGTCCCATCATTCTGGCCCTTCTCATGTCTTTTGCTGAGTGGGACGGAAGCAACGCGATGAAGTTTGTTGGTCTAAATAACTTCATCAACATTTTTAAGGATGAAAGATTCGTGTCAGCTTTAAAGAACACGATCATATACAGTGTATTTACAGTGCCTGTGACACTTGTGATGGCACTTGGACTTGCGATACTGCTCAATCAGAACATCAAGGGAAAGAGCTTTTTCAGGACGGTTACCTTCTTCCCTTACGTGGCATCACTGGTTGCGGTTGCAGCGGTCTGGAACATGCTCTTTACCCCTGCAAAGGGCGGCATCGTCAACCAGATACTGATGAACGTTTTTCACACCGAGCCCCTTAAGTGGGCGGCATCATCGAGCACGGTAATGCTGACGATCATCATGTTCTCGGTATGGAAAAACATGGGCTACTACATGGTCATCTACCTCGCGGGACTTCAGGGGATCAGCGAGGACCTCTATGAGGCGGCATCCCTGGACGGCGCCAATGCGTGGCAGAAGTTCATCAACATCACTGTTCCGCAGCTTAAGCCCACGACCTTCTTTGTAACGATCATGCTGACTATCAACTGCTTCAAGGTATACGACATTGTGTACATGCTGGCAGGCGGCTCAAACGGCGTTGTAAATAAGAGCGCGATCGTACTTGTCTACTACATCTACGAGGAGGCCTTCAGAAACTGGAAGCTCGGTCAGGCTTCTGCTTCAGCCCTTGTACTCTTTGCAATAGTGCTTGTTGTCACTCTCATCCAGTTCCGCGGTGAGAAGAATTACGCCAACGACTAAGGGAGGGAAAAGAAGTGAAGAGCAAAAAGACAAACCGGATTATCGGACAGGTAATAATATATGTGCTGCTGATCTGCCTGGCAATTTTAATGCTGGTGCCTTTCCTCTGGATGATCTCAGCATCACTGAAGTTTAATAAGGACGTTTTTGTTATTCCCTTCGAGTGGATCCCGAAGGAGCCCAGATGGCAGAACTACATCGATATCTGGACAAAGATCCCTCTTGCAAAGTTTACACTCAATACCGCGAAGCTTACAATAATTGTAACGCTGCTGCAGCTGTTTACGTCGAGCTTTGCAGCCTACGCCTTTGCAAAACTTGACTTCAAGGGGAGAAATGTTCTTTTCCTCGCGTATGTGGCAACGATCGCGGTTCCCTGGCAGGTTTACATGGTTCCCCAGTTCATGTTCATGAGGAGCCTGGGGCTTGCAGACACGCACCTTGCGATCATAATTCTCCAGGCTTTCTCGGCATTCGGTGTGTTCCTCATGAGGCAGTTCTACGAGGGAATACCTGATTCGCTCTGCGAGGCTGCCAGGATTGACGGAATGACGGAGTACGGTATTTACAGTAAGATCATGCTCCCTTTGTCAAAACCGGCACTGTCAACACTTATAATCTTTACCTTTGTAAACACCTGGAATGACTTCCTTGGACCCCTCATCTATCTGACAACAGAGTCCAAGAAGACACTTCAGATAGGACTTAAGATGTTCATATCACAGTACTCAGCTGAGTATGGACTTATCATGGCAGCATCGGTGCTGTCGCTGATCCCGGTATTTATAGTGTTCATCTCGCTGCAGAAGTACTTCGTTGCAGGAATCACGACCGGAGCGGTGAAGGGATAATAAAATGGCTCACAGAACAACAGTTGAAAAGTACCTTCAGGGGGATTTAAGGGTCAGGAGTTATGCGAGGATCCCTGATATCTCTGAGAGGGATAAATGGGACAGAATAGATCCCGCACTTGGAGCTGAAATAATCAAAGCTGGGGAGAGGGCTCTTACAGAGCCCTGGCCCCAGCTTCTTATATCCGATTTTACGGAGTTTAGTAAGAGCGGCAACAGGCTTAAATTCGAAGATAAGTATATGCCAAGGCGAAGGAAACTGAACGCCCTTATAATGGCGGAGTGTGTCGAGAACAGGGGAAGGTTTGTCGATGAGATACTGAACGGATTCTACCTGATCCTGGAGGAGAGCAGCTGGTGCCTTCCCGCGCACAATTCCTACATAAGGGATACGCCGCAGGAGTACCTTCCCGACATGTCGCGCCCCATCATCGATCTGTTCGACGCAGAGACAGGGGCTCTCATGGCAATGGGTGAGTATGTGCTTCGCCCTGTCTTAAAAAAGATAAGCCCCTACATTTCAGACTATGTGAACAGGAGGCTTGAGGAGAGGATATTTGAGCCATATTTTTCCTGTCACTTCTGGTGGATGGGAAACGGGAAAGAGCCCATGTGCAACTGGACCGTTTGGTGCACCCAGAATGTGCTGATCTGCGCGCTTACAAGAGAGGATGAGTTCTGGGAGAAGTATGGGCCGTTGATTCTGGAGAAGAGAGTGTCGGAGCAGGACGAAGCCTGTGGCCTGCAAAAAGTTAACGGCAGGGAGGCTGAAGACAGAGGATTAGTGCTTTCTGAAATTCTGAGGAAAGCGGCGCTCTCCTGCGACTACTTCCTGGATGACTACGGCGATGACGGGTGCTGCAACGAGGGCGCCTACTACTACTCCCACGCGGGGCTCTGCCTCTTCGGGTGCCTTGAACTTATGGAGGGGGCGCTATCTGAAAGCGGCGCATCTGAAAATGAAGGTGGTCGGAAGGTGTGCAGCGGAGAGTGTGCGTCTGATAGCGAAGGCAGGCAGAAGGGTTGCACCAGAGAGTGTGAGTCTGAACCTGAAGGTGGACGGAAGCCTTGCGCCGATGTGCCGGATTGTAATGCTACCGGCAGGAGCAAATTTGCAGGCGTTTACTCAGAGAGCCTTGTCAGGAACGTCGCTGAGTACATCGTCAGGATGCACGTTACTGGTGATACGTACATAAATTTTGCCGACTGCAGCAGAATCTGCGGAAAGCGCACGGCAAGAGAGTATCTATTCGGAAAGGCAGTGGGCAGCAGGCCTTTAATGGCGCTTGCCGCGCAGGACTTTAAGAGGAGCAGTTTAAGCGAGATAATCCTGCCGGAAGAGATAAATCTCTTTTACCATATGCTGCAGGTATTCAGCTATGAAGAGATCATTTCATTTGGGAGTGGAGCCGGGGCAAAGAGTGATTCCGGATCCACAGCTGTTTCGGTGGATAGTGGTGATGCTGTCGGAACGGGCGCATCCGCGGTGGATGAAGGAAGAGTTTCCGTGACAGGCGTATCCGCCTACGACGGTGCCGGTGATTTTTATTTTGAGAGCACGGGGCTGATGGTTGCAAGGGATGAGCTCTTTACCCTGGCAGTAAAGGCAGGGTGCAATGCGGATTCACACAATCACAACGATGTCGGCTCTTTTACCATTTATAAGGGCGGGAAGCCAATGGTGATAGACCTTGGCGTCGGAACCTATACGCGGGAGACTTTCTCTGACAAGAGGTACGAGATATGGACCATGCAGTCACAGTTCCACAACCTGCCGACCTTTGTGGATGAGCAGGGCAGCAGTGCCTTTCTGCAAGGACTTGGGGCTGACGCAAGGGCGGACTTTTACAATGAGAGTATTGTGATGCAGAGGGACGGAGCGTCCTTTTGTGCAAGAGGTGTCAGGTGCACTCCGGGAAGTGTGGTGAGCTTTCTTGAGATGGATATAGCTCCCGCATACGGAGATGAGAGGATCCGCAGCTACAGACGAAGGGTTTCGCTTGTAAAGGGCAGTCACATCGAAGTAGAGGATAAGTACGACGGAGATCTTTTGCCGGTTCTTAGCGTTTTAACAAGCGAGAAACCGGAAGTGATAAATGGAACAAATAACACGGGAGCAGCCGAAAATGGAAATACTGAAGACATTAGGATCAGGATAGGGGACCTCGGAATGCTCACCGTGAGCGGTGTATCTGATGCGCTTGTGCAGGCGTATCCAATAACAGATGAGCGGCTTGCCCTTGCCTGGAAGCATGAGATTTACAGGATTCTTTTGAAGATGGGGGCCGGGCACCGCGCGCTGATGCGCTTATAAAGGAGGAGAAGTCATGAGAGAATTGACTAATGCTGAAAGAGACTGGGTGAGAGCCACCCTTAAAAAAATTGAGGACAAGATGGTTCCTGTCACCGAGAGGAACAGGGACATCATTCCATACACAACTGAAAACGGGCGCTTCGACAACAAGGCAGAAACCGAAGTTACCTGGTGGACCAACGGTTTCTGGGGCGGTGAGATGTGGCAGCTCTACAAGCTGACGGGAAAAGAGCTGTTCCGGGAGGAAGCCATAAATGTGGAAGAACTCCTCGATGAAAATCTCATGGTGAGCGAGAAACTTGACCATGACAACGGCTTTAAGTGGCTGCCGACATCGGTCATAAGGTACAGGCAGGACAAAAACGAGAAATCCCTTAACCGCGCGATGCTCGCGGCAGGAAATATGGCGGGGCGCTTCAATATGGCGGGTAACTTCATCCGCGCCTGGAATAACTGGGACAACGTTGACAGGAGGGGCTATGCGATAATCGACTGCATGATGAATCTGCCTCTTCTGTACCGGGCGAGCGAGGAGACAACTGACCCCAGGTTTAAGATGATAGCAGTCTCTCACGCGGACACGGCCATGAAGACCTTTGTGAGAGAGGATGGCTCGGTCAACCATATCGTGGTCTTCGACCCCTTTACGGGAGAGATGAAGGAGAGTCTCGGCGGGCAGGGGTACGGCGTCGGCTCCTCATGGACGAGGGGACAGAGCTGGGGTATCTACGGCTTTGCGCTCAGCTACTACTACACCGGGGACAGGAAATATCTTGACACAGCCAGAAAGATTGCTGACTACGTGTTATCAGATATGCCGGAAAGCTACCTTGTCCCGATAGACTACCGCCAGCCAAAGGACGTGGACCTTGAGGATTCAACAGCGGCAGCCATCACGGCATCGGGCCTCATTGAGCTCGCAGCCCTTCTTGGCAGCACCGCCGCCGGGCTCGGAAACAAATTAACCGATGAAAATCATGGCCATGACAGCACTGCAAAAGAGGTGCTGTGGGCTTCCGGAAGATGTGCTGCAGGAAAGGGCGTATCCTCCGATGAGGGCGACAAATACCTCGATGCAGCAATAAAGCTCTTAAAGACCCTCGATGAAAAGCGCTGCAGCTGGGGAACTGATACCGACAATATCTTAAATAACTGCGCTGTGGACTACCACGGCGACGGCCACAATATGTCAATTATCTACGGCGACTACTACTTTATCGAGGCTATGATGAAGTTGTCGGGCGACGCTCTCAGAATATTCTAAAGAAATGCTGAATAGGACAGCATTTTCGCAGGCGCTCCGCGATATGCGCAGAAATCCGCGGGAAATGCGGATACAAGGAGATTTCTATGAAATTTGAACCAAAACACCTTGATTATAAGCTTAGTCCATATACGGAACTTACGAGAGAGAGCTGGATAGAAGCCGCAAAGTACCTTATCGAGGGGGCCTTTCGTCATATTAAGAGTATCGAGGACCCTGTCGTGATGCCGCGCTATGAGACTGAGGTGACATATCCCAAAAAGGGCGATCCAGAGTGGCGCTACAAGGCTGAAATCTTTGAGGGGCTTGCGAGGTCTTTTTTCATTGCGGCGCCGCTGGTGCATATCGAGCCTGACCTTGTCCTGAACGGAATTAATATCCGCGACTACTACAGGAAGCAGGTCCTTTGCGCCGTTACCCCCGGGGAAAAGAACTATGTGCTCTCCTACAGGGACATGAAAGAGGCAGATACAAGCGGCAACCCCTTTGCCACATATCAGCAGACCGTTGAGACCGCTGCCCTTGTTATCTGTCTGTGGCTCTCCAAAGACGAGATCTGGGATACCTATACCAAAGAGGAAAAGGACAGAATAGCAGCGTTTCTCTCTGACTTTGGGCACTCAAACACTGTTCCGCAGAACTGGCGGCTCTTTAATATGTTAGACCTCTCCTTCCTATACATGAACGGCTACGATATCGACAGGGACATAATGCGCGACCATGCCCAGAACATACTCCATTATTACGTTGGGGATGGCTGGTACAGGGACGGGCACTCTTTTGACTACTACTCGTGCTGGGCCTTCAATATGTACACCTCCATCTGGAACAATTGGTACGGCTATGAAAATGAGCCCTACATCGCGGAGCGTTTCGAGGAGAACTCAAATGAACTCATGAAGACCTATCCCGCGTTTTTTGACCGCGACGGCTTTACCAATATGTGGGGGAGGAGCGGGATTTACAGGAATGCCGCAACAAGTCCGTTTGACGCAAACTTTATGCTGAAAAACCCTGCGGCAGATCCGGGACTTGCGCGAAGGATATGCTCTGGCTCACTCCTTCAGTTTTTTACGCGCGATGACTTTTTGTGGGAGGGCGTTCCGACCCTCGGCTTCTACGGACCCTTCGTTCCTCTTGTTCAGAGCTACTCCTGCGCCGAGTCGCCGTTTTGGCTTGCCAAGGCCCTTTTGTGCCTGCATCTTCCTGCCGATCACCCATTCTGGACGGCAAAAGAAAATGGCGGCCTCTGGGATGAGCTTTCAGAAGGCGAGACAAAAGTGACGACCTTAAACGGTCCCGGGCTCTGTGTCGCAAATCACGAAAGGAACGGAACCACGGAGCTCAGGACCGGCAAGGTCGTAAAGGATAAATCGGACATCCGCGGCATGAACAACTACTCCAAGCTCGTGTTCAACTCGAAGTTCCCGTGGGAAGCGACGGTGCGAGAAGATGTGGAGTCGCAGCAGTACGTCTTAAAGTACACGGACGATGGCCAGATCCTCCGCGCAAACGTGACATTCTGGGCGGGCGAGAAGGGTAGCGTTCTCTACAGGAGACAGTTTTTTGACTACGAGCTTGAGACGGAGTGCCACTGGAGAACAGCGATTGACCTTGCGGACTTTGTGGTTCCCTGCGGAATCATAAGGGCGGACAAGATCCGCATGTACAGGCGCCCCCTGAGGCTGACGCTGGGGGCATTCGGTTTCCCCGACAACGGAACCGATATCATCACAAAAGAAAAGGACGGCTGTCACGCAGTCATCTTAAAGGGGCACGACCACACCGGAAAAGAGAAGCAGCTGGCATTCACCGTCATGGACGGCTGGAGCGGCATCGAAAGGACAGAGAGCACAGGGACAAACCCTGACAGCGAAAAGTCAATTGTTGTCTACGGAGTAACTGAGAGGAAGAAGCAGTACGGCTATGAGCCATATTTCCTGATATCGCAGGTGATCACAAAGGAGTTCTTAGAGGACTTTTCGGACGATGAGATTTTCCCGATAGACCACATCGATTACACCGACCCGCAGCGCTGCGGAGGGTACGGTCCCGTGAAAATCTGCTTAAAGAGTGGCGAAGTTCGCACGATCGATTTCTACGGCATCGAAGCCGGACTCACGCTGTAACATAATTTGGCGGCCTGAATTTATGATTTTGTCACTATTTTATGTGTTCGTTGAAAATTTGACCCTTTTGCCGGTAAAAATAGGAATTTTCAGTGGCTGTTTTTCATTATTTCAGGTTTGGAAAAAAATTTGACTACTAAAACGTGTTTTTAAGGGTCAAAATAATAATGGCGGGACGTGATAGTGAAAAATGTCATAACAAGGAGGATAGTATGAAGATTACTGTGTACAACGACTGGGACCATCTGCCGAAGGCGGAGAGCGAAGGAGAAGAGGAAGTTGTCCTTGCCTGGGACGGAGAATACAGAAAAGGCGACATAATCGAGTTTTCGGGGATTACGCCCGGGGAATTCTACGTTGTGAAGGCTGATGCCTGCATTGACCCTGCGCTCGTTCTGATAAAGGAGGAGACGGTTTTATTCACCGTGCCCTTTTATGAGAAAAAGACTAGCTACAATCCGCTTGCTTTCTTTGGAAACAGGCACATTGTCACGATAAGGCGGGCGAGGGACTACAAAATAAACAGCTACAAAAATCTCGCATTAAACCCCTTTGACCAGCATGAGGTATCAGGTGTCTATCCGCACGCAAGCGCAAATGTCGAGACGAGGGGAGAAGCTGTCTTTGCCGCGAGGAACGCTATCGATGGCTGCATCGCGACTCTGTCGCACGGGGAGTGGCCCTATGAGTCGTGGGGGATAAACAGGCAGGATGACGCGGAGATAACGATTGACTTTGGAAGAAAGGTTGATATAGAGAAGATTGTTCTCTACACCAGAGCGGATTTCCCACACGACAACTACTGGGTGGAGGGAACCTTTACTTTCTCAGACGGGACTAGCGAAGTCGTAAAAATGGACAAAAAAATACAGGAGCCCCATGTCTTTGACATAAGGCGCCCGGGGATAGATAAGTTAAAGCTTGGAAATCTTATAAAGTCTGACGACCCTAGCCCCTTCCCTGCACTTACTCAGATTGAAGTGTACGGCAGGGAAACAGGAAGAGACTGATAAAGCACTGTTCAAGGAACTACAGCTCTGCGTAAATTCGTTGCAGTTCCACAGCTGTCAAGTTGCAGCGGCAGCGAACAGGGTTTGTCCTGTTCAGTCCTTAGACAGTGCCTTGAGCGGTGCTTCCAATGCGCTGTACTTTTCAAGGAGCTGCGGGGTTCTCTCTTTTATCCCGGCGATGTCCTCTGCGTTTCCGGCTGCCTCGAGTTCTTTGGCAAGATCTGATATGTCGATGGCACCGATGGCGCGCGCTGAGCTCTTAAGAGAGTGGACGAGCGTCGTGTAGTTCTGTATATCTCCCGCATCGAGGGCTTCCTTTATCTTGGCGGCTTTCGACGGTATTGAGTCCGCGAAGATCTGCAGAGCAAGTAGGTAGTCCTCAATTTCGCCGCAGTATTCAAGGCCGAGAGAGGTGTCAAGCTCAGTGAGCACAAGGAGCGCTTCCGGAAGAGCGGTCATATCGTCCATGTGACGGATGGTCTCCTCCTCGGAGCGCTGATGAAGCGCTGACCCTTCGGCTGCGCCCTCGCGCATCTCATATCTGACGTCCTCTTTGATGAGCTCTATCATGATATCGGCGATCCGCGGGTCAAACTGTGTGCCCTTACCCTTTTCTATCTCATCCCTGACCATGTCCTGAGGGAGCTGGTTTCTGTAGCTTCGGTTGCTGGTCATAGCGTCATAGGCGTCTGCGACAGCGATAATGCGGGCCTGCTCGGGAATCTCATCACCTTTAAGGCCGTCGGGATAGCCGTTTCCGTCGATCCTCTCGTGGTGCCACCTCGCACCGCAGGCTAGAAGCGGCATCTCGGTTATCTTTTTGAGGATCTTGTCACCCACAACAGGGTGTTTTTTTATTTCGAGAAATTCCTCGTCTGTAAGGTGTGAGGTCTTGTTGATGATCCAGTCGGGGACGCCGATCTTGCCTACATCGTGGAGAAGCCCCATCATGTAGATATTGTCCTGATCCTCCTCGCTGTAGCCCATCCTGCCTGCAATGAGGCGCGAGTAGATCGCAACGCGGCTGGAATGGCCGTTGGTGTAAGTGTCCTTGGCGTCGATCGTCTCAGCAAGTGTCTGGACGACGTGGAGCGTCAGGCGGCTGTTCTCCCTGGACTTTTTGGCGACCTCCCTCGAGAGGCTCTTTTGAAGGTGTGACAGCTCTATGGCCCTCTTTATCCTGAGGGTCAGGATCTCCGGGTAAAAAGGTTTTCTGATAAAGTCCACGGCGCCGAGCTGCAGGCCCCGTATTTCCATCTCTTTGTCATTGATGCCGGTAAAAAATATGACAGGTATCTCGCCGTCAGGGTCGCACTTGTCCTTGAAGCGCACAAGGGTCTCAAAGCCGTCGATCCCCGGCATCTCGATGTCAAGGAGGATCAGATCCGGAAACAGAGACATTCCTTCGATATAGCCCAGGAGCTCAAGTCCGGAGGACAGCCCGGTTACGCGAACTCCCTCTCTTGTGAGTATTGAGGCGGCCAATGCCCGGATCTCGCTGTCGTCGTCGACAATAATTATCCAGTCCATTCTGTATCCTTTTTTCGTAAGGAACTGTCACGAAATGCTCCGGACAAGCAATCTGCTCAAGTTATTTCGTGACAGTTCCTAAAGCTGCTGCAACTGTTTTTATCAGAAGAGGTTTCCCCTCGGATTTCGGGATGATGCCGTCGGGAGCCGGTCCATCATCTGCCCTTGCAACAAGGTCGTCCATCCCGGTCCTGTAGTAGACGGGGATGTCCCTCAGGTGCTCATCCGCGCGGATGGCAGAGAGAACTGCAGGGCCGTCCATCTCGGGCATGCGGTAGTCCAGTAGGATAAGGTCGGGCCTGCTGCTCTGAAGGAAGGAGAGCGCCTCTTTTCCGGAGGACGCACAGATGACAAAGTACTTCTCCTTCTGTAGCCACATCTTTGTGAAATTCAGCATAACTTCATCGTCGTCTACAACTAAAATTCTGCTCATATCAGTTGCCTTTGTGCTCAAGCGAAGCCTTTATAAAGCCTGAGAAAAGAGGGTGCGGACGGTTGGGGCGGCTCTTGAGCTCGGGGTGAGCCTGGGTCGCCATGTGGAACGAATTGGCGGGAAGCTCTATCATCTCCACAATCCTGCCGTCAGGTGACATTCCGCAGAGGCGCATGCCGTTCTGCACGAGGACATTTCGGTAGTCGTTGTTGACCTCATATCTGTGGCGGTGGCGCTCCGTGATGTTCTCATTTCCAAAGAGCTCAAAGGCCTTGGATTCCTTGTCGAGAACGCAGGGGTATGAGCCAAGACGCAACGTTCCTCCGATATCCTCAACCCCGTTCTGATCCGGCAAAAGAGCTATCATCGGGTGCTGGGTGTTCGGGTCAAACTCGATGGAGTGCGCATCTGCGTACCCGACGACGTTTCTGGCAAACTCGACGATCGCAAGCTGCATTCCGAGGCAGAGGCCCAGGAAGGGGAGGTTATTCTCGCGGGCATATCTGATGGAAGTTATCATGCCCTCGATACCGCGGTCGCCAAAGCCACCGGGAACGATGAGTCCGTCCACGTCAGAGAGGAAATCTGCGACATTATCGGGGGTGACCTCCTCGGAGTCAACCCATTTGATACCAACGGCGGTGCGGTTGGAGATTCCGCCGTGCTTGAGAGCTTCAACAACGCTGATGTAGGCGTCGTGGAGCTGTGTGTACTTACCTACAAGTGCAACCCTTACCTCCTGTTTCAGGGAGTAGAGGGTGTCGACCATGGCCTTCCAGTCGGCAAGGTCGGGATCTGGACACTCCAGATTCAGGCACTCGCATGCAACCTGGGCCAGGTGCTCTTTTTCCATGGCAAGAGGAGCCTCGTAGAGGTACTCGAGATCCAGGTTGTTCAGAACGTGGCTCGAGGGAACATTGCAGAAAAGAGCTATCTTGTCCCTGGTCTCCTGGTTGAGCTCCAGCTCGCTCCTGCAGACGATGACATCGGGCTGAAGTCCCATTCCCTGCATGGTCTTGACAGCGGACTGGGTCGGCTTGGTCTTGATCTCCTGTGAGCAGCGAAGATACGGGATAAGTGAAACCAGGATCAGCATCGCGTTCTCGTGACCGACCTCGTGCTGGAACTGCCTGATCGCCTCGAGGAAGGGCTGCGACTCGATATCTCCGACGGTCCCGCCCACCTCAATGATGGCGATCCTCGTCTCATCGTCGGTAAAGTTGCGGTAGAACTTGCTCTTTATCTCGTTGGTGATGTGCGGGATAACCTGGACGGTGCGCCCGCCGTAATCTCCGCGCCTCTCCTTCTGAAGGACCGACCAGTAGATCTTGCCGGTGGTGACGTTTGAATTCTTGTCGAGGTTCTCGTCTATGAATCTCTCGTAGTGGCCAAGGTCAAGATCGGTCTCGGTTCCGTCCTCAGTGACGAATACCTCTCCGTGCTGAACGGGGTTCATGGTCCCGGGGTCGATATTGATGTAGGGATCGAATTTCTGCATCGTAACCTTGTACCCTCTGGCCTTTAAAAGCCTTCCCAAAGATGCAGCGGTAATCCCTTTTCCAAGACCTGATACGACTCCGCCGGTCACAAAGATGTATTTGACAGCCATTTTCCTAAAGCCTCCTCTTAAATATGTGAAAGTTTTGTGTTCATTAATATTAATCGTTGAAAAAATCGGTTGTGCGCGATATATTATATAAGATGATATAGATGACAGAGATATTCATGGATACTGTCATCATCATATTATAGCATGAACGAGCATTTAAGGAAGTAGGAAAATCAATGGATAATAATCAAAGAAATAATAATCCCCTCGGAGGGGGAGACAACAAGTCGCCAAGGGGGCAGAATCTGATACTCCTTCTGGTGGCAGCTCTTGTGACAATGGTGTGTATGACATATTTCCTCCGGGCTTTTTCGGAGAACACCAACTCTGAGGTCAGCTACACAGAGTTTATACAGATGGTAGAAGAGGGCAAGATCGAGAAGATCGTCATCGAGGATGACCGCGTCAACATCTATCCCAAGGAGAAAAAAGCTGAGGACCAGCTGGGATTCGGCTACTCCCTGACAGGATATTCGACCATAACCTATTACACCGGAAAAGCCGAGGAGGACAGCGTCCTGACTCAGAGGATGCTCGATGCCGGAGTTGAGGTTTCGAGCGAGGTTCCGGATTCATCCGGGGCGATCCTGTCTTTTATCCTCTATTATATTGCACCTATCCTTCTGATGTGGCTGTTGCTCTCACTGATATTCAGGAGAATGGGGAAGAGCGGCGGACCCTTGAGCGTCGGGAAGAGCAATGCCAAGGTCTATGTGCAGAAGGAGACCGGCGTTACGTTTAAGGATGTTGCAGGCGAGGACGAGGCAAAAGAGTCGCTTGTTGAAGTCGTAGACTTTTTGCACAACCCGTCAAAATATGCCAAGATCGGAGCCAAGCTCCCCAAGGGCGCGCTCCTCGTGGGACCTCCCGGAACAGGTAAGACGCTCCTTGCAAAGGCAGTAGCGGGCGAGGCGCACGTTCCTTTTTACTCACTTGCAGGCTCTGACTTCATAGAGCTGTATGTCGGTGTCGGCGCTAGCCGTGTCCGTGATCTCTTTTCCGAGGCGAGCAAAAATGCGCCCTGCATCATTTTCATAGACGAGATAGACGCGATCGGCAGGAGCCGTGACAGCAAGTACGGCGGCGGAAACGAGGAGAGAGAGCAGACGCTCAACCAGCTGTTGTCTGAGATGGACGGATTTGACTCATCGAAGGGCGTGCTGATACTCGGCGCGACCAACAGACCCGAGATCCTCGACAAGGCGCTGCTTCGCCCGGGGCGTTTCGACAGGAGAATTATCGTAGACAAGCCCGATCTCAAGGGAAGAGAAGAGATATTAAAGGTCCACTCCAAGGACGTCAAGATGGACGAGACCGTCGACCTCAAGGGGATTGCCCTCGCAACCAGCGGAGCTGTCGGGTCCGACCTTGCCAACATGATAAACGAGGCTGCGATCAACGCAGTTAAGGCGCACAGGGAGTACGTCTGCCAGCACGATCTCATGGAGGCGGTTGAGCAGGTGCTCGTCGGCAAAGAGAAAAAGGACAGGATCCTCAGCAAGGAGGAGAGAAAGATTGTCTCCTATCACGAGGTCGGACATGCGCTTATCAGCGCTGTTCAGAAGAACACGGAGCCCGTTCAGAAGATCACGATCGTTCCCAGGACCATGGGAGCTCTCGGCTATGTTATGCAGGTTCCCGAGGATGAGAAGTATCTTCAGACCAAGGACGAGATAATCGACGACATCATCGTTTCACTCGGCGGACGCGCTGCTGAGGAGGTCATCTTCAACACCGTGACGACAGGTGCCGAGAACGACATAGAGAAGGCGACCAACATGGCACGCAGCATGATCACGATGTTCGGTATGAGCGACAGGTTCGGACTCATGCAGCTTGAGTCGATCCAGAACAGATACCTCGACGGAAACAGGGTGCTGAACTGCTCAGACGCAACAGCGGCAGAGGTTGACGCGGAGGTCCAGAAGCTCCTCTCAGACTGCTACGAGAAGGCAAAGCAGATAATAAGGGATCACCTCGATGCAATGGACAGGATAGCCCAGTTCCTCATTGAGAAGGAGACCATCACAGGCAAGGAGTTCATGAAGATCTACCGCGAGGTTGAGAACATCCCCGAGCCCACCGAGGAAGAGGCCAAGGAAGCCAAGCGCCTGAGGATCTACGCGACAAGAGCAGAGTCGGCCCTCGTCGGCGAGGATGTTCCCGTCAAGAACGAAGGCGGCGCTGCCGTGGTAGCAGGCGATGAAGCCGGCGGAAGTGCAGAAGCGGGTGGAGCTGATGCGATCGGCGGAGGTGCTTCGGCAGGTGTAGCCGGTGAGGTCAGCGGAGAGGCCGCAAATGATGGAAGTGCAACACCCGGCAGCGATGACGGAATCCGCGGAAATGCCTTTGATGTGACACTCGGAGAGGCAGAAAGGAGCGCTGCTGAGGGCAGCGCGTCTGGCGAATCCACAAAACGAGGTCTCTTCTCTCACGTCCCCGACGACTTCGACAAATGATTGCGCGTTAGGAACTGTAGCAGAATTACTTAGTTATTTGGCGCAGGATGCTTTTCCGAGAGCAAGGAAGAAAACGTAGCCGTAGCGGGCTACGGCGAGGCTTTCTGACGCAGCTGTCGGGAAAGCAGACAAGTCAAATGACTAAGTAAATTCGCTACAGTTCCTTACTTTCGGTCGCTAACATTGTCGAGGATTTCTGACGCAGCATTTGGGAAATCAGGCAAGTAAAATGTTCAAGTTATTTCGCTACAGTTCCTGACCAGTATCAATTGTGCGATCAGGCAGTAATTTTCACTATATAGGAGGTTTGTTGTTTTTTTGACCCTTTTACCCATGTTTTTGACTTGTTTTTTTTACTGATTTTCACTATTTAGGTACATGAATAAAAATTTGACCCCTAAAATGCAGTTTTAGGGGTCAAATTTTTTTTGAAACTTCAAATAGTGAAAAGCAGCTCTCAAAAAAAGGGTGTTCTAAGGGGTAAAAGGGTCAAATTTCTAACGGCAACCCGATATAGTGAAAAAATGAGTTGCCTCTCTTGATGAGGAGCCCTCTGATGCTCCCTGCGTCCGCGTCCGCCCACCAACACCCCTGCGTCCATTTACCAACACCCCGGCTCCCGGGGCGCGCCCCCCCTTTTTTTAAAACCGCACAGCCACGCGTTCTTAAGCACTTGTCACTTTCTGAAGGTGACAAAGTTGAAGATGTATTGATTGCAATTTGTTTGGCGTCAAAATACAATGAACTTACAACAACTTAAGGCGCCTTCGAGATTACAAGTAAACTTCCTGCAGACGTGCGGGATAAATAGAACTGTTCAGAGAAAACAAATAGTTTTGCGCGAACTTAATTCTGTGGCAGCTCATTACCTTTATAGGTTGGAAGGGGATATGAAATGAAAGAAAAAGTACAAAGCTTTGGTCGGTTCCTGAGCGGAATGGTCATGCCGAATATCGGAGCATTTATCGCGTGGGGGCTCCTCACTGCATTATTCATTGACAGCGGCTGGCTTCCAAATGCAGCTCTTAGTTCTATCGTAGGCCCGATGCTTACATACGTTCTTCCCGTACTCATCGCTTACCAGGGTGGTAAAATGGTAGGCGGAGCCCGTGGAGCAGTTATGGGCGCGATCATGACGATCGGTGTTATCTGCGGAACAGAGTACACAATGTTCATGGGCGCAATGGTTGCAGGACCTCTTGCAGGATGGGTTATCAGGCAGTTCGACAAGGCAGTTGAGGGCAAGATCCCTGCCGGATTCGAGATGCTGGTGAACAACTTCTCGGTTGGTATCTTAGGTCTACTCCTTGCAATCATCGGTTACTACATCATCGGACCTTTCATGGGTGGTGTACTTGCAGTCCTCAACGCAGGCGTAGCAGTTCTTGTTGACAACAACATCCTGCCTCTTGTTTCTGTATTCGTTGAGCCTGCCAAGGTTCTTTTCCTTAATAACGCGATCAACCACGGTATCTTCACTCCTCTCGGAGCTGAGCAGGTTGCTTCAGCCGGCAAGTCAATCTTCTACATGATCGAGACTAACCCCGGCGCAGGTACAGGCGTACTTGTTGCTTACTGGCTCTTCTCCAAAGACAAGACAACCAGGGATTCAGCACCCGGAGCACTCATCATTCACCTGCTTGGCGGAATCCACGAGATCTACTTCCCTTATGTACTGATGAACCCGCTCCTTTTACTTGCAACAATCGGCGGTTCAGTGGCAGCCATGATCTTCAACACAGCAGCGGGGCTTGGTCTTGCAGGACCTCCTGCACCCGGCTCTGTCATCGCTTACCTTGGAATGGCTCCTAAGGGATCAACCTTCATGGTTCTTCTCTCAGTAGTAGTTGCAGCAGCTGTTTCATTCGTGATCGCAGCTCCCATCATCAGGCTTTCAAACTCAAAGCAGTCTCTCGCAGACTCTGAGAAAGAGATGAAGCAGATGAAGGCTCAGTCAAAGGGCGTAGCAGTTTCAGAAGTTAAGACTATTGCAGATGACCTTGTAAAGACTGATTCTTCAGATATCAAAAAGATTGTATTTGCCTGCGACGCAGGAATGGGCTCTTCAGCAATGGGAGCAACCGTATTGAGGAAGAAGCTCGCTGAGGTTGGAAGAACGGATATCGAGGTAAATCACGCATCTGTTTCAGAGATACCTGATGGCACACAGATAGTTGTAACACACAAGGATCTGGCAGGAAGGGCCAAAAAGAGCGCACCGAAGGCCAGGATAATCACAATAAGCAACTTCATGTCAGCACCTGAATATGACCGGCTGGCAGAGGAGCTCAAATTCTAAGGAACAACAGAAAGACATACCGGTTAGCTGATTGTTCCGGAAAAATGGAGCAGACATGGAACTTACACCACGCATCAGAGAAATATTATTATATTTACTCCGCGCAGAGCAGCCGGCGACTGACAAAGAAGTCGCTGACGCTCTGGGTGTAAGCAAACGCACAATTTTAAGGGAAGCTGAATACATTTCAGGGATACTTGCAAAGTACGATCTTACCCTTGTGCGCAGAAAGGGAGAGGGCGGCAGGGGTTATAACACAGAAGACAGGACTACAGGTAAGCGAAGCGGAGATCGGGTACCTTGCAATGCACTTCGGCGCAGCAAAGGAGAAGATAGAATCCCGCAGGAGAAAAAAGAGATCTGTCACTATCGGAGTTATCTGCGCGAGCGGCTTCGGAGTCGCGAGGCTCATGATGGCCAAGCTAAAGAGCAGATTCGAGGGATGGGATATATCTTTTAAGGCGTACGGAATTGACGAGATCAGTCCGCACGTGATATCCAGGACAGATTTTTTTATCTCAAGTATTGAAGTGGACAACCTGGGAGTTGATTACTGTCTGGTAAATCCACTGATCACGCAGAAGGATGTTCTGCAGATCGGTGTCAAGATCGACGAATATTCATCAATGCCGGCAAGACAGGAGAACAACGACTTCACAAGACAGCTCGATGAGATAAACGGGATAATCACCAGGGTAAAGGGGGTTATCAGAAGATATCATCATCTGAAGGTGCCACAGGATATTCAGCTTGAGGCGCTGATCCGGCTTCTTGCGGCAGATCTGACGGATACACAAAAGGCGGCAGCAGTACTTTCTGCAGACATTATCGCGAGAGAGCAGGTAATGACTCAGCTCTTTCCCGAGATAGGGATAGCACTGTTCCATTGTAGAAGTAAAGCAGTCAGAGATTGTCAGATAGTGACGGCCACGTCCCAGGGAGGCAGCCTTTTTCAAAATGAAAAGCTGAACGGGATAAGGGCAGTGCTGTGCATGACAATGCCAATAGATGAGAACAGAGGACAAAACGCGGAGATGCTCGGAAGAGTGTCGAGCGCGATAATAGAAGATGAGGCGTTCCTAAGTACCCTCAAGCAGGGCGACGAGGACGGCATTCGGGATAAATTACAAAAGATACTTAAGACCTACTTTACTGAGCAGCTTAACGGTCTGTAGAAACGGAGGGCAAAATGATTCTAGAAGCAAAAAATATCTTTATCAACCAGGAGCCGATGGCCAAAGAAGATGTGATCAGAAAGATCGGCGAAATATTCACTTCACAGGGGTACACAAACGAGCATTACACACAGGCGATGCTCGATAAAGAGAAGGTTTTTAACACATATATCGGGAACGAGGTGGCAATTCCTCACGGTATCGAGGAGGCCAAAAAAGACATCAAAAAGACAGGGCTTGTGCTCATGACCTTTCCCAAGGGACAGGAGTGGGGAGCAAGCGAAAAAGCAAAAGTGGTAATAGGAATAGCAGCGGTCGGCGATGAGCACCTAAAGGTCCTCTCGAAGATAGCAATGACGTTTTCGGAGAAAGACGGTGTCGAGAAACTGCTCAAGATGAACGAAGAAGAGATCAGCAGCTTTTTTGAAGCTGAGTAAAACAAATAATGAACACTTTGACCCGTCCCAAGGACTCCTGCAAGCGGTAAGTCCCGGGACCATACAGGAGAGGAGCAATTATGAAGACAAGAGCAGTAAGAATGTACGGAGAGATGGACCTTCGACTTGAGGAGTTCGAGCTTCCCGAGATAAAGGACGATGAGATTCTGGTAAAGGTCATGACAGACAGCATCTGCATGTCGACCTACAAGCTTGCCAGGCAGGGCAAGAAGCACAAGAGAGCGCCCCAGGACATAGACGTTAATCCTATCATCACAGGGCACGAATGCTCAGGCGTTATCGTGGAAGTCGGTGAAAAGTGGAAGGACAAGTACAAGGTCGGCGATAAGTGGGCGCTTCAGCCCGCCCTCAACTACCAGGGCAAGCTCGACTCACCCGGATACTCATACCGCTTCTGCGGCGGAGATGCAACCTACTGCATCATGCCTCACGAGGTTATGGAGCTGGATGCACTGCTTCCTTATAACGGTGACAGCTTCTACATGGCATCCCTCGGAGAGCCCGTCAGCTGCGTAATCGGCGGATATCATGCCAACTACCACACCAACAAGCAGAACTACAACCACACAATGGGAACCAAGGAGGGCGGAAACATCCTCATCATGGGAGGGTGCGGTCCGATGGGACTCTCAGCTGTAAACTATGGAATCCGCTTTGAGAATAAGCCTAAGAGGATCGTCGTAACAGATGTCGATGACGCCAGGCTTAAGAGGGCGGCGCAGGTTCTGAGCCCTGAGTTTGCAAAAGAAAACGGCGTTGAGCTCATATACTTTAACACCTCTGGAGATGATGCCGAAGAAAAGCTCATGGAGATCACAGAGGGCCACGGGTATGACGACGTATTCGTATACATCCCTGTCAGGAGCGTGGCTGAGATGGGAGACAGACTCCTTGCATTTGACGGCTGCATGAACTTCTTTGCAGGACCCACAGACAACCAGTTCAAGGCTGACATAAATCTTTACAACGCACATTACACAAGCACACATATTCTTGGAACCACGGGCGGCAACAACGATGACCTTCTTGAGGCCCTGACGCTTGCCGCCAGGGGAGAGATAAATCCTTCCGTCATGGTAACACACATTGGAGGCCTTGACGCAGTAGCTGAGACTACCTGCAACCTTCCCAATATCCCCGGCGGCAAGAAGCTGTGCTACACTCAGATAGATATGCCTCTCACAGCGATCGACGACTTTGGAAAGCTTGGCGAAACAGACCCGTTCTTCAAAAAGCTTGACGATAGCTGCAAGGCACACTCAGGACTCTGGAATCCTGAGGCAGAAAAGATCCTCTTCGAGCACTTTAAGGTAGAGATATGAAAAAGTTTTGCTATACAGTAAAAGACCCTGAGGGTGTACACGCATTACCGGCAGGAGGCATGGCAGCGCTTGCAAGAAAATATTCCTCGGTCATAACCGCAGAGGGAAACGGGCAGACGGCAGATGCCAGGCACGTTTTCGGAATCATGAGTCTGGGCGTCAAAAACGGCGGACTTATCACAATAATCTGCGAGGGCGAAGACGAAGAAGAGGCGGCTAAGGCACTTCTAAAGTACGCCCGTGACAATTTCTGAAGCGCTATATATAAAAGACGTACGAGTCGGACTTTTGACCCTGTCATAGACTATCTATAAGCTTTCAGACCCTATCCTGGTATCCTTTTTTCCTCTTATTAAACCACCATTCTTCGACATCCTCTTTCAAAGTCGGAGCTTTGGTGGTTTAATATTTTTATATGAGTAATTTTGATATTAAGGAAGAGTTAAAAAAGCTCCCGAACAAACCGGGAGTGTATATAATGCACGACAAGAATGACACCATCATGTATGTCGGGAAGGCGATAAATCTTCACAACAGGGTTAGGAGCTATTTTCGCGCGAACATCGGGAGGGGTCCGCAGATTGACCAGATGGTCAGGCAGATAGAGCGCTTTGAGTACATCGTCACGGACTCAGAGCTCGAGGCTCTGGTTCTTGAGAACAACCTCATCAAGGAGCACTGCCCGAGGTATAACACTCTTTTAAAGGATGATAAGACCTATCCCTACATCAAGGTGACGGTATCTGAGGAGTATCCCAGGGTTCTGTTCTCAAGGCTCATGAAGAAGGACAAGTCCAGGTACTTCGGGCCCTTCACGAGCGCTGCGGCGGTGAAGGACACGATTGAGCTCATCAACAAGCTCTACGGGCTGCGCACCTGCAACAGGGTCCTTCCGAGGGACATAGGACTTGAGAGGCCGTGCCTCAACTACCACATGAAGCAGTGCTGCGCGCCCTGCACGGGGAATGTTACGAGGCAGGAGTACAGGGAGAGGATCGACAAGGCTCTGGACTTTCTGAACGGCAACTACTCCGTCATAACCAAAGAGCTTGAGCAGAAGATGGCGGATGCGTCGGAGACACTTGATTTTGAGAACGCAGCCAAATACAGGGATCTGCTGTCTTCCGTGAGGCAGGTTGCGCAGAAGCAGAAGATGACTGACTCCTCGATGGAGGACAAGGACATCATTGCGATCGCATCGGACGACAAGGACGCGGTGGTTCAGGTCTTTTTTGTCAGGGACGGGCGGCTCATCGGAAGGGAGCACTTCTACATGACCCATGTCTCCGAGAACCCTTCAGGCGAAATACTGATGAACTTCGTCAAGCAGTTCTATGCGGGGACACCTTTTATCCCGAGGCAGATTCTGCTCCCCGAGCCCATTGAGGACATGGAGATAATCGAGAAGTGGCTGACTCAGAGAAAGGGCTCGAGGGTTTACATCTCCGTTCCCGAGAGGGGGCAGAAGGAGAAACTCATGGAGCTTGCCGCGGAGAACGCCTCCCTCGTTCTGTCCAAGGACAAGGAGAGGATAAAGCGAGAGGAGGGCCGCACCATCGGAGCCGTCAAGGAGATAGAGCAGCTCCTTGGTATAAAAGGGCTCACGAGGATGGAGGCCTACGATATTTCAAACATAAGCGGCTTTGCAAACGTGGGTTCGATGGTGGTCTACGAGAAGGGAAAGCCCAAGAGGAGCGACTACAGAAAGTTTCGGATAAAGACCGTTACGGGGCCCGATGACTACGCCTGTATGCACGAGGTTCTCACCAGGCGCCTTCTCCACGGCATCGAGGAGAGGCACGAGCTGGAGGTCAGGGACATCGATGCCAAGTACGGGAGTTTTACGAAGTTCCCGGATCTGATACTGATGGACGGCGGAAGAGGACAGGTCAACATCTGCCTGCAGGTCCTTGATGAGCTCGGGATATCGATCCCTGTCTGCGGCATGGTCAAGGACGACAACCACAGGACGAGGGGACTCTACTATAATAATGTAGAGCTGCCGATAGACACGAGGTCAGAGGCCTTCAAGCTGATCACGAGGATCCAGGACGAGGCCCACCGGTTTGCGATTGAGTACCACCGCTCGCTTCGCAGCAAGGCTCAGGTAAAGAGCTCGCTCGACGACATCCCGGGGATCGGCCCCGCAAGGAGGAAGGCCCTGATGCGCGCCTTTAAGTCGATTGAGGACATCAGAAACGCATCTGCCAGGGAGCTGTCCAATGTGCCCGAAATCCCCGAAAATGTGGCAGAGCAAATATACGCTTTTTTCCACCAAAACGTTTGAAGATAGAGCCTATCTATGTTATCATTTAGGCGTTGTAAAGAAGATTATGTTATTGTTCAGTCAGCGGCCGGCATAAATATATTATGTAACAGTTCATAAGCTGCCGGCTGTGTGAGAGACAGAAGAGGTACATATGTCGAGTGTCAGTTTAAAGGAAATAGTTGAGAGGCAGAAGCTTGAGGACCTTACACCCGAGCTGGACATCAAGAAGATCAGGATAAGCCAGCCGGATATAAACAGGCCTGCGCTTCAACTCGCGGGATATTTTGAGCACTTTGAGGCGACCAGGCTCCAGGTCATCGGCTTTGTAGAATACACCTACATGGAGTCGACTCCTGCCAAGAAAAAAGAGCAGATGTTCAGGGAGTTTCTCTCCTTTGACATACCTGCGGTCGTCTTCTGCAGGGAGCTCACACCGGATCCGCTCTTTGTAAAGATCGCGGTCGAGGAGAGGGTCCCGGTCTTTATCACCAAGAAATCGACCTCAGCTTTCATGGCGGAGGTGATCAGATGGCTCAATGTCAAGCTTGCGCCCTGCATCTCGATCCACGGCGTACTTGTTGACGTATACGGTGTCGGCGTTCTCATAACAGGTGAGAGCGGCATCGGCAAGTCAGAGACCGCCATAGAGCTGATAAAGAGAGGACATCGTCTCGTTTCCGACGACGTAGTCGAGATCAGAAGGGTCAGCGAGGAGACGCTAATTGGCTCTGCGCCCGACATAACCAAGCACTTCATAGAGATGAGGGGCGTCGGCATCATAGATGTCAAGACCCTCTACGGTGTTTCCAGCGTAAGGGAGACACAGAACATAGACCTTGTCATCAAGCTCGAGGACTGGGACAAGGATAAGGAATACGACAGGCTGGGACTTGAGGAGGAGTACACGGAGTACCTGGGCAACAAGGTTGTCTGCCACAGGATCCCCATCCGTCCCGGAAGGAACCTCGCCGTAATCTGCGAATCGGCAGCAGTCAACCACAGACAGAAGGCGATGGGCTACAACGCAGCGCAGGAGCTCTACAACAGGGTTCAGAATTCGCTCGCGAGAAGACGAAATGAAGAGGATGATGAGTGATAAAGCAGACCAAGCTTCTGCAGCTGCGTGCTTGCACGGCAAGCTGCAGAAATTTGGGATGCGAACAGACATAAGGAAGTAGCGCGAACAGCGCGGATTCCGCATGTCTGTAGGATTGCGGGAGCGAAGCGGAGCAATCCGTATCACGGAGTAAATATAACAAGGTAAAAAAGAAGGGAGCAAAGTTATGGCAAGATACGTTTTCGGTGCGGACGTCGGCGGAACGACCGTCAAGATAGGGCTTCTGACTGAGACCGGTGAGAAGGTGGAGTTCTGGGAGATACCCACTGTCACTGAGGATCACGGCAGCAGGATCATCCCCGACATCGCGGCATCCATCAGAGCTAAGATGAAGGAGAGAAAAATTGAGGACACAGAGGTTGTCGGCGCAGGAGTGGGAGTTCCGGGCGCTGTAAACTCTGACGGAATGTGCTATCAGGCGGTTAACCTGGGCTGGGAGAAGATAAGCGTTGTTAACGAGCTCCACTCTGCACTTAAGCTCCCCGTAAAGGCTGGAAACGACGCCAACGTTGCAGCACTCGGCGAAGCCTGGAAGGGCGGCGGACAGGGCTACAATAACCTCCTTCTTGTCACACTCGGAACCGGAGTTGGCGGCGGCATCATCATTGACGGCAAGATACTTAGCGGCTCCAAGGGTTCAGGCGGAGAGATCGGACACATCCACCTTGTCGACGACGAGCCCGAGAAGTGCGGCTGCGGCAAGCACGGCTGCTTTGAGATGTACGCAAGCGCAACCGGCGCAGTAAGGCTCGCGAGAAGAGTCCTTGCAATGTACGATGAGCCGAGCGTCCTTCGAGAGAAAGAGTACGAGTGCAGAGATATCTTTGACGCTGCCAAGAACGGTGACAACATGGCCAGGATGGCTGCGGAGCAGTACGGATACTACCTCGGAAAGGGAATTGCAGCTGTTGCCACAGTCACAAACCCCGAGATAATCGTTTTGGGCGGCGGAGTATCCAAGGCAGGAGATATGCTCTTTGACCTTCTGATGCCCAGCTTCAAAAAATACGCATTCTCAGGATGCGCCGAAGCAAAGTTTGCCCTGGCAAAGCTCGGAAATGACGCGGGAGTATACGGGGCAGCCAAGCTTCTTATCGGATAAAGGATTACTACTTTGAACAGCGAAATAACAGAAAGATTAAAGGCGATCGTCGGCGATGGGGCCGTGGTCGCAGATGAACCTATGAGCAGGCACACCACGTTTAAAACCGGTGGGCCTGCAAGCTTATTTATACGGCCAAAGACTAAAGAGCAGCTACTTAGCGCTGCCACCGCTCTTCGCGACAGCAGGACAGAGCACTTTTTCCTCGGAAACGGCAGCAATATCCTGGTCTCCGACAGGGGCTATCAGGGAGTTGCGGTCTCGACTGAAGGATTAAGTGATCTCTTTGTTGTGAATGAAACCGGGATAAGAGCGGGAGCAGGAGTTTTGAACAGTCAGGTTGCAAACCTTGCGACCCGCAGCGCCCTCACAGGCTTTGAATTTGCCGCGGGTATCCCCGGGACAGTCGGGGGCGCCATGATAATGAACGCAGGCGCCTACGGCGGCGAGATGAAGATGATCACAGAGAGCGTTGAGGCCCTCACCCCTGGAGGGGAAGTTATTACCCTCTCATGCGATGAGTGCAGCTTCAGGTACAGGACGAGCGCACTTAAAGAAAACGGCTATCTTGTTCTGTCGGCTCTTTTCAGGCTAGAAAAGGGAGAGAGCGAAGAGATAACCGCCCGCATAAAGGAGCTTTCAGAAAAGCGGCGCGAGAAACAGCCGCTTGACTACCCAAGCGCGGGCTCAACCTTTAAGAGACCTGAGGGTTACTTTGCCGGCAAGCTCATCGAGGAGGCAGGGCTCAAGGGCTTTTCAATAGGAGGAGCTGCAGTCTCGGAAAAGCACTGCGGCTTTGTCATCAATAAGGGCTCTGCCACATCAGCTGAGATTTATGGGCTGATACAGACAGTCAGAGAGAAGGTTTATTCTTCCCGGGGAGTTGAACTCGAACCCGAGGTCATAATGATTGGAGAATTCTGATGCGATTTATAATAGTAACGGGCATGAGCGGCGGAGGAAAGGCCACTGCCATCAATATGCTTGAGGACGCGGGCTTTTACTGCGTCGACAATCTTCCGGTGTCGCTTATCGGCAAGTTCACGGAGCTTATCACAATGCCTGACTCGGAGATAACCAAGGTCGTCCTCGGGGTTGACGCGAGGGCGGGCCAGCGCTTTGAGGAGGTCGCCAGCATCATTGACTCACTCAGGGAGAGGGGGATCCCGGTAGAAGTTCTTTTCATGGACGCCAGCGACGAGGTGCTGATAAAGAGATACAAGGAGACGAGGCGTATCCACCCGATGAACAACGCGGGAGACAGGCTCGAGGACGGCATCGAGAGGGAGAGAGAAGTCCTCTCTGACGTCAAGAAGAAGGCTGACTACGTCATCGACACCTCTAATCTCCTGACCCGTGAACTCAAGGAGGAGCTGGATAAGATCTTTGTCAGGAACGAGGGCTACAACTCCCTCATGGTGCAGGTTCTCTCCTTTGGCTTTAAGTACGGGATACCGCATGACGCAGACCTTGTGTTTGACGTCAGGTTCCTTCCAAATCCCTACTACATCGAGAACTTAAAGCACCAGACAGGTAACGATGCAGCCGTACAGGACTACGTTAAGAGTTTTCCTGCCTGCGCCGAGTTCGTGGACAAGCTGACAGACATGCTCACGTTCCTGATCCCGGGGTACGTGCAGGAGGGCAAGTACCAGCTTGTTGTGGCGATCGGCTGCACGGGCGGACAGCACAGGAGCGTCACCATTGCAAACGAGGTCTATAAGAGGCTCCGCGATGCAGGCGGCAAGTACGGGCTCAAGATTTTTCACAGGGATGTTATAAAGGCAAGGTGAGAGATGTCTTTTTCATCGGAGGTAAAAGAGGAGCTTTCGAGGCACATCGGCTCTTCCAGGCACTGCCGGATTGCGGAGCTGTCCGCGATCATAGTGTTTATGGGCACGGTGGTCATGGAGGATGGCAGAATGTCACTGTATATGCCAACTGACAACGCCCTGGTACTTAGAAAGTTCTTTACATTATTAAAAAAAGCATTTAATATAAGTGGTAGCATTTTAGAGGAAACCGAAGGTGTTCACAGAAACGGCCGCATACTGCGGCTTGTCGACATCCCGCAGGAGGACCTGGAAACTCTCCTCAAGGCGACCAGGATTTTGGAGCAGGGCGCTTTAAGGGATTTTGAGAGAGGCATTAACATGGTTGTCACCCGAGCTTCGTGCTGCAAAAGAGCTTTCCTCAGAGATGCCTTTTTATGTATTGGGTCAATCAGCGATCCGAACAAGGGGTATCATCTGGAGTTTGTCTGTGGCAGCAGGGAACAGGCCCTGCAGCTCAAAGAGATGATAGGCAGCTTTGATATAGAGTCGCGTATAGTTGTGCGCAAGAAGTACTATGTGCTCTATGTCAAGGAGGGCGCCGACATCGTGGACCTTCTGAACATCATGGAAGCGCCGGTTTCACTGATGAATCTGGAGAATCTCCGGATACTGAGGGACATGCGCAATTCCATAAACAGAAGGGTTAACTGCGAGGTGGCGAACATCACCAAGACCGTGAACGCTGCGACCAAACAGATAGACGATATAACCTATATAAGGGACAACTACGGCTTTAAGGACCTGCCGCGCCCGCTGAAGGAGATGGCACAGGTACGGCTCGAGCATCCGGACGCAACACTTCAGGAACTCGGGACATATCTCGACCCGCCTGTTGGCAAGTCAGGAGTTAATCACAGGCTGCGCAAGCTCTCAGAACTCGCAGAGAGACTGCGCACATAATTATCAGAGGAGGATATATGATCACAAAATCTATCGAAATCAAACTGCCCAGAGGGCTTGAGGCGAGACCCGTCGCTGAACTGGTGCAGCTCGCGAGCAAGTATGAGAGCACGGTTCACATTGAGGCACAGTCCAAAAAGGTAAACTGCAAGAGCATAATGGGCATGATGACTCTGAGCCTTACTTCGGGAGAGGAAGTAACTGTTATTGCAGATGGGAGTGATGAGGACTCAGCGATAGCTGACCTTGAGAATTTCCTTCAGGGAAAGGCGGATTAAGAGCGATGCGGCATCCGCGGGAAGGGCTGTAAAAGCCCTATAAAAGGGAGGATGCCAGGTAAGCTTCCTTACCTGGCATATTATGAAAAAGTTTTATTTGGTATTGTCTTAACTCATCTGACAATATTATATTAACAAGTCTATATGTCTAAAAGATGATTTGAAGTAACCATTCTTTTAATTAATTGTAAACAAATTGTTAACGCCTGTGGCTTTAGTGATAATAAAGCATATAGGCGTATTATATTGTATAATTATGGAT
>JAFUYO010000042.1 GCA_017470505.1 Butyrivibrio sp. | reverse complement strand
TCATCCGGCACCTTTTCAAGGAGCTTTAGAAGGAGCCAGGTTATGAGTGATGAAGAGAGGGGATAGAGTATCAGCGCAGGATTTTGTGACATCACATAAAAGGCGATGCCGGAGATAAGTAGCACCACCCACTGTCCGCGCCCCTTTGTAAATACAGGAACGAGGTAATATATGATTAAAACAAGTGCAAAAAAGCACAGAAAATAGAACGATGTAACGCTCATCTAAAACACCTGTCGGGTCCGGGCAGACCTACAAGTACATTTTTTCGCATCACCTGTCAGCACTCACTACCTGAACGCTTTATAAGGAATGTCTGTACTCATCTTCATACCACTCAAGGAACATTAGGATATACCATATCTGCACCCTGTATATCCCCTTTTCGGTAAAGTCCGTCCATATCTTATGTACAACGTCAGAATCGAGTATACCCGATTGACTTACCTTTTTTTCATCCAAAAGATCTTCTGCCCAGGATCTTAAATCAGGCTCAAGGAGCCACTTCGCTATTGGGATGGAGAAGCCTTTTTTGGGTCTGTCCATCATCTCCCTGGGCACATAACGGTATAATACATCTCTTAAGACTTTTTTTGAAGTCTTTTCATCTCTTAAGTAGGGTGTCGGGAGAGAAAAAGCAAACTCAAGTATGTCCTTATCAAGCATTGGCACCCTGCTCTCGAGCGATACCGCCATGGCAGTTCTGTCGACCTTTACCAGAATGTCGTCGGGGTGATACACGAGCATATCCATGAGCCGAACATCCTTTAACGGATCGCCAAGGTATACTCCGCTGTGGTCCATGCACTTTTCGCTTATGTGGCCGTGCGTAAGGCTTATCTTTGATATCAGAGGGTCAGAGAGGTGCTCCATCCTGTGGACATCGGAGGGGGACTTTGCTACGAGGTATACCGCCTTTGCGTACTCAGTCTGATTAAATGCGCCGCTCTTTATCCTGCCTGACATTGCGGCAAGGAGGGCTGAACTCGTAGCCTTCCTGACAGGATAGGGGAGATTATGAAGCTTACCCCAGATCCGTCCCACAGATTCGTAGGAGTTGTAGCCGCAAAAGAGCTCATCGCCTCCATCACCCGAGAGCGATACCGTCACATACTGCCTCGTCATTTTGCTGACAAGGAAAGTCGGTATCTGCGATGAGTCCGCAAAGGGCTCCGCAAACATGCGGGCGATGCCCGGAATGACGGCCTTTGCGTCAGCTTCTGTTATGTAGAGCTCCGTGTGATCGGTGCCAAGGTGCGATGCGATCTCTCCCGCTATCTTCGCCTCGTTGTACCTCTCATCCTCCATGCCTATAGTGAAGGTCCTGACCTTCCTATCGGATACGGACTGCATGATGGATACGATGGTTGATGAGTCGATGCCTGCAGAGAGGAATGCCCCAAGCGGAACATCGGCGATCATCTGTCCCTTTACCGACTCTTTTAAGAGCCTCTCAAGTTCATCTGCCGCCTCTATGGGGCTTCCGTCAAAGGGACTCTCGCTCCCCTTTTTGGCAATCTCTGCCATCGAGAAGCAGGTCTCTTCACGAGTTGTGAGGTCAGAGACATTTATGGTCAATATCTTCCCTGCATCGAGCTTGTAAATATCCCTGTAAATAGAGTAGGGAGCGGGAATGTAGCCGTCCCTGAAATATATATCCAGAACATCTGTATTTATGGCGTTGTCAAATCCGTCGATGACCCTGATGCTCCCAAGGTCCGAGGCAAATGCGAAGGCGCCGCCCACGTACCCGTAGTAGAGGGGCTTTTCGCCGACCCTGTCCCGGGCAAGGGTCACAGTGTTATTCTCCCTGTCGTAGATTGCAAAGCCGAACATTCCCTTCGCTGTTTCCAGCGTCTTTTTTACTCCGAATCTCTCGATGGACTCAAGTAAAACCTCGGTGTCGGAGCTTCCGCGAAAAGTAATTCCTGCGCCGCATGTCCCGAAAACAGTGCCGGATTGTGACGCCACAGAGAGGAGCTTTTCCCTGAGAAGGCCTGCGTTGTAAATCTCACCGTTGTAGACCAGGGTAAACCTGCCGCTAAGAGACGTCATTGGCTGGGCTCCCTTTTTGGAGAGCTCGACAATTGCAAGGCGCCTGTGTCCAAGCGCCACTTTGTGGTCATCACTTATATAGATCCCCTCATCGTCGGGGCCGCGGTGTATCATCCTCTCGTTCATCCTGTGGATGACAGGGGCCGCATCTTTCTTATATCCGATAAGTCCGCAAATTCCGCACATAAAATACCTATGATCATCTGATAATCTTTATATACTTGTTTTTCCTGATGTACCCGCCGCTGATGTCGAGCCTGAAGGTGAGATTTCCGTCCGCATCCTCTGATATCTTCTCAAACCCCTGAAGCAGATAAAAATCCTTAACCATCTTATTCTTGGCGGTCGGATAGTAGTAGCCGAAAATGGAGCTGATGCCGTTTTCAAGCGCCGCAGCGACAAGCTCATCCATCATGGCAAATTCCATGTCGCGCTTTAAGACCCTGCAGCTCATAAGCCACAGAACAATGTGGAGCTCGTCGCGCACCTCTCCCCTGATATTTCCGATTGCGAGGGAAACTATCCCGTTGTCACCGAATTTATCCTTTAATCGCCCGCAGAGAGTGATGTTTCCCTCATCCTCTGCCGCCTTCTCTATATCATCCTGGGAGTAGCGCCTGGTGGTTAAGTTAAACTGGTTGCTCTTATTGGTCAGCTGCGCTATCCTCGGGAAATACATCTTATCAAACGGCCCTATCTGCGCCTCCATCTCGAGGGACGTCAGGTACTCGCCGTAGTCGGCAAAGCTCTCAAGGAGCTCCGTCCTCTTTCTGTTTGCCATGTACATCTCGTTGCGCTTTTTGTCGTCCTCGGAAAGAGATGTCACCTCAAAATATCCGCCGTGGTCGATATACCTGATGTAGTGCTCGGGCGCATCGAGTGCAGGCGCTGATACTCCGGGAAGCTGCGCTGTCACGATCTCCCTCTCAGCGGGGTTATCGTCAACGAATACGAGAGACTCGGGAAGGAGGCTGAGGTCTTTTGCGATCGACTTGAAGTTCTCGCTCTTTGGCTCCCAGTTGGCCTTTATCGAGACGAAGTCATCGGGGCGAAGAGCTCCGTCGGGGTGATTTAGCCCCGCGATCGCATTTTCGTGCTCATTTTTGGAGTCAACTGCGAGGATTACGCCGATGTCCTTCTGCATCTTAACATAGTTCTGAAACTCAGAGTAGACCTGCCCAAGGCTCGTCTCCTGTCCTATCTCTATCCCGTCTACTCCATCGTCTCCCACAACTCCGCCCCAGAGGGTGTTGTCGAGGTCGAGCACCAGTCCCTTCTTGTTCTTGCCATAGATGGACTTTATGATGTTTGCGACGTTGTAGCTAAGGCAGGGGATCGCAGGGATGCAGAGGGCGTACTTGTACATATGCCACGCCTGCGGATCTGACCACTCATCGAGCCCGTAACAGGCAGAGAGGTAATTGATGTCATTTATAAAAAAGCTCTCACCCGCGGTCTCGCAGTTTGATGCGTGGTCCGCAAAGCGCTCATTCAGTCTGTGAATAAAGCGAAGTCTTCCGTGAATGTCGACTCCGTCGCGGTTTCCCATGAGCCTGAAAAAAGGCATCTCAAAATTGTTCTGTATAATCGGGCAGTTGAAGGTCTCTGATAGCTTCTTCCACATGGTCTGAAAATTCGAAAAGACCTTTTCAAGCTTTGCATTTACTTCTGGTGCAGTATCGCCGATCTCAGGGTAATCCAGAATGTTCCTGTTGGATGTGTGGATGAAGATGATATCCGGCGAAAACGATAAGAGCTCGTCTGTCGGGAACATGGCATCCTGCCAGTACTGCCCGTACTCCGACTCGTAGAACTCGGGCTCGATGCCAAAGTTCAGCAAAAAGAGCTCTAAGACGGCTATGATATCGTGGGTTGTGGAGCCGCCGAGGACGGCAATCTTTTTGTGGATACGGTCTGAGCCGTCAGCTAAAAGAGCCTTTTTGAGGCTCCGCTTCTTCTTCATTATGTAGTTGCCGTCAAAGGGATATTCAAGGTCTTTCATACTGTCCTCTTGCTGTGCTGCTGTTTAGGTAGGTCCGGGCTGAGCAAATGTATATCTGTCACGGTATGGCGCTCTCGCACAAAGAAAAACGTAGCGGTACTAAGGAGCTCCACCTTGGGATGCCCCACTAGACTCGAAAATACCTCGTCAAGTGGTCCCCCATGGCTCGCACTAGGCTCTAAAATACATCGCCAAGTGCTCTGCTCAAAGTGCCGACGTTTTTCTCATGCATACCGTGACCGATATACATTTGCTCAGCCCTGGATTCTGACTTAATCATATCTCAGTATAGAATCAATATACTGTTTCCAGGCGAGATTGGCAACGTCGGGTGCGAATTTCTTCTGGATATTGGTGGCTGCTTTGCCGAGGTTTTCTGCAAGGTTGTCGTTTTCCATGAGACTTATTAGGGCGGTGGTCATGGCTTCTTTGTCGGCGACGGGGACGAGGAGGCCGTTGTAGCCGTCCTTTATAAGGTCTCTTGGGCCGCCGCAGGGGCAGTCGGTGGAGATGCAGGCAAGGCCCAGGCTCATCGCCTCTATGAGGGAGTTGGGCATGCCCTCGTGGTTGGATGCGAGCACGAATATCCTCGCCTTTTCTATGTGCTCAGCGACGTGCTTTACGTTTCCCTTAAAATCTACTCTCTCGCCGATCCCAAGTGATGCTGCCTTTCGCTGAAGCGATAGCCTGTCGGGGCCGTCGCCGTAAAAGACGAGGCGGTAGTCACTGAATTTATCCTTCGTCGCCTCTGCAAAGGCCTCCATGACCATTGCCTGGTTTTTGTTGGCGTTCAGCCTCGCCACCATGACTATGCTCTTCTCCCTCTCTCCGGCATATCTCTTTCTCACAAAAGATATGTCCATGGGATTTGGAAGTATCGTACACTTCTTCCTGATAAAGCCGGGGAACTTATTCATGGCTCCGCTCGACTGCACGGCGATGCCTGCTGCCTTGCCGAAGGTTGAGAGCATACCGGCCTTTAGCGAAATTGAGCCGTACTCCATATCGGGGTCAGCCCTGACGGATGCAACTACCTTTATCCCCTCCCTTGTCGCGGTGGAGATCGCCATGATGTTGTTCTTTCCCATAAAGCTCAGGACGACATCGGGCTTCAGCTCTTTCCAGATGTCCGTTAGCTTTTGGTGGCGAAGGCGCAGGTTAGTGACCCGCCCTTTCTGTTCACTTTTTAAAAGAGCCGAGAATACCCTCTTTATGCCTCCCTCTTCGCCGCCCTCAGGGTCAACCCAGACGGGATTCTCGTCGAGATCAGCCACGAGCTCTGCCCTCGGAGCCCCCGCAGGGACCGCCTTCCAAGCTGCGTGCCTCACCTCGTACTCGTTGGGCGCAAGATAGGTCGTAACAAGGGTTACTCTGTATCCCTCTTCAAAAAAGAAGTCCGAGAGGCCCGACATGACCCTCTCGGCTCCGCCCTTTTGAAGTGAACCTATGTACATTGCTATATGCTTTTGTGTATGCTGCTCATGCTTCGACAAGTTCGATGATCCCCATACTGATATTGTTCAAAAAAACTACTTTTCTGCCGTCAATTGCAGGCGCCGGCGCTATCTCCTGAATTACGGTATAGCCCATCTGCGACAGCTCTTCAACCGATTGCTCAAGGTCCGCTACCTCGTAGCAGAAGTGATAGGGCGAGTTCTTAAAGCGCTTTAAGAGAGGGAACATGGGAGAGTCTTCACTCTTTGGCTGTATCAGCTCAACCCTGTAGTCCCCGTTTTTCAAAAACTCAATGTCGATCTGCCTGTACTCATCGTACATAACTTCCCTCTCAACCCCGTACCCGAGCTCGAGAAACTTCTTTCTGGTCTTCTCTATGTTTTTGGCCAGGTATCCGACGTGATGTATCTTCATATCCTCACCCTTACCCGAGCTTCTCAATGATGATATTCACCATCTCGCCGACATTCTTCATGGACACGATCTGCCCCATGTTGAACTTGATCCCAAACTCCTGCTCGACAGCATTCACCAGGTTAATATGCTCCAGCGAATCCCAGTCCTCAATATCATCCGCCGTAGTATCATCATTGACGGTAATACTCTCGTCCTCAAACACATCTCTAAAAACTGCATTTAGTTTCTCAAATACTTCTTCTCTCGTCATAACTCTCTCCTTTTGTTTACAGCATGTGGTAGTAGTTGTACCACTGCTGGAAGATAAAGAACGACCACGTTATCTTGCTGAAATTCGCCCCTGTTGAGGGTCCTGCGTCTCCCTTTACGATGTAGTCGTTTATAAAGCGCGAAACGTAGTCCGCATCAAATATTCCCTGCTTCTTTAAAAACGCCGTACTGCTGTAGTCGAGGAGCGCCTCCTTTAACGGGCCCCTGAGCCAGCTGTCCATCGGAACTCCAAAGCCGGTCTTTGGCCTCTCGAGGAGCTCCCTCGGGATATAATCGCAGGCGATATCCTTTAATATGTGCTTCTTGTCGCCCTTGTAATACTTGAATTTGTGCGGAATCCTGAAGGAGTACTCCATGACCTCCGTATCCATTATAGGGCATCTGTTCTCGAGTGAGTACTTCATGGATGCCCTGTCCATCTTGACCAGTATGTCCTCGGGAAGGTACGTGTCCATATCAAGGAGCATACGCCTTGCCTGGAAGTTACCCACGCCATAGGTGGTCTCTGTAGGGTAGAGGACAGGCGCCTCATTCGCTGCAAGATTAAAGTCTGTTCCCAGATAGTCCTGAGCACTTACAGGCACGTCCAGCGTCTCTTTTCCGTGCAGAAATGCGTGTGATGCCCTGATATAGCCCTCAGACACCAGCTGCGTCTTGGTCTCCGGGTCTCTGTTTCCGGCGACGACCTTTACCCTGAAGGGCATCCTGTCGATAAGCCTTCCTGAGCCAAGGGGAATCTTGCCGACCGCGTTTACCACCGCCCCGGGAAACTCCAAAAGCTGAGCCTGATATACGTTGTCATATACATTGTAACCGCAGAAAAACTCATCGCCCCCGTCGCCTGAAAGCGCAACGGTGACGTCCTTTTTGGCGAGCTTACTTACCAGCATGGACGGTATCTCCGAGTTGTCCGCAAAAGGCTCGTCGTAGTACTGAGGGATGCTCGAGACGAGGTCAAACATCTCTTTTTCCGAGATGTACATCTCGGTGTGGTTGCAGCCAAGGTAAGTTGCTATCTCTTTGGCGTACTCGGCCTCGTTGTAGCTCGGCACATTGAAGCCGATGCAGAAGGTCCTGACAGGCTCATCCGACAGCTCCTGGGCTATCGCTGTTACAAGGGATGAATCGTAGCCGCCCGACAAAAAAGTTCCCAGCGGAACATCCGCGATCATTCTCCTCAAGACCGACTTTTTGAGCCTGTCCTTCAGCCCCTCCTTGGCTTCGTTATAGTCTGTCACAGGGTCCTTAAGTTTTTCCCTGTACACATCCTTTACGTCCCAGTACTTCCACTTCTTTATCTCGCCGCCCTTAAAGCTGAGGACAGAGCCTGCTTCAAGCTTGTACACATCGGTAAAGATCGTCTCGGGCGCACTGATGTACTGCTGATACAGGTACCTCGGAAGGAGCTGGCGCCGTATGTCGCCCTTAAAGCCCGGGCACTTCATAATGGGCTTAAGCTCTGACGCAAAGACGATTCCATCCCCATCGAGCCAATAAAAGAGCGGCTTTTTGCCAATCCTGTCTCTTATGAGGTAGACGGCGTCCTCTTCCCTGTCATAGAGCGCTATCGCAAACATGCCGTGAATGTGATCCACCATGTCGATACCCCACTTAAGGTAGGCTGCGATTATCACCTCCGTGTCGCAGGTCGACTTATACGGATAGTCAGTCAGCTCGTCCTTCAGCTCAAGGAAGTTGTATATCTCTCCGTTAAAGATGGCGGAGAGTCTCCCGTCCTGCGAGTGCATTGGCTGGTGCCCTGAGGGCGAGAGGTCAAGGATTGCAAGGCGCCTCTGGGCGAGCCCCACAAAATAGCCGTCCCTTCCCTGAAAAATCTCGACTCCGCTGTCATCAGGTCCCCTGTGGTACATCGTATCGTTCATGATGCGCAGGTCATCTTCAGTTATTCTTTTTTTGGAAACGTATCCGCAGATTCCGCACATCTTATTCTCTCCTGTGCCTTAGGAAGTTGTCGTCAGCCGCCGTAGTCATCAGTGTTTTCCTAAGGGCTGCATCTTTGGTCACATATCAACAGGGAGTCTGTCAAAGTTATCCCGAAGTGGCCCGAAGTCCTTGCACTCGTTGTCGATCGAGTCAAGGAGCTCAACATATTTCTCATTTACAAGAGCCTTGTAGTTATTAAGGTTGTCATACCCCTTCTTGGTCCAGGCGAAGGGGTGGGTCAGTATCTGCACCTTTTTGTGGCTCTTTATGGTCTTCTCGTCGGGATAGCCGTATCTCCAGATGTGATTGGCATCCGACATGTACTTGACTTCGAGCACCGACTCGGGTGTAGCCTTGGGGTCGAAGGAAAAGAACTCGTCCTGGTATGCGTTCAATATCCCGTCCAGCTTGATGTTCTCTGCAAGGACGCTCGGCGATGGCCTGTGGATTGAAAAGGAGTTTATCTCAAAGCCAAGCATATTGCTGAGCATATCGATCTCCTGCCTGATCCTGTCGCGGATGAGCTTCATGTCGGTCATTCCGTTTAGAGCAAAGTGAAGACCTATGCTCTGCCCCCTCTCGTGCATATCCGTCAGGATGTCCCTGTTCTTCCTCGATAAAATGTTGTAGGAGTTGTTGGTCCACTGGAAAAAGAAGGTCGACCGAAAGTCCATGCTCTCCTCAACCTTGGAAAGAGCGTGTGCTCTCTCAACAGAGTACTCCACGTCGTGCCTCATGATGATGAACTCATCCTTGCCCAGCGCCTCCTCGTAGGTGCAGTAGCGCCCGCTCTCCCTGATTATCCTGATTATCTGTCTGTAATCCTCAAATGAAAACATATCTATCTCTTCTTTCTTTCTGCTATCACCTTGTCAAGGTAATCTCTCCACTGTACAAAAACCGCATCGCCGTTTGTTATTTCTTTTATCCTAGCGGCGTTCCTGCCAAGCCTCTCGGCGAGCTCCCTGTCCTCAATGAGGCGGAGCATTCCCTTTACGAGCGCATCCTTGTCCTTGATGGGAACGAGGAGCCCGTTCTCCCCGTCAGTCATGACGGTCCTCGGCCCGCCGCAGGGGCAGTCCGTCGCGACACATGGCATTCCCATCGCCATCGCTTCAAGGAGAGAGTTTGGAAGGCCCTCCCAGTCGGAAGTAAAGGCATATACAGCGCCCTTTGGTATCTCTTTTTCAAGCTCATCGGACCCTCCCATCAGGAGGATGTAGTCCTCTGCGTGGTTGTCCGCTATTATCTTATCAAGTATCTCTTTGGTCCCGTCAAAAGAGTCGGGGCCGTAGATCTTCAGCACATAGTCCGGGTGCTTTTTGTGAACCTCTATAAAAGCCTCACACAAAAGCGGCTGATTTTTGAAGTCGACGAGCCTTGCGTGGTGGACTACGCTCTTTTCCCTCTCGGGGTAGTGAGGAGCGTCAAAGTACTTGGGGTTTACAGGGTTTAAGATGATAGCCGAGTTGTCCTGAAGGTACGGCTTAAAGAACTCCTTCTGCCCGGTCGTCTGGAATACGCAGCCTGACGCCCTCGGGAAGAGCCACTTTATCTGAACCTTGTCGGAGAAGGCGTCGTAGTGGCCTTTCGGGTCCGTCCTTATCGATATCACAACCGGCACGTCGCCCTTTCCCGCAGCCATCAGAGCCCTGTAGTTAGCTCTCTGCGCAAAGGCAACGAGAACGTCCGGGTGATACTCTTTTACGAACTCCTTGAGGTACTTAACTCGCAAAAAGAACTTTGTTATCCTGTTCTTTTTCTCATCCTCTTTGCGAAGGCCTACGTGGACTCTCGTGACTCTCTCATCCAGCTTAAACTCGTTCTCGTCCACCCATTCGGTTGCGACATAGACCTTTATGCCCTCTTGGGCGAACCGGTTTGCAAGGTTTGAGACCACTCTCTCAGCTCCGCCCTGCACCAGGCAGTTTAAATGAAATGCAATGCTCTTCATGTTTACAGTAATATCACTTTCTTTTTAAGAGGATATTCGCTCTCGTACTTATCGATCAGAAGTGATCCGTCGACAGTCCTCACAACAAGCTTCCCGTCAAAGATATCGACGATCTCGCCGGGAGCGTAGGCCGAAAAATCTATCATCTCATCGAAGGGATGAGCCTGCCATATTCTGACTAAGTGCTCATCATCCTCTGTATCAGCATAGCAGAAGGCGCCGGGGAAGGGGGCTGCAACACCGCGGATCAGGTTGTAGATATCCCTCGTCCTGTCCCTGAATGAAATCCGTCCGTCAGCTGCTGTACGTTTATTGTACCATGAATCGAAGTCTTTTGAATCTGTATGTATGGTGACGCTCCCATTTTCCATATAGGTTGTGAGGAGCTTTTTGATGAGGTTCTTGGAGCAGATCATGTTCTTGTACTGGGCCGATCTGATGTCGTCATGCGCATTTATCTGGAACATCTCGGTCGCAAAGACATTGGGGGAGTCGGCGTGCTCGTCGTACTTAAAGAGGTTTAAGTTAAACCTGGTATCTCCCAAAATGATCGACCAGTTTAAGGGCGACCTTCCCCTTCCGAAGGGCAGGTACCCGCAGTTTCCGTGGAAGCCGAAGATTCCCTCTTTAAAAGAGTCAAGGACTTCCCTGGGGATCAGCCTCTGCCAGCCCATAACGATGCCTATGTCAAAGGTGTTCTCTGAAATGAACTTTTTTGTCTTTTCATCGTTCAGAAAATAGCTGTCAGCCTCATATACGGGGATCCCGAACTTATCCGTGAGGAAAGAGAGCCCCTTAAAGCCCGAAACCTGATTGTGCTCAAGTACCTTGCCGGCTATTGTAATGACGAGGTCCACCCTGCAGATCTCGTTCTCTATAAACTCGATGATGTTTTCCGATGTGTCCTTAACTCCAAAAACAACTACCTTGTAATGCATCACTCATACCTCTTGAAAATCTCGTGGATACTTTTCTTGTATTTCTCAGGCGTGTAGAAGAGCGCCCTCTCGAAGGCCTTCCCGGAATACTTATCTCTCTCCGCCTTATCAGCTGCAAGGCGGACCATCTCTCTTGACAGCATCCGCTCGCCGTCTGTATTGTGCCCGGGATCATAGTCCTCTCTCTCATCCATATCGGGAACCAGGATCCCGTACTCGCCTCTTATGGTCTCTGTCGTGCTCGCTCCGTCAGGGATTCTCTCTATCAGATCCTCGTACTCCGATTCCGAGAGCAGTATCTCTCTTGGACCGGTCTTACAGTCAGCGGAGATAACGGGCTTTTTGAGAGCCATGGCCTCCAGGACCGCGTTTGGAAAGCCCTCATGGTTGGAGCTGCAGACGTAGATGTCGGAGGAAGCGACATAGGGGAAGGGATTCTTTTTAAGCCCCATGAAAGCGACCTTGTCGCTGATGCCAAGGGACTTTGCCATCTTTTTGTACCTGTCCCAGTTTCCGGCTCCCATGATGATGAGCCTGATATTGGGGCTTTCTTTCTGCGCCAGATAAAAAGCTTTGACAAGGTGCCAGATTCCCTTTATGTAGTCGTTTCTTGCCATGCATGAGAAGGTAACAAGGCCATTCCCATTAAATGGATAGTCGGTAATAGTCTCTCCTGCCTTTTTCTCGACGTCCGCTATGTCCAGCGGGTTGTATATGTAGGTGCTCCTGCCATAATTAAAGTCCTTTTGAAGTTGCCTCACGATCTCCTTGGAGCAGGACAAAACCTGCGTAGAGCCCTTGCAAAAGAGCTTCACCTGCCTCTTGCTCTCCATATCGGTCTGACAGCGAAGGCCCGTTAATACCCTCTCTTTCCCTCTAGAGAGCACGTTCACATAGTTGGCGCTGCTGCCGAAGCTGTAGGAGATGTCGGCATGGAGCTCCTTCTTTATGCTACGGGTCCTGATGACACGCTTAAATACATTGATTATCTTGTTGAACATCCCCTTTTTGGCAGGAATGTCTATGTCTATCACATCAAGCCCCGTCACATCGAAGTTGATGTCTTTGGAGCTGAAGATGAGAATATGTACGTTGTAGAATTCCTGCATCAGCCTCGCGGTCTTGATGCAGACTCTCTCAAATCCGCCCTGATGGAGCATGGGAACCATCAGAAGGAGATTTTTCTTTTTGTCAGCCATCAAAAATGCCCTCTCTCATAGAACAATGAAAGCTCTTTGGCCTGCGCCTTCACATCAAAGCCCGCAGAGCGGAGCCTGCTTAAGATGTGCTCGGAGCTCTCATTTCTGTCGCCTATTGAGTACTTGTAGACATCGCTTCTGATATCTCCTCTAAGGAGCAGGTCGTCAATCATCTTCCTCGCCCAGTCCCTCGGCTCAGAGCTGATGCTGCGCATTGATACGAGCTCCGTTACGTTCACCTCCGGCGTAACGCTGTCCGATACGAGGCACTGAAGGCCCGAGGCCTGCGCCTCTATGACGCTCCCCGGAAGTCCCTCATACCTTGATGGGAAGCAGAAGTAGTCCATCGCCTGGTAGTACTCGCCGGCGTTTGACTTATTGCCGGCAAAGATGCACCTGTCGTAAATGTGGAGCGTCTTTGCAAGCTCCTTCATCTCATCCATCAGCTGCCCCTTGCCCAGCATAAGAAGCCGCAGCCTCATACCGTGGAGCATGCTGAACTGATTGAGGTCATCGTTGTCGATCAGCCTGCAGAGCTGCGCAAAGACATTTAAGAGAAACTCGTGGTTCTTGGCGTAGCGGAAGCTCCCGACATGGCCGATGACCAGGGCGTTTGATACGCCGAGCTCAGCTCTTATCCTGTTTCTGACTTCCTCGTTGTAGGCGAATTTCCGAAGGTCAATCGCATTTGGTATTATGCGGACGCTCCCCGCATCGACAAGGTCCTGTCCAAATACCGCAATTCCGGCCTCCTTTGAGCAGGCAAAGTTGTAGTCGGTGACTCCGGGCTTTTTTAAGGGCGTTCTGAAAAACTTCGTCGCCATCCCCTTTATCCCACTGTCGACTCCGGCGCTTCTGGCGTGGGCGATGCAGATCGGAACCCCGGCTTTTTTGGCGATGGGAAGGTAGATCGCCGCAGTGCTCGTCATGTGCCCCTGCACCACCTTCCACTCGCCGCTGTGCTCCTCAAAGAGCCTTTTTATCGCCGCTTTGTAATCGAGGATGTTCGTACCCGTAAACTTCGGAAGGCAGAAAATCCTTCCCCCAAGTCTAAGTACGCTATTATCAAAATAGTCCGGCTCTCGAACTGCCATCAGTTCATCAGAAGTCGGACTCTTTTTTCCAGTTTCTAAAGGTGAATAGTGGACAAGGAAATCAAACTGGATCCTATTCCTGTCCATGTTTCTGTATAGATCTATGATCCGGCATTCAGCGCCGCCTACCCCCAGTCCTCCGAGCACGTGAAGCACGCGGATGGGTCCGCTCTTATCTCCCATTTGATTATCCTCTTCCTCTACGGATGTTAACTGCCATCCTCTTGGCGCTAGCCGTCAAAAACTGCACTGCATTTCCAATAAAGCTGCGGTTTTGTACCTCCGCACCAAAAAACTCTGAATATGACACCGCTTTTCCGGATAAAAGAAGTTTTTCAAGCGCTTCGAAGTCTTTGTCGTTCATGGTGTTCGCGTGGTACACGAAGGTCACGATCCCGTCCCCTGTGTCCTCAAGGCTCTTTTTCCTGACCGCAGAGATCGGGTAAAAAACCATTCCAAGTAACTTATAGGGCGCCTTCCCGAAGCCGTCTGTTATCCCGGTGAAACCGTTTTCCTTGAGGGCTCTTATCGTGTTCTTGTCAAATGAGTGGGACGGGGCCATGAATATGTCCGTCTCTATCCCGTTTGCAAGAAGGATACTCTTGCCCTCTGATACCATTTCCATCTGCCTCTGAAAGGGGAGATCCGCAAATTCAGACTTGTTTCCTATCGGAAAAAGACCTCCGTCAGAGGTAGTGTAGAGGTGATTTAAGCCGTGCATGGCTATAACCCATCCATCCTCCCGGAGCCTTGTAATGTACTGCCAGAAGTCATCGCGTTTCGGGTTCTTTTTTAGTTTCTCATCCCTGTTATCCGGAACCACACCAATAAGAGGTTTTATGCCGCTCTTATCGAGGAGGGCCTTGAAGCGTTCAAACTTCTCCCAGTCCATATCAGGTGTGATATCGTCCATTCTGATAGCGATGCGCATTACACTGCTTTCCTCATGTGCGTAAGATACGGAACTTATCTTACAGGTTTTCTTTGTACCACTCGATGGCGAGCTCAATTCCCGCCTTGAAGTCGTAGGAGGGATCATACCCAAGGTTTTTCCTCGCCTTCTCTATGTCGGCGTTTGAATCCCTTATGTCTCCCTTTCTGGGAGGTCCGAAGATGGGCTCAATATCAACGCCGAGAGCCCCTGTCAGATGATGGTATACGTCTATGAGGTACTCTCTTCCGCCTGCGCCGATGTTGTAGGCTTCTCCTGCTGCGTCAGAGGATGCGAGGCACGCTCTGAGGTTCCCCTCAATTACGTTGTCAACATAGGTAAAGTCCCTGGACTGCTTGCCGTCGCCGTTTATGGTGGGCTGCTCCCCGTTCATGAGCTGCTTTAAGAACTTGGGGATGACCGCTGCGTATGCGCCGTTGGGGTCCTGCCTTCGTCCGAATACGTTGAAATAGCGAAGTCCGTAGGTGTCGAGGCCATATAGTTTCTTGTAGAGCTTGCCGTACTCCTCGTCTGTCCTCTTGGTCAGAGCATATGGGGATAAGACATTGCCCTCCTGGCCCTCCTTCTTGGGAAGGGTGGTGGAGTCGCCGTAGACTGATGAGCTCGACGCGTAGACAAATTTCTTTACGCCGTTCTGCCTCGATGCCTCCATCATATTGAGCGTCCCGCGGATATTGATCTCCTCATACAAAAGAGGCATCTCTATGCTCCTGGGTACGCTTCCCCAGGCCGCCTCATTAAGTACGTAGGTCACCCCCTCTGTCGCCTTCATGCAGGCGTCGAGGTCGCGGATGTCCTCCTGCAAAAATGTAAATTTCGGGTTGTCCATAAATGGCTGAATGTTCTCAATATGGCCCGTTGAGAGGTTGTCAAGGCACCTGACCGTAAGCCCTTTATTAAGGAGTGCCTCGCATATATTCGATCCGATAAAGCCTGCGCCTCCCGTCACAAGAAAGACGGAAGTCTCAGGAAACTGTAATTCAGTAAAACCCATAGTAGGTGTCCTTTCTGCAAAAGTGTAGCATACTCACGTGTGTGGCAGCTATACGGATCGCACCGCTTCGCATCTGTTTATAGTCTCCAATAGTCAAACCGGGGCGAAGCGAAATCGTTCATGTCATAGATGCCCTTGATGTCAAGGAAGACTTTTGTTTTGTGGGCGGGGTTAAAGAACTTTGCGATGTCCTCTGCCTTGTAATCCTTGAAATCCTCGTGTGCCACGGCGACGATGACAGCGTCCATGTCCTTAACTTTGTCGAGGCTGTCAAACTCGATGCCGTAGAGCCTCTTTGCTTCGTCCGAGTCAGCCTGAGGATCTACAACCAGAGGCTTAATGCCGTACTCGCCGAGCTCGTTATATATGTCAATAACCTTTGTGTTTCTCGTGTCAGGGCAGTTCTCCTTGAAGGTGAAACCAAGGATCGCCACCTTTGCATGCTTAACAGGTATGTCCTGCGCGATCAGCCTCTTTACGCACGACTCGGCGATGTACTTGCCCATGTCGTCGTTGATGCGCCTTCCGGAGAGGATGATCTGTGAGTGATATCCGAGCTCCTCTGCCTTGTAGGTCAGATAGTAGGGGTCAACGCCGATGCAGTGACCTCCGACAAGTCCCGGGAAGAAGTGGAGGAAGTTCCACTTGGTTCCTGCTGCCTCCAGGACGCTCTTCGTATCTATCCCCATGCGGTGGAAGATCATGGAGAGCTCATTCATGAATGCTATATTGATGTCCCTCTGGCTGTTCTCGATTACCTTGGCAGCCTCGGCGACCTTGATGGACTGAGCCTTGTAAACTCCTGCAAGCGCTACGAGGCTGTAGACCTTGGCGACTTCGTCCAGAGTCTCCTCATCCATACCGGATACGATCTTGGTGATGGTATCAATCCTGTGAACCTTGTCTCCGGGATTGATACGCTCGGGCGAATAACCGATCTTGAAGTCAACGCCGCACTTAAGTCCGGACTCCTCCTCGAGAATCGGTACGCATATATCCTCTGTAACTCCCGGATAGACCGTGGATTCATAGACAACGATGGAGCCCTTTGTGAGATATTTGCCCAAAGTGTGGCTCGCGCCCTCAACCGGCGAAAGATCCGGTGTGTGGTCGTCATTGACGGGCGTCGGAACCGCAACCACGTGGAATTTACACTCACGGAGCTTTTCAGGATCTGCGGTAAACTCAACCGTCGTCTGCTTTATCGCATCGTCACCCACTTCTCTTGTAGGGTCGATGCCCTTCTTGTAGAGATCAACCTTGGCAGCGTTGAAGTCATAGCCGACAACCTTGATCTTTTTGGCATAGGCGACTGCGATAGGCATTCCGACATATCCCAGTCCAACCAGTGAAAGCTTTTCTTCTCCCGAAAGGAGTTTCTCATATAAACCCATCTGTGTATCCTCCTAAAATCTCACCTCTCTAAAAAACCTGTGAGAATATCACTCAAAAAATTACACATAGCCATATTCATTATACTACTTATGTCAATCAGACAGGAAGATTGATAAAGTTGCTTTTAAGTAACACCTGCGTTGTTACAATTCAGTTGTCAGCTCCTGCCTGTACTTATCTATAATGATCTGCCTGTCAAAGTGCTCCTTTATGTACTCGTGCCCGGCTTCTCCCATCATTCGCCTCTCATCAGGTGAGAGTGTGAGGATCCTCTCAACAGCATCTGCAAGTGCATCCGCGCTCTCGGGCTCAAACAAAAAGCCGCTCTTACCTTCAATGACTGCCTCCCTGCAGCCGCTTACGTCACTTGCAAGGATGGGTCTTCCGCAGGCCGCAGCCTCTAAAAGGACATTGCTCATGCCCTCGTGGTAGGAAGGGTGCGCTATTATGTGGCTCTTTGACATCACCTCTTCGACGTTGTCGATGTGTCCGTAGTACTTAAGTATTCCTCTATCTTCAAGCTCCTTTATGCGCGGCTCAAAGTTATCTCTCTCATCCTCCTCGTACTCGCCGACGAGCTCGAAGTGAACGTTTTCATATTTTCCGGATATCCTCTTCGCCGCATCTAGCAACTCGCCGACTCCCTTGTCCCTCATGATGCGAAGGACAGCGAGAATCCTTATCCCGCTCTGCTCATCGGGGTAGTCCCTCTTTGGGTGCTCAGTTAAGTTTACGCCCGAGCCCGGAAGAAGGTCAGCGTTTTTCTTCGCAACGCCCCTTTTTTGACACACATCCCTGTTTTTCTCATTCTGGAAAAAAACCTTCTGTGCGCGGCTCGTTGCGACCCTGTACATGAGTATCAGAACGCGGCTCAAAACGCCTCCCTTCTCTATCGCCTTCCCGAGCCCCGTTATGTTGCAGATGTAGGGCACTCTCATGACTCTTGCAGCAAGTCCTCCGTAGATGTTCGGCTTTACCGTGTAGGTGAGGACGACCTGCGCCTTTGTCCTCTTAATAAGCCCCAGGTACGAAAGGAAGAGCTTAAAGTCCGCAACAGGGTTCATGCCGTGGCGGTTCAGATCAGTCTCAACAACCTTAAAGCCAAGACCTCGCAGCTTTTCACAGTTCTCATCCGGCGGAACGGATATTGTCACCTCGTGCCCGTCATCCCGAAAAGCCTCTATGAGCTCTTTTCTGAAAAGATATATTCCGTTTGCGTAATTTGACAGAAGAAGGATCCTCATCAGACACACCACCTTTAATCCTGAATATCGTCAGAAAAACGCAGAATCAACCAGCGTTTTCTTATATTTCTTCCATCCGCTCTTCAAGGTTTTTCAGCTTTTCTATGACGACGCTGTCGTACATCATCATCACGACATTTTCCTCGTACTCGCCGATTACCGGATCGTTCACCTTTTTCTCTGCCACGTTGTTGTAGATGAGCTTCACAAAATCTACGCCCGCCCCGTAGGCGTGAAGGTAAGCTCCGCCAAATCTGGGGTTCACCTCGGATAAAAAGTACTTCCCATCCTGGTAAAAGAGATCCATGTCCAGAGGCCCGCAGAACTTAAATGCCTTCAGCGCATCCTTTACAAAATCAAAGAGGGCGGGGTCCTTAAAGGAGATTGTCTTGTTGGCGCCGCCAATCGTGGTAGATATCTTTTTCTTTGAAAAGATCGCTACAGGCTCTCCGCTTATTGTATCCACGTAGATATCGGCGTCCATGTCGCCCCCCGTCATGAGCTCCTGTATAATCAGAGTCTCATCCCTGTCCGTGAGGTCCTTAAGCAGCTCCATGTTCTCGACCTTCCTTGCTCCGACGCTGCCGCTTCCACACCTGGGCTTTACAAATACAGGGAAGGTGATCTCTCCCTTATCGAAGCCGGCCTTGAAGTCATCAAAAGAACCGTAGGTTCTCACCGTGTTTATCCCTTTTTCAGTCAGGAACTTTGACATCTCGTACTTGTCAAAGCAAAGGCTCGCCGTCTCAAGGTAGGGCGCAAGGACAGTCACCCCGAGCTCTTCAAACTCACTTCTGTGCTCAGCAAGTATGGCGATTTCGGGATCGATCAGGGTTGTCACCGCGTCTATCTTTTCCCTTCTGCAGATTTCCAGAATAGTCGGTATATAGTTCTCATCGGTTATGAGCGGAACCCTGTAGCTCTTGTCCGCAAAGGTGAGGGCGGGCGCATAGAGGCTGTTGTCCGTGACCACTATATGCACCCTGTCGCCAAGTGTGTTCCTGAAATCCTTTAATAGTGCGCAGCGCCTTCCGACGCTACAGAATAATATGTTCATCCATATCCCTCTCTATGTGAAAACAATCAGGAATTTCCCTGATCCGTGTCCTTTGGTTTCGTTCCCGTAAAGGCCTCCATCGTCGCATCTGACCCGCTGCTGATGCCGCGGTGTCCGAACACGACAGCCACCGTCATAAACACTATTTTTAAATCAAAGAGGAAGGAGACGTGTCTGACATAATACACGTCCTTCTCAAATCTGTCCTCCCACGAGAGTAGGTTCCTGCCGTTTACCTGAGCCCAGCCGGTGAGTCCCGGCCTCACATCGTGGCGGTGCCTCTGCTCCTCATTGTAGAGAGGAAGATATTTTACCAGGAGGGGGCGCGGTCCCACAAAGCTCATATCGCCCTTCAAGATATTAAGAAATTCCGGCAGTTCGTCAAGGCTCGTCGCGCGGAGCCTCTTTCCAAACTCAGGGAGTCTGTCCTCATCGGGAAGAAGGTTCCCGTCCTTGTCGCGCGCATCCGTCATGGTGCGGAACTTGTAGAGGTTAAAGACCTTTTCGTCCTTGCCGGGGCGCGGCTGCTTAAAGAGAACGGGGCTCCCGAGCTTTATTCTCACAAGGATAGCAAGTATCACGTAGAGCCAGCTAAAGAGGACCAGCACCAGTGCCGAAATTATTATGTCCAGAAAACGCTTGATATAATTCTTATACATAAATCTCCTCTACACGGATGTTCTACATCATGGGATGCTCTACAAAACACCTCTTCACGATCTCTATTATCATATCCTGCTGATCGGGGGTCATCTTGTTGTCGGAAGGAAGGCAGAGCCCCCTGTCAAAGATATCCATTCCAATATCGGATACTGCTCCCTCATCGATGTAGGCGTTACTCCTTGCCCGGCCTGAGCCGTCACGCGTCACAAAAGCGTGCATTCTGTAAATCGGCTGCATGTGCATGGGCTTCCAGATGGGGCGTCCCTCCGCGTTATACTTCGCGATCGTATCAAGGATCTCTGTAGGGCAGCTCTTACCCGGAGTCTTTTCGTAGAGAACATCTCTCTCTCCCCTGACCTGCCTTGACATAGCGTCACTGTCGATCAGCATGCATGAGAGCCAGAAGTTTGGCTCTGACCTTACTTCATCGTAGGGGTTCATCGTGACGGGAAGGTCCTTAAAGCCCTCCCTGTATCTGTTGTAAATAGCTCTTTTCTGCGCAATGTGCTCATCAAGGTGTGGTATCTGACCACGTATCATCCCCGCGATGATGTTGCTCATCCTGTAGTTAAAGCCAAGCTCCTCGTGCTGGTACCAGGGCGCATCCTCCCTCGACTGGGTGGACCACTTCCTGATCTTGTCCGCGTCCTCGTCTGAGTCTGTCAGCAACATTCCGCCGGATGAGCCTGTTATTATCTTGTTTCCGTTAAAAGAGATGACTCCCACGTCGCCAAATATGCCTGTCTGCCTGCCATCATAGGTCGCACCGAGACTCTCCGCCGCATCTTCTACGATGAGGGCGCCGTTTCTGTCGCAGATCTTCCTGATCTCATCGACCTTTCCCGGAGTCCCGTAGAGGTGGGCGATTACGAGCATTTTCACATCGGGGTACATCTCGAAGGCCTTTTCAAGGGCGACAGGGTCCATGTTCCAGGTGTCGTACTCAGTGTCGATAAAGACAGCCTCTCCGCCCTCATAGGCAACGGGGTTTACCGTAGCATCAAAGGTCATGTCGGAGCAGAAGACTCTCCTTCCCTCGAGGGAGCCGTGCCCTACCTTGGGCTGTCCGTATAATTTCTCTGCGGCGAGCCTTATTGCGAGGTGCAGGGCTGCAGTTCCGCTTGATAAGCCCACTGCATTTTTGCAGCCAATCTTTTCGCAGATCAGTTTCTCAGCCTCGTTGATATTGGCGCCTACAGTCGACAGCCAGTTGGTGTCAAAGGCCTCCTGTATATACTTTAGCTCCTCGCCGTGGGTTGTTGGTGAGGAGAGATACAGTTTCTTTTCAAAGGGTTTCAGTTCCATGGATTACCTCCCATTGCGTCTGCATTGATCTTCTCTGTGGCCTTTAAGAGAGCTGCCTTTCTCTCCCTCGTCATCGTGTACTTGTGAACGTCGGGATGATAGGTCTGCACGATCTCCTTTACAAGGTCCCTTATCTCGGGGGACTCCTGTCTGGCTGCGGTGTTCAGCTTCTCAAGCTGAGAGAAGAACTTCATCTCGTCGAGCTCTATCGGCTTTCCTATGTGGATCATCTTGTTGGCGGTGTCCTGAAGCCCCTCCTCGTCCATGAGCATCTCCTCGTAGAGCTTCTCACCGGGCCTTAGTCCCGTGAACTCGATCCTGATATCTTCGCCTACCTTGTAGCCTGAGAGCTTTATGAGGTTCTCCGCAAGGTCGAGGATCTTGACGGGCTCACCCATATCGAGTACGAAGATCTCGCCGCCCTTTGCAAAGGCTCCTGCCTGCAAAACAAGCGATACCGCCTCTGAGATCGTCATAAAGTATCTGATAATCTCGGGGTCAGTTACGGTTACGGGACCTCCCGCAGCAATCTGCTTTTTGAAAAGAGGTATTACCGAGCCGTTTGAGCCGAGCACATTTCCGAATCTCACCGCCACGAACTCAGTGTCATAGTGGTTGTTGAAGGTCTGCACTATCATCTCGCAGATCCTCTTGCTCGCACCCATGATATTGGTGGGATTGACCGCCTTGTCTGTGGATATCATGACAAACTTTTTGCACCCGCACTCAGCAGCAGCAAGTGCTGTCTTCCAGGTGCCAAAGACGTTGTTCTTAATAGCCTCTGTCGGAGAGTCCTCCATCAGCGGCACGTGCTTGTGGGCTGCTGCGTGGTAGACGATGTCGGGCCTGTACTTTTCAAATATCCTCTTTATGCGGAGCGTGTTTCTGACTGAAGCTATCAGCACCACAAGGTCGAGCTCGGGGTACTTCACCTTCAGCTCCTGCTGTATCTCATAGGCGTTGTTCTCGTAGATGTCGACGATTATGAGGCGCTTTGGATTGTGCCCCGCGATCTGCCTGCACAGCTCTGACCCGATCGAGCCGCCTCCTCCCGTAACCATGACGCTCTTACCCTGGACATAGCCCGCGATGGAATCCATATCAACAGATATGGGGTCTCTTCCCAGAAGGTCCTCGACCTCCACGTCGCGCAGCCTCGATACATTCACTTCACCGTTTACGAGCTGGTACATTCCGGGGAGGGAGCGGAGCTTGCAGTTGGTGTTCTTGCAGATATCCAGGATCTTTCGCATCTCTTTCCTGGACACCGAGGGGATGGCCACGATGATCTCATCTATGTCGTAGAGGTCCGCGCACTCAACTATCCTGTCACGCCCTCCGACAACGCGGATTCCCTGGATATACCTGCCCCACTTATTTGTGTCATCGTCTATGATGCACTTGATCGACATGGTGGAGTAGTTGCTGGTTATTATCTCCTTGATGATGATGTTCGCAGCTTCGCCTGCGCCGATTATCATCACCGCCTTGTTGTTGTTCCTGTTTCCCGACCTCTGCTTCTGCGTCCTGAAAAACCTGTAGGAGAAGCGGCTGACAAAGATCGCCGTTATGAGGAGGAACGTGTACAAAAAGTAGTAGCTCTGCGGAACAGGCTGAATGTCCGACTTAAAGAACTGAAGCCCCACCGCGTTGATAAAGCCGGAGATCACGCAGGCAACCACGAGGTTCTGCATCTCTTTTTCGCCGGCGTAGGCCCAGAGGCTGTCATAGAGCCTGAACAGGTAAAAAATAATTATGGTTATGATTATGTTAATGGGCAAAAAGGTATTGACGGGTGCCATGAAATGGTCAGGTATTGCCTCCACCCTGAACTCATATCTCATGAGAATGGCGACATAGCTGGCCATGATGATACTGATCACGTCATAGACGATAAGCCCTATTCTTCTGTAAAACTTCTGAAAATTAAAAGGTTCTTTTCTGTCTTTCATTTTACTTTGACCTTAAATGTCAGAGGTGCCACTGAGAGCATCAGTGCCGCCGTCATAGGATTCGAATACTGGAAGACCCACTCGGATATGCCCGCGACCATGAAGCCTATTATCACGGCGCAGCTGACAAGTGAGAGCTCATCTGTCTTCCTCATCTTTTTGTAGTAGCTTATTGATGTAACGAGAGCCGAGATCATTGTGACAGCAAAGAGTATCCCCACAACCGCTCCGTGGTCGTAAGCTACCTGCAGGTATGTATTGTGTGCGTGGACAGCGATCTCTCCGTTAGGGAGAAGCGCTCCCATCTCCTCGTGTCCCCACAGATTCATCTGCTCTAAGTAGGACCTGAAAATCGTTATCCTGCCGTTTGAGATGACATCCACTATATTCGATGTGTCCACGTAGTCCTCCATCTCCTCGAAAAGAATGCGCTCTTCCGCTGTTGTGAAGGCAGATGATGCAAGGAGGCGATCTGAATATACAGGATCGATACTCCCCGTCTCCATGTTGGCCGGATTATCAGGGCTCTCGTCGTAGGGACGCCCGTAGCCATCGTAGAGGGGCTCACCCCTGCCGTCATCTGCGTAGTTGTATCTGTCAATCGGGTACTCATAGGTCCCGACATCCATTCCCAGGATCTTGCTCTCAAAGAGATTTACAAATCTCTCAACGCACATGAAATTGGTGGAGTCCCAGTCTCCGCCGCCCCTGACAAACTCATCCGTGTCGTCGATCGGATAGAACACGGGGTCCGCAACAATTGTCGGAAGTATCCTCTGCAGCGTAAACGCCGAGGGGAAAGAGACAATGAGTGACAGCACAAAAACGGCCACTATCCGCATAAACTGCTTTTTGTTGCAGGCAATGACCACGCAGATGACAAGGAGGAGACTTACGATTATCGCAAGATACGCAGTCCTCGACACCGTAAATATCGCATAGGACATGGTAAATCCAAAGAGCGCCATCTCCTTCCACGCAGAGATAAATACCCCCTTAAGGTCTGTCTTTGCAGGGAGGGATATTATCTTCACAACGAGGAGAACCGCAGCGGCAGCTCCCATGAATGTGAAGTACTCAGCCGTAACCGTCACCGTGTGGAAGAGGAAGGCAAATCTTCCGCTTACATAGCCCGCGAAGTATCTGTGCATAAAGCAGTAGATGAGCGAGATTGCAAAGTTCATCATAAGGCCGCCGGAGAGTATCTTGTAGTAGTCCTTTTTCTTGCCCCAGAGCGCGAGCCTTATATACAGGCAGGTGTAGGTGAGGGCAAGGTAAATTCCCCACACCCTTGTATTTCTGAATACGATGATGGCGATGAAAAAGATCAGGAGCAAAACTCCAAACGGCGACACCGCTATCTTTTCCGATGTTTTTCCGCCGCTTTCGTATCTCTTTTTCCTGATGGCAAGGACAAGCGCCCTTATGAAGTTGATCACAAGGAGCCCTGCCAGGATAAAGATATAGATGCTGTATTTGAGTATGATGTTGTGAAGGTCGTACTCCTTCTCGGTATCGGGCATCTGGTTTACGCTGTAGTAGTATGCGCCGCCTATCCCCGAGCACACAAGCCAGAGAAGATTATAAAACCTCAGAACTTTCTTTCTCGTAAAGGTGAGGACCATCATAACAAGGAGCCAGAAAGTCATGTGCCTCTCGGAGATCGTGTGGTAGATGTCGTAGAGGTCGTTCATGTACATGCAGGCATACCACAGCGCCATGGCCATGGAGAACATGATGAGAATGTACTGCAGCCTGTCCTCCACATGAAGGCTCTGCCAGAATGACACGCCTATGCTGCGTTTTACTGCCTTGTGGTTTATCGCATAAAAGACAACCCCCGCGGTTATGAGAAGTCCCAGCTCGTAGAAAATGATATCAACCGCCCTTGAGTCAAATATCTTTAAGGGAAATACCATTATCATGAGGGCTGCAAAAACGGCTCCCGCAATCGGGTTTGCAGTGACGCGGAACACCTGTCCCACCGTGAGGGGCATATTTTTGTCAGGGTTCTTCTTATAGTAAATGTCAGCCAATGCGCACAGCAAAAGAGCTATCGCAGCTACTGCCGCTATCAGAATGAGCGACGTCCCCTTTGAGAGAGGAAGCCTGTAGTTATATCCTGCGGCGAGGTGCATCCCCTCAACATTCACATAGTTGTCGGTGAGGTTCCCGACATAGGGTGATGAGGAGGATATGTCCTCATACCCGACAGTGTACTTCGACCTGCACTCCTGTAGCTTTATCGAGTAGTTTTTGCCAACCTCCAGGTTTATTTCCATAGGGATGTTCACATAGCCCGGGATTGTGAATTCATTGGTATCCGCAAAGACTCTCAGGGCTATTCCGCCGTTCTCATCGTAGAGAAGGCAGGATATATATCTTCCCTTCTCGACATTCGTCACGTAGATATCGACTGAGCTGAGCCTTTTGTACTGCGCCGTGAACTCCTGCATGATGTTGTTGTGTTCAAGATTTATCGCAGGAGATTCCGCTACCGCCTCTCCTCCCTTTTCAGAGAGGATACCGGTAAATACTCTTGCCGGAAAAATCAGCAATATAACAATTAATGAAAGAATCAGGACAACCGCCTTCACGGCAGTCTTCTGACTGATAACTTTTCTCATATAAAACGCGCTTTCCTATCTCAATATATAATGGCTGTTTGGATGTCATATTAACACACAGCTCTCTCTTATTCAAACTTAAAGCTTCTATTGCCTGTTATCACAAGCAGCGGCAGGCACAGCCACAGATACAGAACGTACCTGATAAGGTAAGTCGGCCCCAGAAGCACGGTGCAGAAGGTCAGTATCATCGGCAGAAACGGCAGCACGCCGCCAATTCTTTTCTTTGAGAGCCTGTAGGCAAACACAAACATATAGATAAAGACATAGAGCCCCGGCGAAAAGAAAAGATGAAGTATCGGCATATCCTGTTGAAATGAGCCGATTGAAATATATCTGTAGAGGTCGTCTATCGGCTTTATGAAGCTCGTCCTAACCCCCGGCGGCTCAACTTCATAGCCGAAGTACGAGCTCACATCGTAGGTGAAGGTGTAGACCGTGTTTCCCCTGTAAACGTTAATAATTGCCGGCGGGTAGTAGTAGCCGTAGCTTGTGAGCATCCAGGCATTTATGTACGCAAGCGGGTGCTGCAAAAAAAGTCTGTACCAGACCTTCCAGAAATCCGCACTGTTCTTTTCATAGAGGTCGTTGTTGAAGTTCACCTTCACAAGGTCGGAGACCCTGGGCGTGTATTTCATGAGGTCTTCTTCAGGGATGTAGGCGGTTATGACCTCCCTGTCCTCACCTGAGATACTCCCGTTTTCATAGGCGTAGACCCTTGCTATCTGCATAATAGGGACCGTCAGCATCTCCTGGTGGTGCGTCCCCGCTGCGTGGCAGATAACAGAAAGAGCCTGTGACAGAACAAGGTAGAGCACGACAGGAACGACGAGCATTACAGGCAGAAGGCTCTTTAGCCTCTTTCTGAAATATATGAGGGCAAAGGGCACAAATACAAGGTATGCGTAGAACCCGTTGTGCCGAAAGCACGGCATAAGAGTCGCTGTCAGAACAAAAGCGAAAACCTTTATCCTGCTTCCGATAAAGCCTTCCGGGTCCCTCACAAGCTCGATCAAAAGAGCCGTTAACAACAGGAGGAGCGCTGAAAACAGGCCGTCCTTGCACGAGCAGAGGCTGTACATGACGATCGGCGGAAACACTCCGTAGTAGATGACAAAAAGAAATCTCGCCCTCTTTCCGATCCCTGACTTCATGAGCATAGTAACAATGTATGAGAGTATCAGCGATATCACAAGCATCTGAAGCAGTATATACGCCGCGATCCCGATGTTCCATGAGCCCGATATTTTGTGAAAAAGAGCAACCGTTCCGCCCATCAGAAGTACGTGCAGAAGCGGATGGTGCGTCGTAAAGCTCCTCGTTAAGACTTCGTTTAATTCCTCCTGCGCGTCGTACACAAAAAATCCCGGAAACTCTCCCAAAAACACCGGCAGGGTAAGGAGTGACAAAATCGCAAAGTTTATCCGGAATTCCCTCTTTGAAACAGAAACTCTTTTTTCCCACTTCGGCAGCTTTATAAAACCGAAGAGCCTTCCGCCGCTGTCGGTGCTGTCATAGTTCCTCCAGACGTGGTAGGTGTCCAGGGTTATGACAAATATAAAGGCCGCAAAGAAGAAAGGGGTGTTGCCGGATAAGACATCAATGTAGTCCTGAGTTTCCAGCTGGTAGCCGAATATTAAAAAAGCCGACGAAATAATGCCGAACAGCCCCGACATGACAAGGGCCATATGGTTTTCTTTATTTCTCTCCATCGCGGGTCGTCTCCCGTATCACATACTGCGGATTTTTGTTCTGGGATATGTAGAGCCTTCCCAGATACTCCCCTATCATTCCCAGCATCAGCATGAGCATTCCGCCGATAAAAATGACCGCACTCATAAGAGCCGAAAAGCCGACAGGCACATCCGACACCACGAACTTCTTGATAACGGTATAAATTCCGTAGATAAATCCAAGTATTGCAAATACAACGCCTGTAAAGGTCGCTATCCTTAAGGGCTTTATCGAAAAGGCGGTAAAGCCGTTTATCCAGAGAGCAAGGAGCTTTGTGAAGGTGTAGCCGCTCTGTCCGACCTCTCGCCTTCTGTGGTTCACATCGACGTTTACGATATTGCCGGTGGTCCGAAGAACGAGCCCTATAACGTAGGGGTAGGAGCTCTCGTACCTCACCATCTCGTCTACAACAAAGCGCTTAACCGCAAAGTAGCTCGACACATAGAGATCTTTGGGCTTTCCCAGCATGACGTGAGCCATCCACTCATTCATCGCCGTCCCGAAATTACGGAATACGTTGTGCTGCTTTTTGCTGTATCTGGCATAGGCGGCATCAGCCCCGTTTTCAAGGGCGGATAGGAGCTTTGGCGCCTCGCTCGCAGGGGTCTGCCCGTCGTCATCAAGGCAGATTACATAATCCCCTCTGCTCTCTTTTAGCCCCGCCATTATGGCTGCGTGCTGCCCGAAGTTTTTGGCAAAGTTTATTCCGACTACGTTTCCTTTTTTTGCGCCTGCAATCTTTCTGATCTCATCCCAGGTTGAGTCGGGCGATCCGTCGTTTACAAGTATGATCTCGCAGTCATATTTATCGAGCTTACTGAAGGTATCATCTATCTCTTTTACAACTCCCCCAAGGGTCTTCTCGGACCTGTAGCAGGGAATGACAAAGCTGATAAGCTTACCGGACATATCTGTATGCCTCTTTCCCGTTACCGCCTTATTTCCTGGCAGTAACCTTTTCTCTATAAACGAAGTTCCATAATTATCATATCATCTTTTTGACCATCGCTGCACTCAACATCGGGGATATCCATGCTCCTTGTAAAGCCTGCGTGCTCATAGCTCTTTATCGCTGCGGTATTTCTGGTAAAAACCCGGAGCATCAGCTTTTCAAGGTGCAGCTCATCCCGAGCGTAGCAAGCGGTTAGAGATGCGCTCTCATTCCCGTAGCCGCGCCCAAGAGCCTCTTTTTCTCCGATAAAAATCCCGTACTCGGCCCTTTTCTCATCCATGTCGATGTCCCTTAAGTATACGCATCCGACGGGGGTGAGGGTGTTTTTTTCGCAGATCATGAACTGGACAACCCTGCCCGTGTCAATCATGGTCCTCTTCCACTCGTACTGCCCCTCAAGGGTGAAAGGTTCCCTGTATATGAAGTTTTTCCTGACGTGCTCTTTATTTCGCCAACTGACTATGAGGGGGAAGTCGTTCTCCTCCATGAGCCGCAGGCACACCTTCTCTCCTCTTATGAGGATCCTGTTTTCACACATTTGAATTCCTTTAAACCCGGGCAGATGCATTTTTAAATGTTTTCATTTGGCAGATATCCGACAACGAGGAAACGCGAGCGTTTCCGGGTCTTGGCTCGGAATAGTTACGAGATTTATTCATCCTTAGACAGCCTGTATATATTAAAGACGTCTGCAACGGTGTCCGTTTTTTCGATACTGCACTTTATGCCCTTGTCCTCATAGTACTCGCTTACCCATTCTATGTCGGAGGACTCCCTGGCTACAAAAAAGACCCCGTCCTGCAAAAGCGCATCCTGCATCGACGAGAAGTTATTCCGGGAAAGCTTCTCGTAGTAGAGAGGGCTTTTACTTGCCCATCCTCCCATCAGGTCGTGGTTATAGGCGCTGTTGTCCACATTTTCAAACATCTTCTCAGAAAAAGTCTTCTCGCCCTCATCAGTAGCTGAGACCGAGGTGTAGACATCGACAAAATAAAAGGAGGAGCTGTTCTCTTTAAAATATTCATAGAGCTCGTCGTAGTGCGAGCGCATGAGAGCTCTCTCTTCCATCTCGCTTTTCACAACAGATATCTGGTTCGGGATGAAAATTCCCGCGATAACAGCTGATACTATGAGGGATGCAAATAAGCAGGCTTTCTTATCTTTACTTCCCATGACAATCATCCCGAGAAGCACTGCCATCTCCATGAGATACAGGGGGTGGGTTATCCTGATGGGGTCGCGCCCCCTTACGATTATATACAGCCACAGGCTGCTCCTGCATGCAAATAAAAGGATGAGCCCGCAAAAGCCAAACAGCTTTTTATCCTTCTCTTTCCCTGCGAGGAGGGTGATAAGCGCTCCGATGTAAAAAACTCCTGTAATCATGTTAAGAGGTGAATCCGTCATGGGATACTCGTAACTGTCCCAGAAAGCGATGTGCCGAAGTCTGTACAGATACCCCGGGATGCTCTGTATCAGCGCAACAGGAAGAGGCGTGGTCTCAGTGCGAAGGCCTGCGGCATATGAGGCTACCGCGCTCAGGACTTCAGTCCCTATCTCGTCATCGATTCCAAAATTATAGTTTATAAGGAGCTTCTGCTCAGCCTCCGATATCCCTACACGATCGTAAAACTCCTTATTCTCGGCATAGTCGGGGATATACTGAAAGTCGTAGAGCTCAGTCCGCGCGTCAAAGAGCGCATTAAAGGCTTTCCAATCGGCGCCGCTGTACGCTGCCATGTGCAGAGCCTGCGAGATTACAAGGCCTGCAATTATCGCAACACAAAGAAAGACATATCTCTTAAAGAGCTTCTTTTTATCCCCGTACCTTGAAATCTCTACGCCCTCACTGTAGTACGGCTTTATGTCAAGGCGGGTAAGCCCCCACTTAATGAGGATCCCGACACCCACGACGGGCAGGGTTAAGAGCAGCATCTCACTCCTTATGAGGTACGCAAGGATTATCAGGATGAGAGGAAGGACAAAGCCCCATTTATCCTCCTCTCTGTGAGTCATGACAAGGAAGGCCGCAGTAGCCGACAAAAGTCCGCAGGTGAAGGTGTACTGCACAAATACAAGGTGTGCAAAAAAGCACCCGCAGATAATGATGAGAGTAAGGACTCCCACCGCTATTTTGCGTGTGTCCCTATCCTGCCTGTCCATTATCCTCTTTATCACGATAAACACACAGAGGAACTGGCAGAGACACAAAAAGATGCCGTACCAGTCGAAGGCGGGGGCGATCCTGTAAATAGCGGCGATCGCGAAACTGACCGGATACAGCATCTGTATGTTATGACCTTCCGGCGTCCCGGTGTAGGCGCCGGATAAAATGTCCTTCATCAGGACGTCGTCATTGAGGTCAAAGTAAAAATCTCCAAAAAAAGCTGAAAGTGCCACCAGCGCAAGAGTAAGCAAAAAAGGTGCTATGAAGCTGACAATTAGTTTTCTGTTCATGTGAATTTATAGAACTCCTTAACTCTCATAACAACCTCGTCAAGGTCATCGTCTGTTAGCCTGTAGTACATGGGAAGGCGCAGGAGCCTCTCGCTCTCTCTGGTGGTATATTTGTCCTCACCCCTGAACTCGCCGTAGATGAGCCCTGCCTTGGATGAGTGGAGAGGCACATAGTGGGATGCGGGCAGGATGTCGTTCCATGTCAGATACTTTATAAGCCCCGATCTCTCCTCGAAGTCCTTGCACTTAATATAGAACATGTGGGCATTGTGTACGCACTCTTTCGGCACGTATGGAAGCTCAATAAGTCCCTTCTCTTCAAGGGGCCTTAATGCCTCATAGTAACGGTCATAGTGGTCAAGTCTTGCGCTGTTTATCTCATCTGCCACCTCGAGCTGGGCGTAGAGATAGGCTGCGTTCATATCACTTGGAAGATAGGATGATCCCGGCGATATCCAGCTGTACTTGTCGACCTTGCCGAGCTTGTAAAGCGTCCTGTTGGTTCCCTTCTCCCTTACGATTATCGCGTCATCCACGTAGGTGTCATCGCGCAGAAGCAGAGCTCCGCCCTCTCCCATGCTGTAGTTCTTGGTCTCGTGGAAGCTGTAGTTTCCAAAATCTCCGATAGCGCCGAGGGCCTTGCCCTTGTATGTCGCCATGATTCCCTGGGCTGCGTCCTCTATGACGAGGAGGTTGTGGCGCTTTGCGATGTCCATGATGGTGTCCATCTCGCACCCTACTCCTGCGTAGTGGACGGGAACGATTGCCCTCGTCTTCGGAGTGATGGCCGCTTCTATCAGGTTCTCATCTATGTTCATGGTGTCGGGCCTTATGTCGACGAAAATAACCCTGGCGCCCCTTAAGACAAATGCGTTTGCTGTCGACACAAAGGTGTAGGAGGGCATTATGACTTCATCCCCCTCCTTTATACCCGCAAGGATAGCGCTCATCTCAGTTGCGTGGGTGCAGCTCGTTGTCAGAAGCGCCTTTCTGACACCTGTCTTTTTCTCTATCCACTCGTTGGAGAGGGCTGTGTATTTGCCGTCTCCGCAGATCTTCTGATCCCTGACACATTCCTTTATATATTCGTATTCTTTTCCCGTAAAGGGAGGAACGTTAAAGTTGATACGCATGGTTTAGTTCTTCTCCTTTTTGAACACTATGAGCTTGCTGATGATGTAGTTGAGCACAATGACAACAACCTGAGCAAAGAGCTTTACCGGCATTGACGGCAGATGCAAAAGTGTTATGAATACCGCAAGTATAACCTCTTCCACCACGAGGGTAAAGAGCCTTCCGGCAAAAAACGAGCCCATCTGCTTAAAAAAGCCTTCCCTGGAGTCGACCTCCGCGTCAAAGACCCAGGTCCTGTTGGTAAAGAACTGGAAGAGCACGCACACAACCCAGCAGATGCAGTTGTTTAGGAGCGCGTTCATGCCCGTCTTATCGAGCAGGAAAAAGAGCCCCAGGTTCAGGAAAAACGCAAGTCCTCCGAACAGAAGGTACATCAGTACCTCCTTGTGTTTTTTGTAGAAGGGTTCAAAGATATTGAGGACGGGAAGCGACATCATCCTGTCGAAAATATCCTTTTTCTTTTCTTTATTTGTTTCAGCCATATTTATCTCCTTTAAACTATGTCTCAATCTGCATAAAGTTCATAGCTGTCATTTTCAAAGATTAAATTATACCCGTTTTCATACATAAAGTCCAAGAGCTCCTCCTCCTTGGATGAATAGGAGGCATACTCTACTGCTCCCCTGCCCTTTATTATAACAGGAAGAGCGCCTTTTGCTTCTGATACGACCTCTAGCTGCGTCACAAACTTATCCGTCCCGTAGCTGTCAAGGTCGGGCCATACCGTGTCGATCGCGGGCTCCATGTCAAAGATGTAGGACAGCCCCGGAACTGCGCCGAAAAATATTGCCTTCCTGCTTCGAAGTCCCGACGAATTAAGCGCTTCTGCCAGCTCGTCCAGATCCTCCGCTTTCTGCCTCGTTGTCCTCATTGCGGATACTTTGGGCACTGTACTGAATGAATCGCGAACCTGAGAGTCCATCCCGTCTCCGAAGGCAAAGAGTGCGCGAAAGATCGTCCCCTGCACCAGAAGGTATGCTATGACCATTGTGACCATGCCCTGCCAGGCAAAGTGAAGATCGCCGTCCCCCAGTCTGAACATGAGGCGTCTGAACATCCACAGACTCACCGGTGCCACGAAGAAGAGGTTGTTGATGACTGGGTAGGTGTAGTTGTTGCTCCCGAGCGGAGTTATCAGTATCACGAGCACCATGGAAAACGATAGTGCCCTCTCCTGGCGGCTTCCGTTTAAAATTCCGAGACTTCCGATGACGCCGAGGATGAGCGAGAATATCACGAACATCATGGCTGCGCCAAATACAGAGTCGTAGTAGTAATAATTTCTTGTAAACGTGCCCGTGGAAAAGAAATATCTGACAAGGATCAGGATCCCCAGCACGTACAAAAGCTTTTTTGTCAGTACAAATCTTCCCTTAAAGAGCCGGAACATGATGATGCCGGCAGCCACGCACGGTATCATTATCAGCATGTCGGCGCACGCTGTCAGGTACGCCGAAATGATCGATGATAGCATTCCTCCCGCTGTGTAGTCAGAGGCTCCTCCCGTCATTCCAAACAGGCTCCCTATCATCTCAAAGTAGGAAGTCGCCCCGTACTTTGCCATGATAAAGAGTAAGGGTACAAGGACCCCTGCCGCATATCCGCCTATGCAGATAAGTGTCTTTTTAAGGGCCTTTACAAACTCATCGCCTGTTATCGCCTCGTAGAACCACAGCACAAGTATCAGCGCAGCTTCAGTGATATTGGGAAAGCGGACCATCACATTAAGCCCAAGGCAGACACCTGCCAAAAATAAAAAAATATTCTGCCTCCTCCAGTCAAACATCCCGATAAGGAGCAGTAAGAGACCCATGTTGAAAAAGAGGTAGGTCAGGTAGTTATAGAGGATGACCCTCGGGCACCAGCAGAGGCTGATCGCGATAAACTCCCCCAGAAATATCATCCAGTGCGGCTCCCACTTGGAGAGCAGATAGTAGCAAATAAGCGCTATGCCGCTGATGACAAAGCTGCAGTAGATGTTCATCCCGAGCATCGACCCCGCGCCCGGAAGGTGCATGATCGCGCCGCCCGTTAAGTTCGACAGGAAGGTTGACAGCGCCCACATCGGATCTATTTTGTCCAGAAACTCATAGTTTGCAAGGCTGTAGGACGTATCCGTTATGTCGAGCCCCTCCCCTGCCCCCAGGAGAGGATACAGCAGAAGGACTATCGGAAATACGCTTTTCTCGAGCGGAGTCTGGAATTTTTTCAGTTTGTAAAAAAAGCTCCTTAGGTTTGCTTCCATATTTCCTCATCAAGTCTGAATAGCTTCTTTGAAATCCATGTATTCCGAATCGCTCTCGAAAGATAGTCAAAAATAAGTTTCCTGACCCAGTCGACAAATATCCCGGCAGCAAAGACTATAACTACGGTCCTTACTGCGTGCCAGGAAAAGAGCAGGATGTTGTCCATAGGCGCTTTCCCAAAAAGTGCGCTTATCCAGTCGACCCATCTGTCCCTGATCTCCACATGCATGTGGAGAAGATAAACGCCGAAGGTCAAGGGACCGATGAACCTCACTGCGTCCGCAAATTTTCCCTCCTTCATCCTGAAGTTGCGGAAGAAGGAAAAGAGCCCGAGCGAAGCCGTCAGCGTAAAGAAGAAGTTGTATCCAAAGGGAACGGTCTGATAGTGTACAAAGCCGCCCCATCTGAGGTTAACAAAGTACAGAGATATGCTCATTGCGGCTATGCAGCAGCACGATGCGAGATAGACCACGGCGCTCTTTTGGGCCGAGCCAAACAGCGCAACGTCGTACCTGCGGATATATGCCGCGATCAGGTACAGGCAGATAAACCACCCGTAGTCATAGCCGAACCTGTCCGTGGGAAAGAGGAGCGGCACAAAGCTCTTTATAAACGAGAACCACACAAGGAGCCCGATTATAACAGCTTTCAGCTGCCGCCTTGTAAGGTGCTCCGCGGCTGCGTTCATGACGGGCGATAGCACATACATTATCACATAGGCAGTGACAAACCAGTAGTGCTCGGTGGATATCGGGAAGATGTACTGCGATAGCTTGTACACAAAATTTCCTTCCCTTAAGGCGTAGGAGCCGACAGCCATCATGGCTACGGATATCACAAGGGTGTAAAAGTACACCTGCAATAGAAGGTTTAAGAGCCTTGTGATCCTGGGCCTTCCCTTGGATAAAAAGAATCCGCTTATGAGCACATAGGTGTTTATGCCCGCGATGCAAAAAGACTCGATTATATTGGCAAATATCTTAACTGCGCTGTAATTCTCTCCCACTTTGAGGAGAGCGCCGGTGTGCTGGTTATAGTGGAGGAACAGGATCATGAACATGGCGATTATGCGGAGAAGCTCAAAGCCGGGATTTCTCTTTTTCATTTAAGCGTAGCCTTCCCTTCGCCGATATTGTAGATCATGTCGCACTTCTCTATGGTCTGGAGCCTGTGGGCAATGATGACAAGCGTCTTCCTGCCGTGGAGGCGGTTGATCGAGTCCATTATCGCGGCCTCTGTGTCGTTGTCGAGGGCAGATGTAGCCTCGTCGAGGACCAGAACCTCCGGGTCCTCAAAGAGGGCCCTTGCTATTCCTATTCTCTGTCTCTGCCCGCCGGAGAGCCTTATCCCACGCTCGCCGATCTGGGTGTCAAGCCCCTCCGGGAGCTCTTTTACAAATTCATCGAGGGCAGCCTCCTTAAGAGCCTGCCACACCTTGTTGTCATCTATCTCGTCATCGGGAACGCCAAAAGCCACATTCTTCCTGATGGTTGAATCCGTCATAAAAATGGTCTGGGGGATATATCCGATGTTCTTGAGCCACCCGCGGTAATTGGTGTTGACGTCCACTCCGTCTGCCATGATAACGCCCTTTTCGGGGATGAGGAGCCCCAAGAGAACGTCCACAATAGTCGTCTTGCCTGCGCCGGAGGTTCCCACGATCCCGACGCTCTTACCGACTGGGATCTCCATCGATGCTCCGTCCAGGATTAGCTTGTCGGTTCCGGGGTACTTGTAGGTGATGTCAGAAAGCGTGATCGTCTTTTTGACAGGGAGCTTTGTAACCTCGGACTTTTCGCGGTATTTCTCGCTGTCGTAGGATATTGACTCATCGTGGATCTCCATCTGGAGGTTGTCCGAGACGTTGTCGAGGAAAGGCTCAAAATAGGCGATCGACGTCAGATAATTGTTGATCCTGTTCGCGCTCGGAAGAAGCCTTGCGGCAGCTGCTGCAAGGACTGTCATCTGCGGAAGGAGGGATGTGAGGCTCGTGCCGTTCAGCATCACAACGAGCATATATCCGACCATGCCCGCTATTGCTATCGTCTCGATGAGGAGCCTGGGCGTTGAGTTGTACAGATTGTACTTCTGAACCGCGTTTACATATCCCGCGCCGCAGTCCGCGTAGCCGTTTATAAAGTAGTTCTCCTTGTTTGCGACCTTGATTTCCTTGATGCCTGTCACCGACTCGTAGATCCACTTGTACAGGCCGCTGTAGTAGTCCTGATTGTCCTGCCCTGCCTTTACCATGACAGGCTTTATGAAAAACTTGATGACAAGAAGGACTATGACAAGGAGCGTCGCAATCGTAATTGTCATCCTTGCGTCCTGGCTTAAGAGGATCGCAACAAGGCACACGAAGACTATCATCTCACTGATGAGCTGCAGGCAGCTCAGTATCAGGGCGTAGAGATTGTTGACGTCCGATGTGATATTCCTCTGGATGACCGTCGTGTCCGCGTTTAAGTAGTACTCGTAGGGGCGCTGCATGAAGTTTATCATCATGCGCCTGGATGTGGCGAACTGGTTGGTGTAGACGAATCTCAGCTGGACCACATTCATGAAGTACAGGAAGATGTTCTTTATCACAAACACAAGAATCAGCGCCACCATGATAAGTGCCGCCAGCTGAGTAGTGCTGCTAAGGTTAAAAAAATCATATATGCCCGAGAGTATCCTGTTCTCCTGAACCTGCTGCGGGTCCACGACCACCTGCATGACAGGGGCGATCATGGCTATACCGAGCGACTCCAGAACGCCGCCGATCAGCATCAGAATGACGATGCCCACCATCTGCCTCTTCTGCCTTGCATCGAGGAGCACTTTCAGTTTGCCGTATATCTTTCGCATCTAGCCCTTTCCCTTCAAACGACCGATCACTGCTGCCGTATTCGAGCGCTTCTCACAATTGTCAGGGCTCATCAGGCAGCATTCGGAAAATCAGTCAGGTAAATTGTTCCGGTCACTTCGCTGCGGCTCTCATGTCTCTGTAGAACCACAGCAGTCTGTAGTATATGTAAAAAAGAAGGTGTGACTTCATCTGGAGGGAGATGAGCTTTTTTTCCTCCGGATGAATTTTTTCTATATAATAAGGATTTTTCTGAAAATCCGGAAAAGTCTCTTTCATCTGCCTGCCGAGCTCTCTTGTGAAGCTGTAGCAGTTCTGCACCCTGTACTTTCTTGGCATTGCGGAAAACAGGGTGTTCACGTAAAAAAGGACAGTGAACTGAAACTCTATCTCAGGGCGGTATTCGTCAAAATAGCCCTCTTTTTTCGCGGTCTCAAGGAGGAGCCTTCCCGCCTCCATCCTGTCCTCAAGGTTTTTCTTTGAGATGCTGTGCACGGTGGATGTGCCGTGCTGGTAGTAAAAATAGAGCGGCTCCTGAATGTACTCAAAGTGTGTGGCCCTGATCATCCAGTTGTTGCAGACAGCATTGTCCTCGTAGAATATGTTCTCGGGAAAAATATCGAGTTTTTCCCTGGTGCCGTGCTCATAATCCCCGACTATAAGCTCTCTTTTGTAGACCTTCACGACAAGGCTTCCTGTCTCTATGAGGAGCTTTTTGTACCTTGTTTTGTCAAGGGGGCCTGTCTGGTCAAAGCTGTTGTTGTGGACAATTTCGCCCACCTTATAGCTGTGCTCATGGGTGAGGCAGTAGTCGCACCCAACCATGTCGGCTCCGGTCTCTCTGGCCTTTCTGATAAGTCTCTCATAGTAGGTTGGCACAACCCAGTCGTCTGCGTCGATAAAGCCGAGCCACTCTCCGCGCGCCCTGGCAAGTCCGATGTTCTTAGCGCCGCCCTGGTGGAGGTTGACATCCGAGTGAACCGCGATGAACTTACCGGGGTACCTCTCCATGTAGTCCCTCAGTATATCCCAGGACTCATCCGTCGAGCAGTCATCTACCGCTATAATCTCGTAGCTCCCCTCCGGCATTGTCTGGGCGATCAGGCTGTCCAGGCAAAACTTAAGTTTTCCGTCCGATGCCATGTTGTACACAGGCACGATAACACTTAGTTCCAGCAAAGTGTGCCGCTCTCCTTCCGTTTCTCTTAAGGAACCGTAGTTCCTTAAGCAAAACATCGGAAGCATCGGCCACTAAGAACCCGGTGCTTCCGACTCCATGCTTAGGAACTGTAAACAAATTATTTCACAATCTGTTTGTCTGAATTTACAGTGCCTTACCTTATATTATGATGTCAGTGGTCTACAGCTTCGGAGAGTCTGTTTCTGATGTCCTCGATACTCATCCACTCCCTGTTGTTGCCCGAGCTGTAGTAGAAGCCCTCGGGAACCTTCTTCCCATTGGGATCCGGAGCCTGGCGCTCATTGAAGATCACCTGCGGGTATATGATAAAGTGTTTGTCAAATTCATAGGTAAAAGGAGCATCCTCGGTTGTGACCATGACTTCGTCCAGCTTCTCACCGGGACGGATACCGACCTCAACTGTCTTTATTCCGGGGCACATGGCCTCAGCCAGATCCCTGATATTAAAAGAGGGGATCTTACTGATGAAGGTCTCTCCTCCGTTTGACTCAGCCAGAGCCTTGAGTACGAGCTCAACACCCTCGGGCAGACTGATCCAGAATCTCGTCATCCTGTAGTCAGTTATCGGAAGCTCTTTCTCGCCGCGGTCAAGCAGCTCTTTAAAGAACGGGATGATAGAGCCCCTGCTGCCTGCGACATTTCCGTAGCGGACGATCGAGAAGTTGATGTCCTTGGCTCCGGCATAGGCATTTGCCGCGATAAAGAGCTTATCGGAAACCATCTTGGTCGCTCCGTAGAGGTTCACGGGATTGACCGCCTTGTCGGTTGAGAGGGCAACCACCCTCTTTACACCTGTGTTCAGCGCTGCGTTGATAACGCTCTGTGCGCCTGTTATATTGGTCTTTATTGCCTCATCGGGGTTGTACTCACACGCAGGAACCTGCTTAAGCGCTGCGGCATGAACAATGTAGTCTACATTTTCACACGCCCTCTCAAGCCTTGCGCCGTCCCTGACGTCACCGATGAAAAATCTCATCTTATCAGCGTTGTCCTTATAGATCTTCTCATTGGACATCGTGAACTGTTTGAACTCATCGCGGGAGTAGATGATGAGCTTTTTGGGGTTATAGTGCTGAAGGACATACTCGGTGAAGCAGTGTCCGAAGGAGCCCGTTCCCCCTGTTACCAGAATTGTTTTATTATCGATCATTGATCTGTCCATTTATATATGTCTCCTTATGTGCAGGCGAGTGCCTGACGACATGATTATATAATATTACGCACTAAAGGTCAAAAAAAGTGCGGTAGTGTTGCAATTTAGTTCTGATAGTCAGGCGTCCCGGTCAGGGCAGACATAAATCCGTCTGCTCACGTTGACTGTGTCGTGATTTATCAGGATTCAAAAATGAATGCTTCGCTCCTCTCATGTTATTCGGAAAAGTCACGAAGCATTCATTTTTTCATCCGATAAATCATCTCCTCGTCAAAATGATTCGCATCCGGATTTATGTCTGCCCTGACCTGAGATTTCGGCTACTCAAGAGAACCGCTGACTTATTAGTTTGGTGTTAGTATGAAAATGGGTCGGTGATTATTCGGAACACCCATTCATCAATAGACGAAATTGTGAAAAATCATAATAACGACCCTTTTTACGACTAACACCATTAGTTTACTACATAGGTGATCCACATGTCCTCGACTGAGACCTTCTGCAGGGTGGTGAGGTGCGGGCAGGAGGTGAGGAGGTTTTTAAAGCTCTCGCTCTGGGAGTCGGAGTCGGCGGCGTAGAGGATGATCTTGGTTGCCTTTATTATGCGCGGGTCGGTTATGGGCGATAGGTTTTCTTCGTCCATGTAGAAGACCGAAGGGTACATGAGGAGCTCGTCGGTGAGGCGCCAGACGTTCTGAGGGGTCCCGGGGTTAAACATAACGATAGCCACTTCAGATGAGTTCTCTGCGGCGTAGGCTATTTTTACTGTGTCCTCCGGATAGAGAAAGAGGATGTTCCTGTCGTAGAAGTGCCCTTTAATTAGAAGCAGCAGGCAAAAGGCGTAGAACACGGTCAGGAGTTTTTTCCCGGCGACGGATGAGAGTATGTAGTCGGCGTCCATAAATATGAGAAGGATCAGAAGTCCGTAGATCGGCATCTCATATCTGTTTGAGGCCGCTCCCACGAGGAGCGCGGTCTTGGATGTCAGAAGGAAGTACCCAATCGAAGCACAGGTAAGGGCCTCGACTTCGGGGCGCGGCAGCCGGGCTTTTTTCCTTGCTGCAGTCAGATGGATCCTGCCCTCACCTTCTGCCCCTTTCCTGTTTTTTGTCGCCGCATCTGTGTTTTCAGCAACCGGCTTACTGTCTTTTCTCTTTCCTTCAATCGGTCCCATTCCCGCGCCTGCCTTGTGGGGGGCTCTTTCCTGCAGCATCTTGAAGATCCCGCAGACAAAGAGGATCAGGACTATCAGAACAAGTCCTCCCGCGAAGACGAAGTCGCGAAAAAGTCCAAAGAAGAAAGAGAGTCTCTCCCAGGTGCCGGGGATGTCCAGAAAACTCCCTGCTGCTTCATTTCCCCGGTAGCCTCCCAGCATATGGTGGAGGGATGCGGGGTAGTACATCACCGCAAGTGCGAGTGAAACTGCGCAGCCTGCAGCATACAAAAACGCATTCCGGATATTTTTTCTGAAAAAAAGGATATAGACAAAGGTCACAAATCCGATCACAAAGAAAAAGAATATGAAAAAATACTGAATGAGAAAGCCGACGAATCCGACAACCATCACGGGCAGGATGCTCTCTGTAACGAAGTGCTTTACAGAGGCGTAGTTTTTGTTGTATTCCTGAAGGAGCCTTATGTGGACGTAGGCGCAGGCAAATACAGCAAGGGTGAGCCATGCGTACATCCTGATCAGCATGTTGCACGATATGGTCTGAGGGTTCAGCCCCCAGAACATGAGGACCATCGCCTCTGTATAAAGTGGGAGCTTCAGCCTCTCCATTATCAGAACAAGAACAATGAACGACAAAGCAAAGGCAAAGAGGTTAGTGATAAGCCCCGGCCACCTGGAGAAGACACCTGGGACCAGGCTGCAGAAGGTGTGAAAAATATAGTAGTACACAGGCGGGTGCACATCCCAGGACTGGACGAGCTTAACGAGCCCGTAGTTAAAGCCCTCACCTTCTTTTACCGAAAACTCATCGAGTATGGTCTGGCGATCCTGCCACTCTCTGTCAGGCTGGTACAGGCCGATGCTCCTGTTCGATGAAAAATAGGTGTAGTACTCATCCTCGTGAAACCCTGCCTTCTGATAGCCATAAAAAATGCTCACGCAGAGAGATATGATTAAAATCAGTCCAAATACTGTTTTCTTCATTATTATGAGTCAAGTCTCCTTATCCGGGCGTGAGTTTTTCTGACAAATTTGGGAGCTATGGACAAAAGGGCAAGGTAGACCTTCTGCTTTTTGGCGAGGTATTTGTTCCTCTGCATCTCAAAAAAAGCGCGTCGCAGGTCGTCAACAACCCTGCGGTAGAAAACGTTTTCTTTCGTCATCTTCGAAATCGGGATGTGCAGCAGGAAGTCCAGCCTCTGCACAAAGCCAAAGCGCCTTGCTATCGGAAGGAGCTTCGGGTGATTTCTTCTGACTATCCTCTCCGCCACGTCAGCGTTTCTGACAATATCCGTGAAAACGGGAGGAAAGTAGTCTTTCTCATCTTTTTTCTTTCGCGAATTGCTGCCGCTCCTGTAAAAGACGTGGTAGTACTGCCCGGGCAGGAGCACAAGCTTATTTACCTTCTCAAGCATATGTATCATGAGGTAGAAGTCCTCGTTGAGCTCCCCCTCGGGGAATCTCATCTTTTCCGTAAAAAAACTTCTCCTCGTTATCTTCGTGCAAAAGGACGCATCTCCCGTGTGAAGAAGAAGGCTCTTTAGGTGCTCCTCGGGGGTTATGACCTTCTCCCCGTCAGGAGGGATCACAACGTCGGGGAGTCTTTTCCCGTCCTCCGATATCTCATCCCTCGATGCCTGCACCATGTCAGCGCCGTGCCGAAGGGCTGCATCCATAAGCTTTGAGTACATCTCCGGCGATATATAGTCGTCGCTGTCGACAAAGCCCAGGTACTCCCCCTTTGCAGCGGCGATCCCGACATTTCTTGCGCTGCTCGATCCGCCGTTTTCCTTGTGGATGACTGTGACGTTCTCAAATTCCGCTGCCAGATTATCCGCGATCTCGCCTGTCCTGTCTGTCGAGCCATCGTCAACGACTATGATCTCAAGAAGGTCAGCGGGGTAGTCCTGCGCAGCGACGCTCCTTACACACTTATCAAGGAGCCCCTCCGTGTTGTATGCGGGTATTATGATCGAAATGGTCTTACTGTTTCTTTCCATGTGTTTCCTTTATGTGTTATCGGGCGTTACGGACTTGCTCAATTGAACCTGATAAACATCACTCCAGATGGTTCCTCTCCTGGAGGGTGCGCACAAATCCGGGCGCCTTCAGGACCTGCGCTTGGCTTACAGGCCCGTCCACTGCAAAAGAGGGCGTTCTTCCTGAGAGAAACTCGCGACTGAACCTTAAAAGCTCCCTCGCCGCAACCTCTGCGTTCCATTTCCTATCTATGGTCTCTTTGGCCTTTTTCTTATATTCAGTAATAAGTTCCCTGTGGCCTGCCAGGAAAAGAACTTTCTCCCCAAAAGAGCTGTAGTCCCCGTTCTCATATACAAGGCCGTTGACCTTATCCTCAATGAGAAACGGAACAGAGCCCGCCTCGTTTGACGCAACAACGGCGCAGCTGCACTGCATCGCTTCGTTGACGACAGCTCCCCACCCCTCTAAGTAGTTACTCGTAAAGAGAAAGATGTCAGCCCGTCTCATATATTCAAGGACTTCATACGGGGCCTTGCCCCCTGTTATATTGACGCTGTCTGCAACATTCAAGGACGCCGCCATCTTCCTGATGCTCTCAAGCAGGGGCCCGCCGCCCACGATATCCATGGTAAACTGTATACCGCTCTTTTTAAGGTCCGAAGCGGCCTTTACGGCAAACTCGGGGTGCTTTAAATCTATGAGTCTTCCCGCCCAGCAGAATCTTAAAGGGCTGTCAACATCCTGGTCTCCACCTGTCCCCATCTCTGCGCCCTTTGATGCGTCGGGGAAGTACCCCCATTTCAGCATCTTGCCGGGGTAGCTCTTTATGAGCGCAAAGTCCGACGCCACATAGGCGCCTGTACAGAGGAGATAGACAGGCTTACTCCTGTAGACGAAGTGCTCTCTGTACTTGCTCATAAGCCCCCTCGGGCTTATCGCCCTGTACTGCCCCTCGCGGTATATCCTCTCCGAAACCCTGAAGGCGAGCTTTCCCGATGAGAGACGCTTTCTTTCGATATCATCTATGACGCCGCCCGTCCAGCCAAAGAGGACAACGTCGCTCTTCTCTATGAGGTCCTGAGCGCGCTCAGGCTCTTCATAATAAAGAACCAGGTAGCTGAGAGCCTTTTCGTCGACGCCCCAGCCCATCTGCCGGCGCTTTTCCTCCATTGGCATGGTCTGGATGAAGTAAAAGCTCCCGCCATCTCCAATCTGCCTCTTCATCGCCTCGCAAAAAGGGAGCTGGTGGTGGTTTATGTAATTAGAAACAAAAGATACTACCACGCCTCCTCCTTATATATTTCTGAGCTTTAACCTTTTTATTCAGTGAAAAAATCAAACAGATCATAAAGGTACTTTTGTACAGTTCCTTAAGGAACTGCGCAAAAATAAAAATACAATTTGCTGTAGAATGATTTTTCGAGTACAGGGAAGAAAACGCAGGCAATGCAGGCCTTTCGTGCATTGCTTTGCACCTTCCCCGGGTATCGCCATCGTCAGTCGTCGTAACCCGCATAAATCGTCCTGTATATCTCCATGAGCGTCTTGTAATTCGCATCCGCGTTGTGGGTGATACGCGCGTGGGAGCTGGCGTTGTCGCCGTAGACCGCAGCTATCACTGGCTCATCCCATATCTGCAGTATTTTTTTCAGGAGATCCTCAGAGTTCCCCTTCTCGAACAACAGTCCGTCCTTGTGCTCAGAGACCATATCAGGGATCCCGCCTGCCCTCGATGCCACAACAGGCATCCCCAGGAGCATGGCCTCAGCCAGCGAATTTGGTGAGTTTTCCACTACCGAAGGGCAGACAAAAACTGAGCTCTTCAGCATCTGCTCCTTCATCTGCTGGTCGGTGAGCATACCGAGCATCCTGACTTTCTTCTTGAGGTGCCCCTTTGATATCAGGCTCTTTATGTACTTGCTGTAGGCGCTCGCCCTCAGGAAATACGGGTACTTGCTCCCGCCCTTTCCTATTATATTGTTGCCCGCAACACAGAGCTCCGCATCCGGGTATCTCTCAAGGAGAGCGGGCATTATCTCGAGCACGAAGTGAAATCCTTTAAGCGGGTAATCGCCCTGCGAGAGAAAAATGCGGTGGGGCTCGGAGCTCTTTTCACTCCATTTGCCCATATAAAAACAGGGACGCATGGTCTCATTCATCGAAAAATATCTCGCGGAGGGATTGATCTTCAAAACCTCCTCCCTGTCAAAAGAGGTCCTGCCGGTGATGTTGCCTGAGAGCATTATCGCCTCCCTCTCGTGCTCGCCGCGGATACGATATTTCTCCTGCTGCTGAATGAGGCTGTCGGACTTTATCCTGTCCCTGAAGGTCGATGCCTTCTGCACGTACTCCGGAATTCCCGCCATGTACTCCTGTGCGATCACCGAGCACACTCCCTGTATCCCGAGAAGCGCCCTCTCAGGGCGCCCGAGGGCCCTCAGCATCGCGAGCGCATGGGGAAATTCGGTTCCGAATATGTGAACAATATCGGGTGCAAAGTCGTCCAGTATCACATGAAATCTGTTTTCTATGCTGCCGTCGTAGATCTCGGGGTGGTTCAAGTCCTCCGTAAAACCGTAGTAGGTGATGCCGTCGATCTCCTCTTTTGAAAAAGCAATCTCACTATCGGCAGGGAAGCATATCGCCAGGGTTATCTCATCATCGTCCTTTTTTCCGGCAGCTATTCTGTTGAGGCACCCGGTCAGCCATCCCTCCCTGGATGAGTACTCCAGATTGTGGGCTATGGCATAGGTCGGGAGCATAATATTGCAAAGCCAGAGAACTCTCAATTTACAAGCTCCTTAACCGCCACGGCAAAACTTTCTGCCGCGACTATATATTTATGGACCTGTTTAGAAATATATGTCATCTCCTGCTCCTGATGCTGTAGATAAGGTTTTTCACAGCGTTGTAGGCGCCGGACGTAGCCCTGCTCTCGGCAAGGACCGTCCTCACCCGTGACAAAGTCAGAACGCGCAGAAGATCGTATTTTCTGATCCTGGAGGCGGGCAGGTACATCTGTATGATGTTCTTTCTCTCCTCCTCGGAAATCTTCCTGTTTTGGGCAGAAAACCCTCCGCCCTCATAGTCGGCGACAATAAGCGGCATGTAAACCGCATCCGCCTTCTCTTTGTAAAAGCAGCGCAAAAACTGCTCGTAGTCAGCCCTTACCTGAAACTGCAGATTGAAGGGATTTCTGTACATGAGCCTCTCATCGTAAAAGCACGCCTGGTGCGACGGCACGTTCCGGTAGCAGGCGTAGTCGTCGATCCTCGGGTTTGACGGCACCTTCGCGCCCGCCGAAACATCGAAAATATCGCCGTAGTAGATCGCAGGAACGGTCGTCCCTTCCCTCGCATCCCTCTCGCAGATAAATCGGTGTACGTTTTTGAGGACGTCTCTGTCCCTGAACAGATCTCCGCAGTTCAAAAAGAAGATGTAGGATGGCGTCTCGCCGGCCTTCACCTCCAGAGCTCTCTCTCCAAGGTGCGACACCGCAATGTTCATCGCGTGGTAGATGCCGTTGTCGCAGCTCTCAATGAGAGTGATCTTTTTGTCTGAGCTGACACCCGACGAATCGATGCCGTACTTATCCTTGATTTTCTCAACAGAGCCGTCTGTACTCATCCCGTCCTTGATGAGGACATCGAACCCGTCAAAGCTCTGCGTCATTATACTCTCAAGCGTCCTCTCTATCCGCTCTCCTGCGTTGTATGAGACCACGATTATGGTAAAAAAAGGTTTACTCATCATAGTTGTCCCTTCCGTATTTCACTCCGTCAAGAAGGAGCCTGTAGCATTTCAAAAGACCCATTTCCCTGCACATCTCATTCCTGTTTTTAAAAAGAAATCTAAAACCCCAGAGAAAAGCCGCTCTCCCATAGAGGAAGTGGTACAGCACCCCTCTGTCAAAAAAGAACTTGTCGGTGTAGCCCTTAAACCAGGTGGACTCTCCCGAGAGCTCCTCGCCGATAAGCACATCGGTCCTGTATATCCGTAGCCCTGCCTTCAGACAGTCGTGCAGAAAGAGCGAGTCCTCACCGTTCATGTGCGGGGCTCCGCCACCAAACAAAAGGGAGTAACGAACGCCCGAATTTATGAGCTTTTCCCTGCGGGCGCAGATAGCATAGGCAGGGTAGCGCCCGTAATTGTACCAGGAGACCCTCGCATAGTCAGTGTTGTGGTAGGTCTCCCGCCCCTTCTGCTGCTTCACATTAAAAAGAAGGATATCCGCCTCGGGATGTGCATCAAATTCCTGCACTATCCTCCCGGCATAACCCTCATCATAGACAATATCATCATCCGCAAACTGTATGAGCTCGCTCTCTGCCGAAATAAGCGCCGTGTTCCTGGAAACACCCACTCCCGCAACATCGAGGTTTATAACTCTTATCGGGTGCCCTCCCTCATCAAAGGAGTAGCTCCTCTCAGCTTCCACAGGAAAAGCGTCATCCCCTATCCGCTCATTTATAACGACGCCTCCGGACTCTGCTTTCATGCGCTTTACGAGCTCTTTTGCATCCTTGTTGACTGACGATATGAGAATTTGAAGTCTCTCTGTCTCCATCACCTGACACCTTTATCATTTGTGGGGAGCCACCGCACAGCATCAGCTTCCTCTTTAAAGCGGCAATCCCCTATTTTATTTCTTCTGCGCCGTGACCTGGTTCTGCTCAACGCCCTCAGTGCTGTCTGGGGTAAAGAGGATCTTCACCGTGAGGAGCATGAGCTTTATGTCGAGCCACACGGAGTAGTTCTCGATGTAGGTCAGATCGAGCTTTAACTTGTCGTAGGGAGTCGTGTTGTACTTGCCGTAGACCTGCGCATAGCCCGCAAGCCCGGCCTTGACCTTCATTCTGAAGGCAAATTCCGGGAGCTCGTCGAGGTACTGCCTTATGATCTCGGGTCTTTCGGGGCGCGGCCCGATGAAGGACATATCGCCTGCGAGGATGTTAAAGAGCTGCGGAAGCTCATCTATTCTGCAGGAGCGGATAACCTTGCCAACAGGCGTTATCCTCGAGTCGTTCTTGGCAGCGAGCCTCGCCACTCCGTCTTTTTCTGCGTCCACCCTCATGCTCCTGAATTTCATGATCTTGAATTCCTTCATGTCCTTGGTGCAGCGCACCTGCCTGTACAGCACAGGCCCCTTGTCGTAGCACTTGATGATGATGGCTGTTATCAGCATGATGGGCGAAGTTATCACGATGAGAAGGATTGAGAGCAGGATGTCAAAGAGGCGCTTTATCGCCCTCTGCTCAACCTTGATCGAGTACTCCCTCAGGAGCAGGACCGGCGTGTCAAAGAGGTGGAGCTGCGCCGAGCCCTTTAACAGCACATCCGTTATCTTGGGCATCACATAGATCCTGATGTTCCTGCCGTAGCAGTACTTGACAAGCCCGTTCCTGAACTCGGAGGGCACATCCCAGATAACGACGCCGTCGTATTGTCCGAGGCACTCCTTGTATATGGCATCAATTCCCTCGGAGATATTCATTTTTTTGACGATGCGGTACTTGTCCTTCCTGGTGTTGAACTTCTGCTCGATGTCGTCGACAGGGTACACGCCGCTGACGAGCAGAAGGTTCCTCGGCGGGAAGATCCGCATATATATGGCGTTTGTGATGTGCGCCCACAGAAACGCTATTATGAGCTCCAATACAAAGATCTCGAAGATCGGAACAACCTGCACCAGCCAGTTGTTCAGGAGCGAGATCTGGAAGTACGAGATGAAATTGACCATGAAGAGGGCGAAAATCTGGGAAAAGAAGACGTCCATAGGGCGCAGATACCCTATTTTGAGCCCACCGTAGGTGTTTGAGAAAAAAAGGAGCAGTATAAAATATATGGCGAGGATCAACAAATGGCCTCGGAAGTAGAGCTTTAACCCGTTACCCAACTGATACCCGTCCACGCTGATATGGGGTCTTGAGACCTCCGGGTAGTAGACATTAAACCAGAACCAGGCATACACTAAAGTGTGCATGCACAGCCCAACAAACGCCAGTAGCAGAACAAGAATTCTCTTTTTGGATTCTCTGTTTTTCATACCCCTTTAAAGCCCTCAGAGCCTACGCAGAGTCGCTCTGACAGCCCATCCTCCGAAATAAAATAGTGACTCTAAAACCGACAGATCGGCGATGTTCCTGTACAGGAACCATATCCTGGATACGGCCTTTATCTTGTTGCTCGAGAGGCTCTTTTTGGGCCTCCGGTAAATCGCAAGGTTCTCATCAAGGCCGTGGGCGGTGTAGCCGTACTTCAGTATTCTCCACCAGGTCGCGGTGTCCTCGCTCGGAACCTGCGGCATATGGATTATCTCCATATCAATCTTCTCCGTGTCAAACATGACTGTTGTGGTGAAGATGACGGTCCTCGAGAGGGCCTGTCTGTAATTCAAGGTCTTCGGTGCGTGTACCACCTTCCCCGTGGGATTTGCATTCTCATCCCCAAACTCGTAGGAGTGAAAAGAAAATGCTGCTCCTGTAGACTCCATAAATGCTATCTGCTTTTCCAGCTTGTCTTTTTTCCAGACATCGTCCGCATCGAGGAAGGCGATGTACCTGCCCGCCGAGTGGTCAATGCCGGTGTTTCGCGCCTGCGCTGCGCCCGCGTCGTACGTCAGCTTAAAGAGCTTGATGTCCCTGTCGCTCTCACCCATTATCCTCTCGATGACAGAGACGCTGCCATCCGATGAGTTGTCGTCCACCAGAATCAGCTCCCAGTCCGTGTAAGTCTGCTCGAAAACCATCTTTATGGTGTTTTCTATATAATCTGCCGCATTGTACACAGGGACAACGATACTAACCATTACTTTTCCTCTTTTACAATGTAGATTGGACGCCGCTTGACCTCAAGGTAGGTCTTGGACAGATACTGCCCCACAACGCCGATAAAGAACAGCTGGAGCCCCGCAATCAGCAGCATGATACAGACAAGAGAAGGCCAGCCGCTCGTGGGATCTCCAAATACTTTTTTCCTGATAATGGTAAAAATGATAAACGCAAAGGCGACGAAACAGAAGAACAGCCCGAGGAACGAAGCTATCGCAAGGGGTGCCTCCGAGAAGGCGATGATGCCGTCAATCGCATACAGGACCAGCTTCCAGAAGGACCACTTGGTCTCGCCCTTTCGCCTCTCAACGTTCTCAAACTCTATCCACTTGGTGCTAAAGCCGACCCAGCCGAATATTCCCTTGGAGAATCTGTTGTACTCCTGCATCGATAGGATCGCATCCACGAATTGCCTCGTCATCATGCGGTAGTCCCTTGCGCCGTCCACGATGTCGGCGCTTGAAATCTTATTGATGACCTTGTAGAACTGCCTCGCAAAAAAAGATCTGATGGGCGGCTCGCCCTTTCTGTCGACCCGCCTTGTGGCGGCACTGTCGTACCCTTCCTCCACAATTGCAGTGAACATCTCGGGAAGGAGAGACGGCGGATCCTGAAGGTCGCAGTCCATGATGACGCAGTAGTCTCCCCTTGCGTGCTGGAGTCCCGCAAAGATAGCAGCTTCTTTTCCAAAGTTACGGGAGAACGTGACGATGTGGACTCTTCTGTCCTTTTTGATAAGTTCCTTTACCCGGGCAGCTGTCTCGTCGGTCGAGCCGTCATTTATAAACAGAAGCTCTATCGAGACGTCGCGCTTGAAAAAGAAGCTGTTCGTCTTCATGAGCTCAGTGTAGAAATCCGATATATTCTCCTGCTCGTTGAAGCAGGGAACTATTACAGACAAAAGTTTCATCATTTTACCTCATATATGCACATTCCTATCCCATATTTTACACGTTTAAGGCGTTGCTTTCAACGATACAATTTAGCCCCGGTCCGCCCGGTGGGGGCAGAATTGTATCTTTGAAGGTATTTGCATTAATATATGAATATATAGTAAAGTATAGGAAGTGCAGTAGTTTGATATGCGTACTATTATAGATAAGACTATCGCGCGTGGTCGCGATAAAGGAGATATTTTTTATGGCAAAGAAAGCACTTATTACAGGTATTACCGGGCAGGACGGGTCGTATCTGGCGGAGTTTCTGCTTGAGAAGGGGTATGACGTTCATGGCATAATCAGGAGGTCATCCGTCGACTACAGGGAGAGGATTGCTCACCTCGAGGGAAAACCCAACTTCCACCTCCACTACGGGGACCTCGGCGATTCGATGAGCATACTGGGCGTTGTGTCCAAGGTGCGCCCTGATGAGATATACAACCTCGCTGCGCAGTCGCACGTTCAGGTGTCCTTTGACTCGCCTGAGTTTACGGCAGACGTCGATGCGACGGGCGTACTCAGAGTCCTAGAGGCGGTTCGCCAGTGCGGACTTGCATCTACCTGCAGGATATACCAGGCTTCGACGTCGGAGCTCTACGGCAAGGTCGAGGAGGTTCCTCAGAATGAGAAGACCCCCTTCCACCCCTACAGCCCTTACGCTGTTGCCAAGCTCTACGGTTTCTGGATCGTCAAGGAGTACAGGGAGGCCTACAACATGTTTTGCTGCTCGGGTATTCTTTTTAACCACGAGTCGGAGCGCCGGGGCGAGACCTTCGTCACCAGGAAGATAACCCTCGCAGCATCACGTATCGCCCAGGGCAAACAGGATAAGCTCTACCTCGGAAATCTCTCAAGCCTCCGCGACTGGGGCTACGCAAGGGACTACGTCGAGTGCATGTGGCTCATCCTCCAGAACGATGTGCCTGAGGACTTCGTCATCGCAACAGGCGTTCAGCACTCAGTAAGGGAGTTTGCTCTCCTCGCTTTCCACTACGCAGGGATCGAGCTCGAGTTCAGGGGCGAGGGCGCAGACGAGAAGGGGTACGACAAGGCCACAGGAAAAGTCCTCATCGAGGTATCGCCTGACTTCTACAGACCTACGGACGTTGTCAATCTCTGGGGAGACCCGACCAAGGCCAGGGAGAAGCTCCACTGGAATCCGCAGAAGACCAGCTTTGAAGACCTCGTCCGCATCATGGTCGAGCACGACATGGCCAAGGTTGCCGTTGAGAGAGCCAATGAACACGTGGAATTCAATCTTGCAGAGTTCCTCGAGAAGGGAATTGACAAGTAAGGAACTGTAGCAGAATTAACTGAACATTTTACGCAGAATGATTTTTCAAAGGTTTATAACTATGATGGAAAAAAACGCCAGAATTTATGTGGCAGGTCACCGCGGAATGGTGGGCTCTGCCATAGTAAGAGAATTAAAGAAACAGGGATATGAAAACCTGATCACAAGGACGCACAGGGAGCTGGACCTCACGAGGCAGGATCAGGTCGAGAACTTTTTTGCAGAGGAGAGGCCTGAGTATGTATTTCTCGCAGCCGCCAAGGTCGGCGGCATCATGGGCAACTCTGAGGCCCTCGCAGACTTCATGTACGAGAACATGATACTGGAAATGAACGTGATAAACAGCGCCTGGAAGAACGGCTGCAAAAAACTCGAGTTCCTCGGCTCCTCCTGTATCTATCCCAGGATGGCTCCGCAGCCGATGAAGGAGGACTGCCTCTTGACGTCAGAGCTTGAGAAGACGAACGAAGCCTACGCGCTCGCCAAGATATCCGGGCTCAAGTACTGCGAGTATTTGAACAGGCAGTACGGGACCGACTATATCTCGGTTATGCCTACCAACCTCTACGGCCCCAACGACAACTATCACCCGACACACTCACACGTCCTGCCGGCTCTGATACGCCGTTTCCACGAGGCCAAGGAGCAGAACCTGCCCTATGTTGTGTGCTGGGGCGACGGAAGTCCTCTGCGCGAGTTCCTCTATGTGGATGACCTCGCAAACCTCTGCGTCTTCCTCATGAACAACTACAGCGGGAACGAGAC
>JAFUYO010000041.1 GCA_017470505.1 Butyrivibrio sp. | reverse complement strand
GATGCGGCATCCGCGGGAAGGGCTGGAAAAGCCCGCTAAAAGGGAGGATGCCAGGTAAGCTTCCTTACCTGGCATATTATGTAAATGTTTTTGTTTGGTATTGTCTTAACTCATCTGACAATATTATATTAACAGGTGGATATGTCCAAAAGATGATTTGAAGTAACCATTCTTTTAATTATTTGTAAACAAAATATGAACGAGCGCCCCGCATCAGAAATCTTTTTTTCTGATGTGGGGCTTTTTATGCGTATTTTCGTTAACTTACGATTTAAGAAACGGTGCCGATATGGTAAGATGTTATTAAGTATGGACAAGCTTAAATCATGGAAGAATTGGATTTTAATACTGGTCTGTATGTGTATAAATCTGGCAGGAAGATCACTTGCTCTCAGGCTCGACCTTCCGATCTGGTTTGACGCTGTCGGGACCATAATCGCCGCGATAGAACTCGGGCCTCTGCCCGGGGCTGTTTGTGGTGTTCTTTTAAATGTGATCACTTCATCCGGAGAAAAAGCTGCACTGCCGTACCTTGTGGTATCGGCACTCATCGGTATCTCGGCGGGTCTCCTGTACCCCAGAAAGAACAGAACATATCTAAAGCTCGCGACGGCGGGCGTTGTGACAGGACTCGTGTCGGCAGCCGTCTCGACTTCGATAAACCTTTTCACCTACGGGGGGCTCACGGGAAATGCCTTTGGCGATGCCCTCATGGAGATGATAGCAAGGGACGTGCAGGTCCCGATCATAACGTCATTTTTGGGTGAGGCCTTCGTGGATATCCCCGACAAGGTTATCAGCTTTTTTGTCGCGCTCGTACTCATACGCCTGATAAAGCCCTTTGGCAGGATGATGAAAAAGAAAGAGATGATGGCGCTTCTCATCATCCCGCTTCTTGGAATGTCGCTTTCAGGGCCGGTCCTTGCCTCTGATTTTGGAGCTGAGTACGCAGGATCTGTCTTTGATGCCGATACCGGCCTTGAATCCCTTGAAGTCAGCTCGATCGTCCAGACACCTGACGGCTATATGTGGGCGGGGACCTACTCGGGCCTGTACCGCTATGACGGCTACAGGTTCAGGCGCTTCGAGCTGGATGAGAAGCTGCAGAGCATCACGGATCTGTTCGTTGACTCAAAGGGAAATCTCTGGATCGCCACCAATGACAACGGAGCTGCCAGGTATGATATCGCAAGCGGAGAGCTTTCCTTTTTCACCAAGGAAGAGGGGCTGCCCTCCAATGTCATAAGATCTGTCACCGAGGACAAAGCGGGCGATATCTACATTTCCAGTGCCGGGAAGCTCTGCAGGATAAACTCATCTGACGGCAGCATCAATATCTACAAGGAGAGCAGCTTTGTCGGCATCAGGAGCCTTGCGAGCAGCGGCGACACTGTCATGGGCATAAGACCTGACGGAAGCGTTGTTGTCTTCAAGGAGGGGAAGCTCATCTACGTGCTGGGCGGCAACTACACCTGCGCTGCACCGGAGGGTGACGGCAACTTCATCCTCGGAAGCGCTACAGATATCACGGGAAGAGTATATATGAGCGAGGGCAACACCGAAATCGTCAAGCACTACAGCCCGGGGCTCTCATATTTTAACAAGATTCTGTACTCATCTGAGTTCAAGGGGTATTTTGTCTGCTGCGAGGACGGGCTTGGGTTCATCTCCGACAAGGGCAGCACCACGATACTTACGACCGACGACTTTGGAAACTCCATCGAGGATGTGTGCATAGATTACCAGGGCAACGTCTGGTTTGCCTCGAGCAAGCAGGGGGTCAAGAAATTCTCCTGGAACCCGTTTGAGGATATCTTCTCCAAGGCGAACCTGACGGGAAGCGTTGTCTACAGCGTCCTTGTCAGGAAGGGCCTTCTCTACGCGGGGACCAACAAGGGCCTTGTCACCATCGACCTCAAGACCTACTACTCGGTTCCAATCCCGCACCCTCACTATCTCGGCGGCTGCAGGATTTCCAATATCATGTGCGACAGCTACGGAAACCTCTGGTTTTCGACCTACGGGGACTACGGGCTTGTCGAGCTTAAGAGCGACGACAGTATAGTTTATTTCAACGAGGAGAGCGCGGGCACAGAGGGCGACAAGTTTCTTTTTGCCAAAGAGCTCTCGGACGGGCGTATCATCGCAGCCACCAATACCGGGCTCAACTACATAAAGCACGACAGGGTGATAAAGACACTCGGCGAGAGGAACGGCGTCACCAGCCAGATAGAGTGCGCGATAGAGTCGGACGACGGGAAGATCTTTGCCGGAACGGACGGCGAGGGAATCTATGTCATCGAGGACGGGCGCATTGTCAGAAACATCGCATCAGACGTGGGACTCAACACGATGGTAGTCCTTAAGATCGTTCCCTGCACGGGCGGCTACATCTATGTCACGAGCAACGCCCTGTATTACAACAACGGGACGAGCATAAAGAGACTAAAAAAATTCCCCTACAGCAACAACTACGACGTCTTCATCTCGGACGAGGGCAAGGCGTGGGTTATGTCGAGCGGAGGCATCTTCGTCCTCGAGGAAAAAGATCTCCTGTCGGACGGTGAGTACGACTACACGCTCTTTAACAGGGGCAGGGGCCTTCAGACGTCGGTCACATCGGGGTCAAACTATGTGCTCTACGGCGACAGGCTCTACATCTCCTGTACCGACGGCGTCAGGAGGATCTCGACCACCAACTACGACTCCTTCAACAACGATTACAAGATCGATCTCTCCGCAGTTATGGCGGGGGATGCGATAATAGAGCCGGAAAACGGCGTCTACAACATACCCGCTATAGACGGGCGTATCCAGTTCGAGGTTGCGGTAATGAACTACACGCTATCGAACCCTCTTTTGCATATATACCTGAAGGGCGCAGAGGATGAAGGTATCACGGTCTATCAGAAGAACATGCAGGTGCTCACCTTCACGAACCTGCCCTACGGCGACTACGAGCTTAACGTGGAGGTCATGGACACTGCGGGGAACGAGGTGATAAGGCGGGAGGTTTTCCCGGTGCACAAGGAATCGCTCCTCTATGAAAAGCCGTATTTCAAGCTGTACCTGACAACTGTTCTTGCGTTTTTTGTCATATATTTAGGGCTCGTCATCAACAATATCTTCCAGAACCTCAGTAAGGTCCAGAAGCTCCAGCAGCAGGCGTCCAACGACCCGCTGACGGGGCTCCTTAATAAGCGCGGCGGCGCGGAGGTGCTCGAACAGGTCTGCGCATCCCGGGACGGATACCTGGTGCTATTGGACCTCGACAGCTTTAAGTCGGTAAATGACCTCTACGGCCACGATGTGGGCGACCGCGTGCTCATTGACCTGTCAGGGATATTGAAGAAGTATGCAGGCCCCGATGACGTCCTGTGCAGGGTTGGCGGAGATGAGTTTGTCGCCTTCTACAGGAACAGGGACAGGGCGGACCTCGTGCATCTGTCCGGGCAATACAACGAGGAGATAACAAGGCTTGCCAAAAAGCAGATGGGGGAAGATATGAACATCCCCTTAGGCGTGTCCATGGGCGCGGTGCCGGTGGAGAAGGACAGCGAGGGAAAGAGAGAGAGCTACGAGGAGCTCTTCAAGAAGGCGGACAGGGCGATGTACGTCGTCAAGAACTCCGGAAAGCACAGCATCTGCATCTACGGCGATGAGCAGGTTAGGGGCGATTACGATGATAAGCGCAAAGCGAGCGGGATCGCCGATTTCAGGAAGATATTCGGAGAGAGGGGAGAGCTCGGCAGGGCCTACAGAGTGGACAAGGAGAGAATGCAGGATGTCTACAGGGTTCTGTACCGGATGAAAAAGAACGAGATTCTGAGCGGCGTTCTCCTGAGGTTTGCAGTGGAAACGAAGGAGGGAGAGGGCGAGGAGGTCATGGACAGGTTTGCATCTCTCCTTCTAAAGAGCCTTCGGGGGAGTGATATCTTTGGAATAGACGGGCACAGCACGGCGGTTGCGCTTCTGCTATCCGCCAACGAGGAAGAGGCAGAGGCGGCAGCAAAGAGAATTGTGAATAAGTGGAATGAGCAGTCCGAAAACGCAGAATATTCAGTCAGCTATGAGAAGGAGATGCTTTAAAATTGCTAAAACAGGTTATTTTTGTGATCGACCCAAAGTTTATATATGAGGGAAAGCTTAGGAGCAGCATTGACGAGGCAATCAGTTATATCAGGGAAAACGGCTACAGCGCGAGCCTTTTTGAGAGCCCTGAAAAAGACCTCGTCTTTCCTGACGGGACTAATCTCAGGGAGAGCCTTGTCGTGACAGACGACATCGCTGTTACGAAAAAAGCCCTTGATATGGGTGCCTACACGGTAGGTATGCTGCACGATGGCAACAAGGGCGCGACCTTTGAGGGCACGAAATATATTTTTTCAGATATAGGGAAGGTTGATATAGACTCCTACGTCAAGGTCTATCAGAGATACGCGGGCGAGCCCTGGGAGATGATGAGGACAGAGCGCCTTATTATCCGGGAGACCACTGTCGATGACGTGGATGAGTTTTATGAGATATACAAAGACCCTGAGATAACCAGGTACCTTGAGGGGCTCTTTGACGACCCCGCCGACGAGAAGAGGTACCAGAAGGACTACATAGAAAAGGTCTACGGCCTCATGGGCTTTGGTGTGTGGACGCTTGTAAGAAGGTCGGATGGCCGTATAATCGGAAGAGCAGGTTTTTCTGTCAGGAACGGCTTTGATGAGGTTGAACTCGGCTTCATCATCGGCACTGAGTTTCAGAGGCAGGGGTACTGCCTTGAGGCGTGCCGGGCGATACTTGAGTACGGCAGGAAGGTCCTCGAGTTTGACAAGGTGCAGACCCTGGTCAAGGAGGGGAACACCGTATCCCTCCATATCTGCGAGAAGCTCGGTTTTAAGAGGATAGAGGAGGTGGAGGTCGAGGAGAACATCTACGGCGACACCTACAGGGAGGGCCGGCAGGCAGGGAGAGCCTCCCAGACCTACGGCAGGTACGTCAGAATGCTGATGACCTTAGGAACTGTAGCGAATTAACTTAGTCATTTGACTTGTCTGCTTTCCCGACAGCTACGTCAGAAAGCCTCGCCGTAGCCCGCTACGGCTACGTTTTCTTCCTTGCTCTCGGAAAAGCATCCTGCGTCAAATGACTAAGTAATTCTGCTACAGTTCCTTAGGAACTGCAGCGAAATAACTTGAACATTTTACTTGCCTGATTTCCCAAATGCTGCGTCAAGAGCCTTAACAATGCCCGCATTGTCTGCGTTTTCTTCCTTGCCTTTGAAAAATCATTCTGCGTAAAATGTTCAGTTAATTCTGTTACAGTTCCTTATAGTAATTTTTAGGTTTATATTATAGTATGGTAATAGTGCGATTATAGAGGAGGAATGATGGATTTTCAGGAGGTCTTTACACTTATAGCAGGGCTCGTCGGCGGTCTTGCCATGTTCTTATACGGAATGAATGTCATGAGCGGCGGACTCACCAAGGCTGCGGGCGGCAAGCTCGAGGCGGTGCTCGCCAGGGTGACTGAGCACAAGTTTATAGCATATCTTTTCGGCGTCGGCGTAACTGCCCTCGTCCAGTCATCATCGGCATCCACGGTCATGGTTGTGGGCCTCGTTAACTCAGGTATCATGACGCTGAAGCAGGCGGTAAACGTCATCCTCGGCGCAAACCTCGGTACCACCTTCACTGCGTGGCTGTTATCACTAAACGCCATCAGTAGCGACAACTTCATCATAAATCTCTTAAAACCCAAGTCATTTACGCCGTTCCTTGCTCTTATCGGAATAGCGCTCTACATGTTTTCCAGGAATGACAAAAAGAAAAATATCGGAACCATACTCCTTGGCTTTTCCGTTTTGATGTTCGGAATGAGCTCCATGTCCGATGCGGTTTCGCCCCTGAAGGACGTTGACAGCTTCAAGGCGGTTCTGACTACCTTTTCAAATCCCCTGATAGGCTTCCTGGTCGGAATTCTCTTTACCATGGTAATTCAGTCCTCAGCGGGAACCATCGGTGTGCTGCAGGCTCTCTCTTTGTCAGTCGTTGTAACCTACGGCATGGCTATCCCGGTGGTAGTAGGTGCGGAGGTCGGAACCTGTATAACAGCCATCCTCTCATCACTTGGCGCCAACAAGAACGGCAAGAGGACAGCGCTGATGCACCTGTACTTCAACGTGATCAAGGCGGTGGCCTTCATGGTCATCTTCTATACGCTGCACACGCTCATAGGCTTTACATTTATGGAGGACAAGATCGGAATGGCGGGAATCGCTGCCATCCACACACTGATAAACCTTGTTGCAACGCCTCTGATGCTCCCCTTCTCAGACATTCTGGTGAACATGGCTCTGACCACGATATCGATCGACGAGAGGGAGAAGAAGGAGCAGGAGGAGTCAGAGGGAATACGCACACTCGACCCGAGATTTCTTTCAAACCCTTCCTTTGCGCTTGAGCAGGCAAGGCAGGCAGCAGTTGATATGGCGAACATGAGTAAGGACGCCCTTGACAAGGCGATCGGCCTCATCGATACCTTTGACCCGGAGATAGCCCAGGATGTGGACTACCTTGAGCGCAAGGTCGACTCCTACGAGGATCACCTTGGAACCTACCTTATGCAGATAAATGCGCACCACTTAGGGGTCAGGGACTCGCACACGCTCTCAGTTCTTTTGCACTGCATAACGGACTACGAGCGAATCTCGGACCACGCCCTCAACATCATGCAGAGAGCCTCGGAAATGAACGAGAACAAGAGGGAGTTCTCACCCAAGGCACAGACCGAGATGCAGGTCTTCTCGGCAGCAGTAAAGGAGATCATGAACCTCTCCGTCATGGCTTTTGAGAGCCAGGATGTGACGCTCGCCAAGATGATAGAGCCCTTGGAGGAGACGATCGACGGCATCCAGAAGGAAGTAAAGCGGCGCCATGTCAGGAGGCTGCGTAAGGGCAAGTGCACGATAGAGCAGGGGTTTGACCTCTCCGACATCGGAACGGACTACGAGCGTATCTCAGATCACTGCAGCAACATCGCAGTCGGCATCATTGAGGCGGACAACGACGCCTACGACGCACACGGCTACATCGAGCAGCTTCGGGTAGACAGGGGCGCAGAGTTCGAGAAGCAGGTCGACTTCTACCAGAACAAGTACATGCTGCCGGCGGTTAAGTATTAAGGAACTGTAGCGAAATAACTTGAAAAATCATTCTGCGTAAAATGTTCAGTTAATTCTGCTACAGTTCCTAAGGCACTGTAAACAAATAACTTCCTAATCTGCTTGTCTGACTTTCCATGTGACTGCGTTGTCGTCAGTCGCCGTAGCCCGCTACGACTCCTTCCTCCGCCTTGCACATGTAAAGTCAGTCTGCGCATCTTTATGAAGTTATTTATTTACAGTGCCTAAGAAGACGCAGATAGGAGGACATATAGCACTATGAAGTTTGAATCGATAGAAAAGAAGGAGCCCGGGCGGTTCATCAACAGGTATGATGTGCACTACAGGATGGAGGATGGGAATGAAAAGGTCTACGAGATGATATCGCGTGACCCGGACATAGAGTCTTTTGAGCAGCTCCACAATGACAGGGAGGATGCGGTCGCCATCATCATGCACGATGAGAGCGGCGAGAAGATCCTCATAAACAGAGAGTTTCGGATGGCGATGGGAAAGTGGGTCTATAACTTCCCGGCGGGCCTCATCGACGAGGGCGAGACGCCAGAGATGGCGGCGAGGAGAGAGCTCAAGGAGGAGACAGGGCTCGACATCATCTCCATCAACGAGTGGTGGGGCCCCTGTTACAGCGCCATCGGCTTTTCCAATGAGAGAAACGCCTGCTGCGTGGGCGTTGCGGGCGGAACCTTTTCCGAGAGCACATCCGCGCAGGAGGAGATAGAGCCCCGCTGGTATACGAGGGACGAAGTGAGAAAGCTGCTGGCGACAGAGCCGTTTGCGGTCAGGACCCAGGCGTACTGCTACTGCTGGATCAGGGAGTGAGACGCCGCCGGGGAAGCCGGGGGTCAGTGAGAGTGCATGACTACTTCAGTATCAGGGAACACTAAGGACTTTTGTGATGAATGGTAGAGAGAATGACAGCTACGAGCTGGACTACGGCAAGGAACAGAGAATTGAAGAGAGCCTCATGGAGCACGCGGAGCTTGAAAACCTCAAGAAGAACAGCTATCTCTTTCGCGAGGGGGAACCTGTTGACTCCATATGCATCATCAGAAAGGGCAGGGTCAAGCTCTGCAGGAACGACTCCCTTGGCAGGGAACAGATTGTCACCATCCTCTCAGATCACGACATCATCTGGGAGGGGATGTTCCTGGAGGGCAGCATCTACCCTTACTCAGCGGTGTGCCTGACCAATGCGACCATCTGCCAGATCCACAGGGACGACTTCAAGAAGGTCGTAAACGACCCTGCGGCCGCGATGAACACGATCATACTTCTCTCCAAGAAACTGCACGACGCCAACGAGCGCAACATGCTGCTCTCGACCAAGGACCCCAAGGCGAGGCTCGCGGGCTTTCTCATGTACAGGGTCGACCGCAGCACAGGTGACGACGTCATCTTAAAGCTCGACGATATCGCCGCGAGCGTGAGCCTACGCACAGAGACAGTCTCGAGGAAGCTCCGCGAGATGGAGAAGTCGGGGCTCATCGAGCGCCTCGGCCACGCCCGCATCAGGGTCCTTGACAGAGACACGCTAAGGGACATCTACGTCTCGCAGTAAATTCCAGTCAAACCAGCTTGAAACGAAGATTTTGCCAGAAAAAGAGCTCCTTCATAAATCTTCACGTAAATATTTCCAGTCAAACCACCACAAATCAAGAGAATTGCTAGAAAAAACATATGACATACTTCACACATTTCTTCCTGGATAATGAAAAAGACATCATTGTAAGCCTGTACAAAGATTTGGACAGGCTTATCTTTGTGCTGACGACCCCGAACCACAGCACCGGCAACCTCATCAGGAATCTTGCCGCAACCTTCGCGCTCCCGCTCTCCAGGGATGCAGAGGGGCTCCTTGTCATAAAGGGCGAGCTCCCGTGCCTTGTAGATGCGCAGAACTGTGAGCGCTACGTCTTCATGCTCGGCGGAACCGAAGTCGCCGACATCTACCCCGACGGTAGAGTCGACTTAAAGGCCGCGATACCCGCGATCGCCAAGACGCTCATGAGCCAATCCAAGGAGCAGGCGCTTGAGCCCGGGAGCGTCATCTTCAAGACGCAGATTCGCAAGGACCTGAAATTCAGGAGCGACCTCCACACCCACATGAACGGCAATCTCCCCGGCGACATACTGATCGCCCTCGGGATAGTACACCAGATACGCTACCCGCTTTATTATGTAAAAAAACTCGAGCTCGACCTGACGCCGTCACAGTGGGAGAAGGTGAACGCCCAGAGGGAAAAGGTTGCTAGGCAGTTTGTAAATTCAGGCCTTCAGGGCAAGTACCTCGACAGGAGAATAAACGACAACACCTTCATCAACTTCGCAGACCTCATTCTCAATAACCCGGGGAGCGCCGGAGCGAATATCGTGAAGATCAGAGGGTCGCTCTCTGTCATCAAGGACGGGCAGGCGGTCTTCACCAATCTCGAGAAGGTCTACCTCTACCGCTACGTTTTCTGTAAGGGCACTGCGAGCGAGGAATCAATTGAGCTTCGTGGCACCGATATGATCCCCGACGAGGATGTTCGGCGCGCCGTCACACAGATGCTCGCAGACAGGGAAACTCGCGATTACTGCTCAAATACGCTCTTCCAGGACAAGCTCCTCTGGATCGCGCGCTCCTACAGACACCAGGGCGTCTACTACGCAGAGATCAGCGACACCACCCTTGTCAAAAAATATGAATCCATAGAGATGCTGCGCCAGGTCCACGAAGTGATGCCGAAGATCTACAGAGAGACGGGCGTCATGATAAGGTTCCTTGCGGCCATCAGAAGGATACCGCTCACCATCGTAAAAGACGCGGTGACTCCCGAGAACTACCTCGAGCAGAACCTTGAGGTCTTAAAGGCCACAGCCTGCGACCCGTATGTAGCAGGGTGCGACTTTGTCGGGGAGGAGATCAACGACATCATAACTCTAAAGCCCGCCTTCAACGAGATTGTGAAGATCGCGGACAAGGTGCCGGGCTTTGTCATAAGGGTCCACGCCGGCGAGAACGACAGCCAGAAGGACAACATCGCCCACAGCATCATTTGCGTGAGGGATGCCCTTGCTCCCGGCCAGGAGATGCCGCGCATAAGGCTCGGGCATGGCCTCTACACCTACAGCCCCAGGTCCATGAAGGGCAGGGAGGTGCTGCAGCAGCTTAAAGAAAACAAGGTCGTGTTGGAGTTTCAGATAACCAGTAACGTGCGTCTCAATAACCTTAATTCCCTGAAGGACCATCCGCTACGCCACTACCTGAAGCAGGGCATCTGGTGCGTCCAGGGGACGGACGGCGCAGCCCTCTACGGCACGACCTCTATCGATGAGCAGCTCTCCTTAAAGACGATGCTGGGTCTTACTGACAATGAGCTTGCTCTCATGAGAGAAGCCGAAGAAGCTCTTATCGAGGATGCGAGAAAGACCTACTCCGAGAAGAAGGCTCTTTTTGCAAAGATGCTCGGAGAGCGCGACATGGCAGAGGTGCTGCTAGAGAAGATGCAGACCGTGAGGATCAGGAGGAGCAGCAAAGCGGAGAAAAAGCTCGATGCAAATAGAGAGCTCTCGGAGAGGGTGAGGGAGATCACCTGGGACCGCCTGCCTGTTGTCGTGCTCGGAGGGAGCTTCAACACGGAAAACCGCGCGACGAGGACAACGGAGCGCGGAAGGCGCCAGCTCGATGCACTGATGAATGCGCTAAACCCCGATGAGACCTGCTTTGTCATAGGGCACAAATTATCGGGGTACGAGAAGTACCTTGTAGAGCACAACAAAAAGGGCTTTCGCATCTACGCCGTTGTGCCGAGCCTCATAACCGGGGCGGAAAAAGAAAAGCTCCTGTCATCAGGCGTCTTCATACGCGTTTCGACAGAAGCTCAGGGAATGGGCATCTATAAGAGTTTTAACTATGAGATATTCGAGCGCCGCCCGTCTGTTGTCGTCGCCTTTGACGGAAACAGCGCCGCCGCAAACCTCATACAGGAAGCCAAAAACGGTAAGGGCAAGGCGCAGATCCTTGTGTGGGCAAGCTCAAGCACCTTGAGCCAGAAGGCAAACTCTCTGGCGGGGTATGTATCACTCTTTGACGAGGAGCACCCGATAGAGGAGCTGTTGTAGAGCGGCGGTAAGGCTCTGCCTAAGAGCTTATATCTCAGCCCCGGCATGGCCAAACATTCAGGCACACCTGCCCCGCTACCCCACCAAATGCAGCATCCTCGTAGCTATGTTGAAGTACACGAGGAGCGAGAGCGCATCAACGATCGTCGTGATAAAGGGCGATGCCATGACCGCGGGGTCAAACCCGATCCTGGACGCCAGCATGGGTAGGCAGCATCCGACGAGCTTTGCGATCAGCACGACGATCAGGAGCGTAATGCAGATAACCGCGGCGACCGTGATCTGCAGACGGTCAAACAAGAGGAGCTTTACGAAGTTCGCAGCAGCCAGAGTCAGGCCGCAGAGCGCTGCAACGCGGATCTCCTTCCATATTATCTTGAACAGATCTTCAAATTCTATCTCTTTTAAAGAGAGTCCACGAATGATGGAGACGCTGGCCTGGGAGCCGGCGTTTCCGCCTGTATCCATGAGCATCGGAATATAAGCAGTGAGCACCACAAAGGCGGAGAGTGCGTCTTCAAAACCTGTTATGATCGCGCCCGTGAAGGTCGCACTTATCATGAGAAAGAGCAGCCACGGGATCCTGTTTTTGTAGGTCTCGAAAATACCTACCTTGGGATAGGGTTTGTCGGACGGCACGATAGCTGCCATCTTCTCAATATCCTCGGTCGCCTCTTCTTCGAGGATGTCCACAACGTCATCGATCGTGATGATGCCGACCATGCGGCTCTCGTTGTCGACGACAGGCATCGCGGTGAAGCCGTACTTCTGGAACATCCTGGCGGCTTCCTCCTGGTCGGTCATGGTGCCGATGCTGATGACATTGGTGTTCATGATGTCCCCGATGACTTCGTCCGGCGACATGATGAGAAGGTAGCGTAGCGCCACGGTTCCGACGAGTACCTTCTGCTTGCTCACAACATAACAGATGTTGATGGTCTCGGAGTCCACACCTTTTTTGCGGATGCGTGCGATGGCATCACCGACAGTCATGTCCTCCCTGAGGTCCACATACTCCACCGTCATGATGGAGCCCGCGCTGTCCTCGGGGTACTGCAAGAGGTGATTGATGTCAGCCCTCGTCTCGGGGCTTGCATTTGCCAGGATGCGCTTAACAACGCTCGCAGGCATCTCCTCTAAGATGTCCGTAGCGTCGTCCGCCATCAGATTTTCAATTATGTTGGATGCCTCACGGTCGGACATCGACCTGATGATATACTGCTGCACATCCGCCTCCAGATCGGCGAAGACGTCCGCAGCCATATCCTTGGGAAGTATCCTGAACATCTTGAGAGAATCCTCTTCCGCCATCTCCCCCATCGCATCAGCGATATCTGCCGTATTCATCTCGGAGATGGTCTGGCGCAGCTTCGTGTACTGCCTGGTTGAAAGAAGATCCTTGAGAACTTCAGATACAGTCTTTTCTTCTAATTCCATTTCCATGGTAAATAAAACCTCCTGTATGTGTGATTTTTATGGTACTTCGATACGGAGCAGAATCGCCGCATATAGATGAGTCTTGCTTCATAAAAACCACCACCTTTCGTCAGGAGATTAGAGGGCAAAAGAAAACGCCCACCTCTTATACTTTACCACAATTCGTGCACCTGTTGGGGATTTTTTATCATGGATAGGGGTGCAAAGTTTTAGGAACTGTGGCAAAATAACCTGAACATTTTGCCTGCCTGATTTCCCAAATGCTGCGTCAAGAGCCTTAACAATACCCGCATTGTCTGTGTTTTCTTCCTTGCCTTTGGAGAGTGATGTGAACGGAATAGATGAAAAAATGAATATGTAATTTATAAGCGGTGCTGACAGTAATCTCGGATTTTGTCGGCATCGCTGTTTTTGTGCCTGTTAAAATTAACGATATTACGTTTAAAATTCTGTCAAGTGTTTTCTTTGAAATTCTGAATTTATAAATTTTTCACTTTAAGCATCAAAATTTAAGAAACCAGCAATCATGCGGCTTTGCAAGGATAACAAGCGGTTGTGTTTATAAAAAATTTATGCTTTTTTTTTTTTTTTTTCTTAATGGATTTTTGGTTTACCGTTAACGATAATAGTACTGTGACCCATAAGGGTCAGACTATTTGACTTTCACAACACCAAATAGTACCGGAACAGTTTGGGGTGACTTTGCAGCTTCCATCATCAAGGGAGTGCGAAGTTACCTCCGGGCAGTTCCAAACACCAAATGGCGCAGCGCCGGAGGCCTACCGCCATTTGAACACCACAAACATTCAATACGCTTCCTTTTTTGCGTGTGTGAGGGGCGGGAATGTCTGAAAACTACATGTTTGAAAGGAGAGTTTTTATGAAAAAGAAGTATCTTGCAAAACTGCTGAG
>JAFUYO010000040.1 GCA_017470505.1 Butyrivibrio sp. | reverse complement strand
TATCCGAACACAACAGGTTTAGCGCATTGTCAGGAAAGATGCGTGATGCGTAGTTGATAAAAAGCACCCCACAGAAAGGTTTTTACCTTGCTGAGGGGTGCTTTTTCATCAGTTTTTTCTTTACATCGTTTGTCTGGATGCGTACAGGTGCTTCTCTTCCTAAAAGTACTGCCGCTATGCATGTGGCTTTGCAGTGGGAGCTGCGCTGATGCCTCACGCGCAAGAAAGACTTTATCATAGCGGCAGCATAAATGCAATAGGTTTTAGCAAGAAATTTAGTTGGTTTGAAACTAAATTTTAATAATTTGCACGACAAAATGAAATACAATTTCATTGCACAATATATAGTGGCGTGTTGCGGATTTAAGCCTCAAAATGTTGACTTCAATTTTGGGGGCGTTTTCCAATGGTTCTCGAAATTTTTTTGCTTTTTAAGAATTCGTGTAATTACTGAACCTTATTGAACTCGATGATGTCGGTCTTTTCCATGTAGTCGTCAAAGAAGCCGTTTAAGACAGTGTCGTCCTTGACCTGGGCGTTCTCGTCGCTCTCGACGTCTTTTACGTCAGAGCGGTAGAAGTAGGTGCCGTTTCCATTCGTGTCATACACGACGTAGGCTTCCTCGTCGTTCACCATGCCGCCTGCGACAAGAGTCATCTTCTTCATGAAGTGGTTGCCGCCGACATAGAGCTTGCCGTCCTTGCCGACTGCGAGAGGATAAGCTGTGCCGCCTGCAGTTACGTAGCCTGCATAGGTGGGAGCGCCGTCCTCGTTGTAGTAATACACGTCTGCGTCTATTGCCTCGAAGTGACCTTCAAACTCAAAGACACCGCTGGCAACGAGAAGCACATCCGTGCCGTCGATGCTTGCGTTTGCATAGCCTGTGCCGGCAGGGAGTTTGTCGACGATCTGTGTGAAGGTATCGCACCCTGTGATATCCATGGAAACGTGTTCCTCATCCTCGGGGATCTGCGCGCCCGCATGATTTGCGGGATCATACATTCCTTCAACAACGCCGACTATGTCAAAGCCGTCAAGGTCGGGAGCGACAACAGAGAGTGAGTAGGATGCGCCTGTCTCCACGTCGTACCAGGTGCATAGGTCAGCGAACTCGCTGTCGCCAACATATCTGTAGGTCTTGCCCGTCATGTTGCCGTCACCCCAGGTTGTGAACTGAACGTCATCCTGAACCGTCCACTCGTAGAACATTCCTGAGATGTCCTTGGCTTCATCGCCTGTCATCTGCTCTCTTGCGGTAAAAGAGCTCCCGTCAAGGTCAAAAGTCATCTGGACCATCGGGCTTTCTTCAGACGTCATCACGCTCCACTTGACATTGGCTGCGCCCTCGGGTGCCTTAAAGAGATTGGGAACGATCTCTTTGGCCTCTTCTTCAGAGATATCGCTCCAGGGATTGGCAAGTCCTACAGCTTCCCCGGCTTTATCTGCTGTAGATGCATCGGCAGTCTCGGCAGAAGCTTCAGCGGCAGTCTCGGCCGGCTCAGAGACTGTTGTCTCAGCAGCGCTCTCGCCGCATGCAGCAAGTGAGAGCGTCATCATGCCTGCAAGTAACAAAGCAATTGATTTTTTCATAATAATTTCCTCCTTGTTGATCCTAAGTCATATCGTTTTAAGCTGATCCTCAGGATTGTCTGCGGTTAACATTATCTGTTTCACACAGTATGTAACCGATTACATTTCCAACACACCTTATTATACGAATATCCTCGAAATATGGAAGAGTTTTTTAAAAAACTTATGACAAGAGGTATATTTATGGTGCTGTTCCGCTTCTTGCCGGTAACAATAGAAGCTGAATTGAGCTCCATATTTGCCCAAACACGCTTGCAACAGAGGCGCTGTTGTACTAATATGGTGGATGAATGTTACTGCGAACGATAGCGGAATGCAATTCCGTTACCTTATAATAATGAAGAAACGGAGTACATAAAATGGTTCAATCACGTACACATAACTGTGGTGAGCTGCGCATGGAGAATGTCGGCGAGAGCGTAGTGCTTGCGGGCTGGCTTGAGAATATGCGTGAAGTCGGGAGCGGACTCTCTTTTGTGGTCCTCAGGGATTTCTACGGCACAACACAGATAGTTCTTGAGACCGAGGAGATGGTGTCGAGGTTCAAGGCCATCACCAAGGAGTCGACAATACAGGTAAAGGGAACAGTCAGGGAGAGGAGCTCCAAGAACCCCAAACAGGCGACAGGCGACATCGAGGTTGTGCCTGAGTCAGTGGAGGTTCTCGGAAGATGCCGCTACAACGAGCTGCCCTTTGAGATCAACCACTCGAGGGAGGCGGATGAGACGGCGCGTCTCAAATACCGCTACCTTGACCTCAGAAATCCCGAGGTCAAAAACAACATTATACTCAGGTGCAACGTTGTGGCTGCGCTTCGTCAGTCCATGACTGAGCACGGTTTTTTGGAGATTACGACTCCTATCCTCACCGCATCATCACCTGAGGGCGCGAGGGACTACCTGGTTCCGGCCAGGAAACACCCCGGCAAGTTCTATGCACTTCCCCAGGCGCCCCAGCAGTTCAAACAGCTCCTCATGACAGCTGGCTTTGACAGGTATTTCCAGATTGCGCCCTGTTTCCGCGATGAGGACGCAAGAGGCGACAGGAGTCCCGGAGAGTTCTACCAGCTCGACATGGAGATGGCTTTCGCGACGCAGGAGGATGTCTTTGCTGTGCTTGAGGACGTTCTTCCTCCAATTTTTGCAAAATATGGAAAGTACAACAGGGCTTCAGAGGCTCCTTTCATGAGGATACCTTATCTCGAGGCCATGGAGAAATACGGAACTGACAAGCCAGACCTTAGGATCGACCTGACGGTGCAGGATGTGACGGATACACTTGCTGATTGCGGTTTTGGGCCTTTCGCAACTGTAGTTTCGGCTGAGATGGCGGAGAAGAGCGGGGGCGCTCTCACGGAAGGGACTGAGCTTGATACTCACATCAAGGCTGTCGTCATCTCTGATTTCAAGGAGAGCAGGAAGTTCATCGACAAGACCATCGGCGACGTCGAGGTTCAGGCCGGCAACAAGGCTTACTGGTTCAGGATGGATGAAAACGGCGAGCTCGTCGGAGGTATCTCCAAGTTTGTAGCTCCCATCAAGGACAGCGTGGTGTCAGCACTTTCCCTTAAGGCAGGAGACCTTGTGGTACTGTCAAGCGGCAAGCTCTCGCAGGCTCAGAAGACAGCCGGTGTCATCGTCAAGACCTTCGGCGCAGCGGTTCCGGGCCACATGGACAAAGAGCAGTACACCTTCTGCTGGATCGTCGACTTCCCTATGTACGAGATCGGAGAGGAGTCGGGCGAACTTGAATTCTGCCACAATCCTTTCTCAATGCCCTCCGGCGGACTTGAGACTCTGCTAAAGGCCGAGAGGGGAGAGATTGATCCTCTTTCAATCACTGCAGATCAGTACGATCTTGTGTGCAACGGAGTTGAGCTTTCATCAGGTGCGGTCAGAAACCACGACCCCGAGATCATGATCAAGGCTTTTGAGATGGTGAGGCTTGGCGAGGATGACGTGAAGTCCAAGTTCCCTGCGATGTACAACGCGTTCTGCTACGGTGCACCGCCGCACGCAGGTATAGCTCCGGGAGTTGACCGAATGGTTATGCTCCTTGCAGGCGAGGACTCGATCCGGGAGATAATTCCTTTCCCGATGAACAAGAATGCCCAGGATGTTATGATGGGTGCACCCGGCTTTGTAACTGACAGGCAGCTCGAGGAGCTCCATATCAAAGTGACCGAGAAGGAGACGGAAGAGAACGGGTGAGCCCGGCAAGTAAGACAGATGAAGGCGAAGCAGATGCTCACGGGAAGTGAAGCAGGTCAAGGCGAAGCAGATGCTCGCGGGAAGTGAAGCCGGAGAAGGCGAAGCAAAAGCTCACGGGAAGTGAAGCAGGTCAAGGCGAAGCAGATGCTCGCGGGAAGTGAAGCCGGAGAAGGCGAAGCAGATGTTCGCGGGAAGTGAAGCAGATGAAAGCGAACCTGGCGTGCCCGGCAAGTAAGACAGACGCAAGAGTGAATGCGGTTTTCTCCAGGAGGGGAATCTGTTGAAATTTTGACCCCTAAATTTACGTTTCAGGGGTCAAATTTTTTTTTGGAAATCAAAATAGTGAAAATGGAATCGAAAAAGAGCGGCGAAAACAGGCAAAAAGGGTCAAAAATGAAATGCCTATATATGATACCAGTGCAAAAAGTCATTCACCACTCATGCTTGCATGAAAGTGGTGAAATGACTTTATTGCACGTCCCGATATGAGCAATTAGTGGGGCAGGGGCCCCGCGGTTTGCGAATATCGGGGAGGATTGTGGGAGTGCGAAGCACGGAACAATCCGTAGGTATCATTTTGCACTATAATCGTATATGAAAAATTGTGCGCCCACGCCCACAACCAAACGCCCGCGTCATACGAGCATCTGACTCATATGCCGAGTACACCGCCAAGACATTTGTCCCACTCACTCGGCGCCGTACGGGCATCTGAGCTCTATCATCTTCGAGAAGTAAGTAAGATCTGAGAAGTCTGTCTCCGAGAAGCGGCAGCTGCTGTTGATGTTGTTGACATAGATGATATAGCGCCCTTTGGCGAGGCTGCGCATATAGTAGACTACGAGTATGCGGTAGTTGTTGTCCGCCATGAACTCGGCAAATCTGTGCTGGTTGTCCTTTTCAAGGTCGTACATGTTTATGACCTTTATCGGGTCGCAGGCAAACATCTCCTCGTACTCCGCGGGATCAAGGTGACCAAGGTCCATTGACGAGTCCTCAAAGACAACTTCTTTTCCCTTCTCGGCGGAGGCCACCTTCAGGCCAAAGATGCTCTTTGCGCTGTCCTTGTCGATGATGTATGCTTCGTCCAGGAGGTAGGCGGGAATCAGCTTCTTGAAGGCCTCCTCGAATGACATCTCTTTTGTCACCAGATATTTCTCCATGAACTCCATCATCAGGCGGTTCTTGGCACTCCCCATGAGCATCTGCTGCGAGAGGGTCATGACCTTGCCGTCGTAGAGGATGTTGCCGTGGATCATCGGGGTGTAGATGACGTAGCGGTCGCGACCCTTGGTCTTGGCGATGTAGAGCATCTTGTCAGAGAGCTGGAACATGCTGTCGTAGTCCATTGCGGCATCCGGGAAAAGAGCTCCACCCAGTGATGCAGTTATCGTGTATTTGCCGTCCTCGTCCTTGTACTTCTCTCTTATTGTGTACCTGATGTCGCGCAGAACAAGGCGGACTTCTTCCTCGTCCTTTATCTTATCCAGAACCAGCATGAACTCATCTCCGCCGATGCGCCCAACTGCCCCCTTGTCGCCGACGCACTCCTTTGCGATGTGTGCGACATCGATTATGACTTCGTCGCCCTTCATGTGGCCGAAGGTGTCGTTGACTGCCTTGAAGTGGTCGATGTCCATCAGGAAAAAGTAAAAGGTCCTGTCGCTTCCTGTTGACATCAGTTCTTTGGCGTACTCTGTTATGGCGCTCTTTCCGAGGAGCCCCGTCATGCTGTCAAAATAGCCGTCTGCCGAGTCGGCCTTCATCGACTGGATATCACTCATATCAAACTTCAGTATCCCCGTTCCGTCGTCAGTTTTCTGAACGGTGGCGGCAATCCATGAGAGGCGCCCGTCGCTCTTTTTTGCGCGGAAACAACAAAGGGCCGTATTTCCGGGTTCTATCGCAAAGAGCATATTCCTTAAGTTAAAAAGATCCTGAGATGGGATTATCTGTCCGAGGTTTTTGATCGACGCTTCGCCGGTGTACTCGGCAAACGCTTCACTCACACTCTCAACTCTCATATCATTATCAACTTCTGCAAAATACCTCTTAAACTGCCCCATAGATTCTCCTGTAAATAATATATGTTAGGAACTGTAGCGAAATAACTTGAACAATTTACTTGCCTGATTTTCCAAATGCTGCGTCAGAAAGCCTCGACAATGCCCGCATTGTCTGCGTTTTCTTTCTTGCATTTGAAAAATCATTCGTCGTAAATTGTTCAGTTAATTCTGCTACAGTTCCTTAGCGCTTACAAAATCTTCACTATTTATTATGTAGCTTTTGCATAAAAATGAAAAGTGCAGAACGAAATTTTGATAAAAACTTTATAAATTAAGAGGATGAATTGCCTGACTTTGGTTGTGAGAGTGTTAAAAATGCAGTAAAATAGACTATAGGTTGTGTTTTTTTGCAACTATTCAGAAACGGGTTAAATCAGCTTCAGATCCGGACGTACTTATCTGACAGATACAGCGGGCCGGACCGGCATGAAAGGGGCTAAAGAGCAGATGGATTTAAAGAACGCGTCAAAGCTCATAGGGCAGTTTGCCATGGTGGGGCAGCTGGGACTCTCGCTCCTTATGCCGCTTCTGATGTGCATCGTTGCATGTTTTCTTCTGAACACGAAACTGGGCATCAGCGCCCTTATTTATATCCCCGGCTTTATCCTGGGGCTCGGGGCGTCCATGACGACAGCTTACAAAGTCTATCTGTCAGTTGTCCGCAAGGAAGAAAAAAACAAATTAAAGCATGGACCCGGGGAGGTCTCGTTTAACAGACATGTTTGAATTACGTTATCAGGAAATGCGCAGTATGCCAATTTCGTGGGAAAATGATCCGGAATGCAGACAGGCACGCGATGAAGTTGCTCTGGGATGGTCTGTTTGCAGACACCCTGAATGCTTCATTTGGGATATCGTATTGGATAGTTAATTTGGGGAGTAGTTTTTGGTATGAAAATACAAAGTGCGGTTAAGACCGAGACGGGGAAAATAGCTCTTGGCACCGGCATAGGTGTCATCATCATGTACCTTGTGTTTTTTGTCCTCCACAAGCTTTTTCCGACCTGGGCGCCCTTTGACTACAAGGTGATCCTGGGCGGCATCGGCGGCTTTATCGTGGCTGTCGGCAACTTTTTCTGGATGGCGATAACGGTCCAGAAGGTTGCAAACACCGAGGACGAGGACAAGGCACGCTCTGTGATGGGCGTCAGCTACAGGTACAGGACTCTTTTGCAGCTTTTATGGGTGATACTGGCTATAGTTGTACCGGTATTCAATTTGGTAGCGGGGATTGTTCCGCTATTTATTCCCAGTTTATTTATAAAACTACGCGGTATCATTTCTGCGGGGAAAGGAGGTTGAAGGCGAAAGCATGAGTCAGAGCTTCGAAGTTGATTATGCGAAGATATACGCCACGATCAGGACCGGGATCCCGATCCTTGGAGACCTCGGCATCACCGAGACGCTGGTGGTCAGCTGGATCGTGATGGCGATCATAACCGGTCTGTGTATCTTCCTGACGAGAGATCTCAGAGTTGAGAACATCTCAAAGAGGCAGGCGATTGCAGAGATGCTGGTTGAGACCGGCAACAATTTTGTCCGGAACAACACGGGCGGCACCAGATTCGACAAACTGATACCCTTTGTATCAGCTCTTTTCGCAACAAGCGTTGTGTCGAACCTGATAAGCCTTGTGGGCCTAAGGAGCCCCACAGCAGATCTGTCTACAGAAGCTGCCTGGGCAGTGGTTGTGTTCATCATGATCACGGCCACCAAGATTAAGACCAACGGAGTTTTAGGATATTTGAAGGGATTTACGACACCTATCGCGGTCATGACACCTTTCAATATCCTGTCAGAGCTGGCAACGCCCGTCAGTATGGCGTGCCGTCACTTTGGTAACATTCTCTCCGGAGTTGTTATCGACGGGCTCATCTACTGGGCACTGGGGCTTGCATCTGCAGCTCTGTTCGGGCTGATACCGGGCGTGGTCGGAAGATTTTTATCCAATATCCCGATTCTCGGCATCGGTATCCCTGCAGTTACCGGAGTATATTTTGACTGGTTCTCCGGATGTATGCAGGCATTCATCTTCTGTATGCTGACCGTTATGTACATCGCTAACGCGGCAGAGGAAGGGTAAGGAACTGTAGCGAAATGACCGGGTGGTTATGCTGCAGTTCTAAAAAGACTGCGACAGGAAAGCTTTTTCAGGGGCAGATATCACTGCCGCAGCTTTATGGAAAAAGCTTACAGCTTTTTTCTGGCAAAAAGATAACAAAAAAACAAATTTATGGAGGCTAATAATTATGGGTGATTTTCAGTTACTGGCTAGAGGTATTGCACTTGCAGGATGTGGTATTGGTGCAGGATGTGCGCTTATCGCAGGTATCGGACCCGGTATCGGTGAAGGAACTGCGGTTTCCAAGGCTCTTGAGGCTATCGGCCGTCAGCCTGAGTGCAAGGGCGATGTAACAGGAACTATGCTCCTGGGCTGCGCCGTTGCAGAGACAACAGGTATCTACGGTTTCGTTACAGGACTTCTTCTTATCTTCGTTGCACCCGGAATGTTCATGGGATACCTGCAGTGATACCTAACACCTATCAAAAAGGAGAAGATTTATGAACATGGCGCTACTTTCCATGACTGCGAATGCGACGCAGACGCAGGATTTGGTTACATTAGTGCCCTGGACCTTTATCATTCAGATAGTGAACCTCTTCATTCAGGTTGCGCTTATCAAGAAATTTCTTTTTAAGCCCATAAACGAGATCCTCGACAAGAGGAGGAAAATGGCTGACAAAGAGATAAAGGAGGCCAGGGAGGCCAAGGAAGAAGCCGATTCTCTCAAGGTTCAGTATGAAGACAGCCTGACCAACGCGCACGCCGAGGCGGCCCGCATCGTATCGGATGCGCAGAAGGAGGCGCAGAACAAGGCGGACACTCTTTTGCGTGAGGCTGAGCAGGAGGCCACCGGCATCAAGGCGAGGGCGATGGCAGATATTGAGCAGGAAAAGAAGAAGGCTATGAACGAGGCCAAGGATGAGATCGGATCACTTGCAATGGAGATTGCAGGCAAGGTTGTTGAGAAAGAGATCAAGGAGTCCGATCACAAAAAGCTTATAGACGATTTTATTACGAAAGTCGGAGCATAAAGGAGAATTTATGAGTAAAGCTGGAGATCTTTATGGGCAGAGCCTGTATGATCTGGCAGTGGAAGAAAGCCTTACGGATGATATACTGGGCGAAATGGAGAGCGTGAAGGGGATTTTCGATGACAATCCCGACTACATCACCCTCCTATCGGAGCCTTCAGTTCCCAAAAACGAGAGGCTGCAGCTTGTGGACGAGGCCCTTGCGGGGGCGCTCACTCCTTACCATCTGAACTTTATCAAGATACTGATCGAGAAGGGGCTCCTGAGGGAGTACTCCGCGTGCTTTAAGAGATTCAGGAGGTCCTACAACGAGGATCACGGCATTGCGGACGCCCTTGTTACAACAGCGGTCGCTCTCGATAAGAGCCAGCTTGAGCAGCTAAGGAGTAAGCTTGAGAAGATCAGCGGTAAAAAGATAGTTCTGCAGCAGAAAACAGATCCCGACATCTTGGGCGGTGTCAGGGTTGACCTTGAGGGACAGCTCTTTGACGGTTCGGTCAGGGGTAGGCTATCCGAGCTTCGCAGAAGAGTCGACGAGACTCTTATCTGACACCCCGGTTATGGTGCTTCGGCGGAATAAGCTTTTTTTGCCGGCAGGCGGGGTATTAATACAATATATCGGAGGATGATATGGAACTAAAACCAGAAAAAATATCCGAGGTCATTCGAAGCCAGATAAAGAATTATCAGAACGCAATCATTCAGAATGAGACCGGAACGGTTCTGACAGTCGGCGATGGTATCGCGCGCGTGAGCGGACTTTTGAACTGTATGTCCGGCGAGCTTTTGGAGTTTGAGAACGGCACATTCGGAATGGCTCAGAACCTCGAGGAAACAGTAGTATCTGCGGTTTTGTTCGGCGAGGATGTAGGTATCAGCGAAGGACAGACCGTTAAGCGCACGGGAAGGGTTGTTTCTGTTCCTGTGGGCGAAAATATGATCGGGCGTGTCGTAAACGCCATTGGTCAGCCAATCGACGGACAGGGACCCATCGAGTCTGATGAGTACAGGCCCGTTGAGTCGCCGGCTCCCGGAATCATTGCCCGTCAGCCGGTAAAAGAGCCTCTTCAGACAGGTATCAAGGCGATTGACTCCATGATCCCCATCGGAAGAGGACAGCGTGAGCTTATCATCGGCGACAGACAGACCGGTAAGACCACAATCGCGATCGACACGATCCTCAACCAGAAGGGTAAGGACGTTATCTGTATCTATGTGGCTATCGGACAGAAGAGGTCGACCGTTACGTCGCTTGTTGAAGACCTCAAAAAGGGCGGAGCGATGGACTACACCATCGTTGTAGCAGCTACTGCTTCAGAGCCCGCGCCTCTTCAGTACATCTCACCTTACACGGGCTGTGCTATGGGCGAGTACTTCATGAACAAGGGAAAACACGTACTGTGCATCTATGATGACCTGTCCAAGCACGCAGTTGCTTACCGTGCGCTCTCCCTTCTTATCAGAAGGCCGCCGGGACGTGAGGCTTATCCCGGAGACGTATTCTACCTCCACTCAAGGCTCCTTGAGAGAGCAGCCAAGCTCTCGGATGAGAACGGAGGAGGATCGCTCACAGCCCTTCCTATTATTGAAACACAGGCCGGAGACGTTTCGGCTTACATCCCTACAAACGTTATCTCGATCACTGACGGTCAGATCTTCCTTGAGACGGAGCTCTTCCACTCAGGAATCATGCCGGCGGTCAACCCCGGTATCTCGGTATCCCGAGTTGGTGGTAACGCCCAGATCAAGGCGATGAAGAAGGTTGCAGGAACCTTGAAGCTCGTTTACTCGCAGTACAGAGAGCTGCAGAGCTTCGCGCAGTTCGGCTCCGACCTCGACGAGGATACCAAGAGCCGTCTTGCACAGGGCGAGAGGATCGTTGAGGTTCTGAAGCAGGACAAGAACCAGCCCGTTGCGGTTGAGAAGCAGGTAGCTATACTCTACGCCGTTATCAACAACATCCTGATCAAGGTCGACAGGGACGACGTCTCAGAATACGAGGCAGGACTCTACGAGTTCCTCGACAGCGACCCGACAGGAATCGCTGCAATGCGCGAGATCAGGGAGAGCGGCAAGTTAGAGGCAGAAACCGAGAACAAGTTAAAAGAAGCATTGAACGCTTACACAGATAAATTCATCAAGCAGAAAGAAGCTGCGAAATAAGGAGGATGATAAATGGCTGGATCAATGAAAGCTGTTAAACTCCGGATAAAGAGCGTTCAGAGCACGATGCAGATCACCAAGGCGATGCAGCTGGTCGCGGCCAGCAAGCTCAGAAAAGCCAAGGAGAGAGCGGACGCAAGTAAGCCGTATCTTGAGACAATGTTTGAGACCCTCACGGATATAGCCAACTACAACACGGATTTTCAGTCGCCTTTTACCAAGGCGTCGGACAACGACAAGTGGCTGTATGTAGTGATCGCAGGTGACAGAGGTCTTGCAGGCGGATACAATTCCAATCTTTTCAAGTTCATGGAGCAGGAGACAAAGGGGAAAGAGGGCTACAGCGTCCTCCCTGTCGGAAAGAAGTCCGTCGAGTACTTCAAGCACAGGAACATACCTCTTTTCACTGAGGAGTTTTCGGAGGTTGCCAAGGTTACTATCTCGGACTGCTTCCAGATAGCCAAGCTTATCTGCGACGCGTACTCAAGCGGCGAGTTCGGACATATCTTTTTGTGCTTCACAAACTTCGTGTCCATGCTCTCCCAGGTGCCAACATCTTTTTCGCTCCTTCCTCTATCAGATCTTCAGACCGAGGAGAAGGCGTCAGATGGCAAGGCAAGGGAGCTGATACTGTATGAGCCGGATTCAGAGACCGTGTTCAATGCTATTGTTCCGGAATACCTGGCGGGAATTCTTTACACCAGTATAAATATATCCTACGCGAGTGAGCTCGCTGCCCGCAGGACTGCGATGGAAGCGGCCACCGACAACGCAGAGGAGATGATCGAGACACTGTCTCTGTACTACAACAGAGCGCGTCAGGCCAGCATCACGCAGGAGATCACAGAAATTGTGGCCGGAGCAGAAAGCTGAGAACTTGGCAAGGTTTTGTCGAGCCTAGTTCGAAGCTTGTTCTGGCGAGCGCAACGCGCGAGAGCAGAACTTCCTTGCGTAAAAATATCAAAACTTTAAGGAGTTTAACATGAGTGAAAATCATATCGGAAAGGTAATACAGGTTACAGGCCCTGTACTGGACATCCGCTTCAAAGAGGGTGAACTTCCTGATCTTCACAATGCCATAGAGATCATGATCGGCGACAGGCGCCTCGTTGCAGAGGTTGCCCAGCAGGTTGGCGACGACGTAGTCAGATGCGTCGCCATGAGTTCCACAGACGGTCTTGTTCGTGGCGCAGAGGCGAAGGACACCGGAAGCCCCATCACCGTTCCTGTTGGTGATCAGTGTCTAGGCAGGATCTTCAACCTGCTTGGAGAGCCTGTAGACAATGAGCCTGCGCCGGAGGGTGTTGAGAGATGGGCTATCCATCGTCCCGCTCCCTCATACGAGGACCAGGTTCCCGCTACAGAGATTTTTGAGACAGGTATCAAGGTCGTTGACCTTATCTGCCCGTATGCCAAGGGCGGTAAGATCGGACTCTTCGGCGGTGCCGGAGTTGGTAAGACTGTTCTTATCATGGAGCTGATCAACAACGTTGCCAAGGCCCACGGCGGTATCTCGGTATTCACCGGCGTTGGAGAGCGTACCCGTGAGGGAAACGATCTCTACGGCGAGATGAAGGAGTCGGGCGTTATTGACAAGACCGCACTTGTCTACGGTCAGATGAACGAGCCCCCAGGAGCCAGAATGAGAGTTGGTCTCTCGGGACTTACGATGGCTGAGTATTTCAGAGATGTCAAGAATCAGGATGTGCTTCTTTTCATCGATAATATCTTCCGTTTCACGCAGGCAGGTTCTGAGGTTTCGGCGCTCCTTGGCCGTATGCCTTCAGCTGTAGGTTATCAGCCTACACTTGCAACTGAGATGGGCGCTCTCCAGGAGCGTATCACATCCACCAAGAAGGGTTCCATCACTTCGGTTCAGGCCGTTTACGTGCCTGCCGACGACCTGACAGACCCCGCTCCTGCGACAACCTTCACGCACCTTG
>JAFUYO010000039.1 GCA_017470505.1 Butyrivibrio sp. | reverse complement strand
GGTTAAGATTGCAGCCAAGACTCTTAAGTAATTCGTTTTTTAAAACAAAGATTCCGGGCTTCCCTCGGGAAGCTCCGGAACCATGACAAAAGATATAAAGTGACTGCGTTGGCAGATCACAGTTTCTTTTGTACTATATGCAGCCAGGCTGCATAAATATCGGTTCCAACCTATTTGTCCTTTCACAACACAAACACCAAACAAATAGGAGAACATATAGAGGGGATGCAGTGCCGGAGTGCACGCATCCCCTCTTTTTCTATCTTTTGGCAGATGATATAATAAAGACAATAATTAAGTCAAAATGTAGATAAGAGGAGCTTAGTTTGTTCGTATTAGAAAGATATACAGTTGATGATATCAAAAAGTTTGTCAATCCCCTCCTTAAAAAATATTCAGCGAGAGGAGCTATCTTGTTTGGTTCGTATGCAAGAGGAGAAGCTACTGGAGAATCTGATATCGATATCATGATTCTGGGAGGAAAGAACTTCGACCCTACAGATGTTTTCTGTATAGCTGAAGAGCTATATAGCTTATCCGGGAAAGCTGTCGATGTATATGAAGAGAGAGAAATTGATAAAACGTCTGAGTTTTATAAAAACATATTGAAGGATGGTATTAGAATATAATGCATTACACTGATGAACAGAGAATCGAGAAGATAAAGACTACGGTAGATAAGCTTATAGCTTATGTGAATAATAGTAGCCTTACAAGAGATCAAGTTCTCGAAGACGAAACAATAAGATGGACTCTTGCCACTCCTCTTTACAATAAATAACAAGCAATTTCAAATGATTTTCTTTAAACAAGCATCTCATTTGCTGAAAGGAGCTTTTTGGCGTCCTTATAGGCTTTAAGAGTTCGCTTCAGGGCCTTGCAAGCTTGTTTTTCTGTCATGCCACTTGTTTCCATTAAATTTTCGATATCTTCAACAATATCAAGAGCTTTTTGAAAATCTGCTTTTTCCTTGGCATAATCTTCAACTATCTGACACATACGATTCACTCCTTTCTTGTTTTCTTTGTAATACTTGACTTCTTTTGTAAGATTTGGGAATTTTGCGTTGTCAACTTTTTCTTTTTCAAAGCATTCCATGAGTTCCGAAAGAGTAGTATCATCTTTTACAGCTGTATTAACGTATACTTCGGATATCCCATTGTTCACAGGCTCATATCCCAGTCCTTCGTCTGTTAGTACAGTGCGTGCATGATATATATTTCTGTTCTTTTCAAATATATCGAACCGTGAAATAAAAACCATTACCAGCGATGGAACAGATGCGAATTTCGAGCTTTTTTGACTTTTTCAAGGGTTTCCCAATTGCTCATTGCTCTCCACCAATGACAAAATACATTATATGTTGATTACATTATAACAAAATCTGTGGATTTCGCAATTTTCGAGAATCAAAGCTCCACGTTACGGTCCAGGCATCCAGCCATGGCAAAGCAAATGCATGCCAGGCAGATGTAGATATGCGTCTATCAGGCTGACAAGTGAGTGGTAACTACAGAGGGGATGCAGCGTTTGAGCGCACGCATCCCCTCTTTTTCTAATTGTTTGCGAGTGCTATAATACATATACCGGATCAGAATAACGCCCGTATCCTTGGCAAAGGCGCAGGTCACACTCTCTGCGACCTCCTTTGCCTACGACGGAAAAGAGAAGCACCCCTCTGTCACCGTCAAGCTCAAAAAGACAGATACTGACAGTCTCATCGAGGACAAAGATTTCGAGGTTACATATCAGGGCGATGAGAACAAAGGCAAGAAGACACTTATCATAACCGGTATCAAGAAGTACACGGGGACCGTTAAAAAGACCTATTCAATAGTAGCGGCAGATATCTCAAGTGCCGAAGTGACGGATGAAGACGGAAACTCTGAGATAACTGCGGTTTACATAAAGGGCGGGGCAACTCCCGTTATCGAGGCGGAATATGAAGGAATCTCCCTTGTAAACGGAAAAGACTATACGGTCAGGTACTCCAATAACAACAAGGTCTACGACACATCCTCCTCAGATAAGAAAGTTCCTACAATAACCATAACCGGAAAGGGCAATTTCAAGGGGAGCAAAAAGATTCCCTTTGCGATATCCCCATCAAAGCTCCAGGATAAGGACAGCGCTGTGTTTGTGAGCGCGGATTATAGCATAATAGGCAAAACCAGGACCATAGCGAGCGGGATAACCTTCAAGGTTTCTGAAAAAATTTACTACGACGGTACGGAGGTTCATCTGTCAACATCGGACATATCGGCAGTTCCATCAAAGAACAGAGCCGGTTTCGTATCAGAGGGCGAAAATATCAGCTTTGAGATTTTAGAAAACAGCTACAAGGTCGATGTCAAAAAGGGGACGGCCTCCGTTGTTCTGCATGGTATTAACGGCTATGGTGGAACCAGGACTATTTCATTCAAGATAAGCGTGGCAAAATAACCATCAATTTTGGCTTTTTACATTCCTTAATTGCAAGACATCCGGCTTATAAAAATTTAATAAATATGCACAATGAATTTAAGTGTAAAAGTTAACATAATATAGTACAATCGAAGTAGGCTTTTATATACGTGAAAAGGTTGCAGTTTATTCAGGAAGAGAGGTCATTGCAATGGAAAAAAAGCGCGGTTCGTTGATGGTAGTTATTGTGGGTGCGATCATTGCTTCGGTAATTGTGACGGCGATCATCATTTCGATTTTCTCTATCACAAATACTGTCAGCACAAATGTTTCACAGACAGAAGCTTACAGATCAAGGCTTTTAGAGGATATCATGACTGAGCTCAAGAATGAGACTCAGGAGGCTATGAGCGTCTGCGAGATAATGAACGCAAGGTATCAGGCAGGCGAGATGACGATGGAGGAGGCGCAGAAAGAGGCAGCCGACATCATCAGGGAACTCAAGTACAACGACGGGGCCGGATATTTCTGGGTGGATACCTCGAAGGGTATAAATGTCGTTCTTCTCGGAAGGGATACAGAGGGGAAGTCCAGATGGGATTCTGTAGACCCCAACGGAACCTACTTTATCCAGGAGATGATCAAGAACGGTATGAAGTCAGGCGGCGGCTACACAGAGCTGATGTTTGCGAAGCCCAACGAGACAGAACCGCTTCCCAAGATCAACTACACAGCATACTACCAGCCGTTTGACTGGGTTATGGGTACAGGTGTATGGGTTGACCACATTGACGCCCTTGAGGCTGAGTACGAGTCACACGCAAATGCAGCACTCAGGAAGAGCATCACGCAGTCTGTTATCGTACTTATTGTGCTCGTGATCATCAGTGTTGTAGGAGCTGTTTATATAGGAAGAAAGATCACGAAGCCCATCATCCTTGTCACAGATGAGATGGTGCGCATGGCGAACAGCGACTTCAGCGACAACGATGAGATGCAGGCGGTGAGGCGGCTTAAGAGCCAGAACAATGAGATCGGCCAGATTGCCGGCGCTCTTGATCTGATGCACAAAAATATAAGAGAGCTGATGATGAAGATCTTCGACACAACCGCTTATGTGGCATCTGCATCAGAGGAACTCTCAGCCAGCGCTTCGCAGTCAGCTGAGGCGAGCGAGATGGTTGCAAACTCCTGCACGAATGTTGCTAATTCCTGCACGGGTCAGATCAGTGCCGTATCCGGTGCAAGCGGCGAGACCAAGATTTTTGTCGACAACATGACTGAGTTCAAGGATGCGATCGAGCGCACGACAGAGATGATCAGCTCCACCAACGAGGCTGCAACAAAGGGCGCTGCCGACATGACAAATGCCACAAATATGATGGCATCCATAAAGAACTCTGTTGAGAATACAGCGTCTGTAGTTGAGGCGCTCGGAGAACAGCTCAAGAATATCGACAGTTTTGTTGACACTATTTCCGAGATCGCGAGCCAGACAAACCTTCTCTCACTCAATGCATCAATTGAGGCTGCGAGAGCAGGTGAGATGGGCAAGGGCTTTGCGGTTGTTGCAAGCGAGATCAGCAAGCTCGCCGATCAGTCCAACGAGGCAGCGAACAATATCACAAGCCTTATCTCTGAGATCATGAACAACTCAAATGAGGCGGTTGAGGCGATGAGAGCAGGCGCTCAGAGCGTTGTGGAAGGCTCACAGACTGTTGACGAGGCAGGAAATACCTTCAACAATATCGTAGACATGGTACACTCCATCTCCGAGCAGTCCGCGAGGATGAGCAAGCTCGTTGTTCAGCTCTCCGAAGGAACCGAGACGATCGCTGACAACATCCAGAAGATTGAGGATATGAGCGTGAGTGTTGCTGACGAGACGCAGAATGTATCCGCAGCTTCACAGCAGCAGACGGCATCCACACACGAGGTTGCCGAGGCTTCCGACAGACTCGCCGAGAACGCTCAGGAGCTCCAGAGCTTCGTGGCTAAGTTCGAGCTGTAACTAAGGAACTGTGGCGAAATAACTTGAAAATTTGACCCTTTTGCCCTTGAAATTGGGCGATATTGGAGGCTGTTTTTCACTATATAGAATTTCAAAAAAATTTTGACCCCTAAATTTACGCTTTAGGGGTCAAATTTTTTCTGAAAATCAATATAGTGAAAATAGCATCAAAAAATAGCTGCGAAATCGGGCAAAAAGGGTCAAAATAAAAATGAAAAGCCCATATATGAAAAAAGTGCGCGTGTAGAGTGAATGCGAAAAAAACGAACGGCCTGCACATGGAAAAGTGTATGCGCGCTGCGTCTCATCTCTCCGCCCTCATCGGGTTGTTCAGAAAGTCCTCGTAGGCGAGCTTTATGCCGTCGTCCAGTTCCGTCGTGTAGGTCCAGCCGAGGGCCTTCGCCTTGGACACATCGAGGAGCTTCCTGGGGGTGCCGTTGGGCTTGGTGGGATCCCAGCGGATCTCGCCTGTGTAGCCGATGATGGCCGCGACCTTCTCAGTCAGCTGCCTGATGGTGAGTTCCTTGCCTGTGCCTGCGTTAACGGTCTCGTTCCCGCTGTAGTTGTTCATGAGGAAGACGCAGAGGTTTGCGAGGTCATCCACATAGAGGAACTCGCGCAGAGGACTTCCGTCGCCCCAGCACACAACATAGGGCAGGTTCTGCTCCTTGGCCTCGTGGAAACGG
>JAFUYO010000010.1 GCA_017470505.1 Butyrivibrio sp. | reverse complement strand
CGCTTGAAGACGCGCGATTTTTTGAGAAGAATATAAACCTCTGTACAGAATTCGAGGATGCCTATCTCGATGAGCCGCTGAAGGATGTGCTTAGACGGTGGAAGAAGTTTATTTCAAGAGATTGATAAATCGGCATTTGTATACTATGCAGAAAGGATATGTTTATGAGAAAGTATAAGGATTTGGCATTATCATTAGCGGCAGCACTTGTTTCAACCGGAGTTTACAAGTTGTGTTCTCCCCTTTTTAATTCGATGGCCAATGGTTTTCTGGCGGATTTCCTGCGGCAGGCAATATTTGCGATTATGGTTTTTTCGTGCGTTCTGGTGCTGAAAAAGACTTGGATTTACCGTTCGGATTTACGCAAGCTGAAAGTCGGATGGCCAGCCGTATTGCCCCTGCTGTTTGTGATTTTTATAAATGTGCTTCAGGCTTCCGATATGATACCGAATATTTCCGTCACAGGCTTTGAACTCCTGTTATTCCTTGCGCAAATGTTCCTGATTGGATTCTGTGAAGAATCTCTTTTCCGTGGCCTTATCCAGAATGCTTTTCATCGTATTTTTGGGGAGGACAGCACCCTGCATGTATTTCTGGGCGTGATATGTGGTGCGTTCTGCTTTGGCGCCATGCATTTTGTCAACGCTCTGAGGCCGGAAGTCAGCCTGAGTGCAGCCGCCTTGCAGGTCTTTTATACATTTTGCTTTGGGATTTTGTTTGCCACTATCTATTTCAGAACCGGCAGGAATTTGTGGATTGTCGTACTCCTGCACGCAATCGATGACACCTTTACTTTCATTGCGACAGGCAGATTAAGCGGAGGCAATGCAGGACAGGCAATAGCTTCTGCCTCATCAGCGACAGCGAGCAAATATGGACCTTTGCAGATGCTTTTTACTTTATGTCTCATATCAGCCATATCCCTGTTCCTGCTCAGGCCGAAAAAGATTAAGCAATTACAGGAACTCTAAGATATCGACAACTTCCAGTAGTGTTAGTCGTAAAAAGGGTCGTTATCACGATTTTTCTCAGTTTCGGCTATTGATGAATGGGTGTTCCGAATAATCACCGACCCATTTTCATACTAACACCATTCGAAATCAATGAATATCACATGATGGAGGCATTCGCTTAAGAAGTGCTGCGGAAGAGGATAAGATGGACGATATGATCACCCACGAAGAGTCGAAGTAGGGAGGAAGAAATGGAAACAGAGAATAAAGACATGATCACCCGCGAGGAAGCGGATAATATAACAGCGATAGAACTTCAAAAACAGCTCTACGAGCATATTAAGCTGCTGATGGAGAAGCTTAAGATATCGGAAGCTGAGGCAGGGAAACTGCTGGACGTATCCGAGGAGGAACTGTTCTCGCTTCGCTTCAACGCCTATATGGTGGATGCCATTGAAAAGAGTGCTAAGGAGGTCGTGGAGAAGTACACGCAGGAACATGGGCTGAAGAAGCCAGAGTGATTTCTCTTGCTAAGGAACATGTGGGAGACAAAAACCTTATACTGATTTCGTCGCACTGGTGTGGTAAGATGAGGGGGCAGTTGAGTGATGAAGGGATAACAAGATGTTCAAGAAAATCCTAAAAGGCATCGCCCTTGTAATGGGGAGTCTTATAGCCGCCTTCCTGTTCTTTGCGGTCGGGACACAGATTTACCAATTTATCCTCGGCATGGATGTCCAGCTTGTGGGGACGGAATGGGAGCTTGATGAGCCAATAGTGCCGAGGGAAGTAATTGAAAGCTATCCGGCGGCAGAGAATAACAGCAAGAGAGGAGGAGCTTATGTTTTCATTTCGGTCACGCTTGTGTTCGTCCATAATATAATACCTTCTTTTTCCACATTCCTGTAAAATGGGAGAGTATCCTTCCACTCGTTATAGTGCTCGAACTCAATAGGTATTGATAGTGTTTTACCCAGGTCGAGCTCATAATCCACTACCACATTCACCATTTTGTCATGCATTTCTTCTGAGTTGTCTTTTCTTAAGAGCACTGCAATGTCAATATCTGAGTCCGGAGTCTGTTCACCTCTTGCATATGACCCATACAACAGTTGATGGAATTGACTATAAAAATGTAATTCAGTATCTTGAAGAACCGGGGCGGAACAATTTAAAATAGAACTATACTGCGGCTAAACGTCGCGCAGACAGGAGGACACATAACATGTGGGCATATGAAACATCTTTTTATCAGATCTATACACTGGGGTTCTGCGGAGCTCCCTATGAGAATGACGGACAGCTTGAGCACAGGATACTAAAGGTCATCGACTGGATACCGCACTTCAAAAAGCTGGGAGTGGGAGCGATACTCTTTAACCCTGTGTTTGAGTCGGATACCCACGGATACAACGCAAGGGACTACAGGAAGATTGACGTGCGCCTTGGAACGAACGACGATTTCAAGAAGGTTTGTGATGCGCTCCACAAGGAGGGGATAAAGGTGGTCCTTGACGGAGTGTTCAACCACGCAGGAAGGGGCTTTTTTGGATTTAAGGACGTTTTGGAAAAGAGATGGGATTCCCCATACAAGGACTGGTTCAATATAAGCTTTGACGGCAATTCGAATTACAATGACGGGCTCTGGTACGAGGGCTGGGAAGGCAACTATGACCTGGTGAAGTTCAATCTTAAGAATCCCCGGGTTTCAGACTATCTGATGGAGAGCGTCAAGTTCTGGATTGACGAGTTTGGAATTGACGGACTAAGGCTCGATGTAGCCTACTGCGTAGACCCTGACTTCATAAGGCGCCTTCGCCGCGAGTCGGCAGGGTGGAAGGACGAGTTCTTCCTGATGGGTGAGATGATAGGCGGAGACTACAACCGTATCATGGGCGACGACCTCTGCCACAGCGCGACCAACTACGAGTGTTACAAGGGAATGTTCTCAGCGCTCAACAGCATGAACCTGTTCGAGATCGTTCACTCTCTGATGAGGCAGTTCGGACCCGAGAACTGGACGCTGTACAAGGGAAAGCACCTGTTATCCTTTGTTGACAACCACGATGTGACGAGGATCGCGAGCATCCTCTCAAATCCTGAGCACCTGAAGCTCATCTACACCATGATGTTTGGAATGCCCGGTATCCCCACAATATACTACGGAAGTGAGTGGGGAGAGAAGGCAGATAAATCCCAGGGAGATCCGGCACTTCGCCCCTGCTTTGAAAAGCCGCAGTGGAACGAACTGACAGATCACATAGCGGCCCTCTGCAAGGGGCAGAAGGGGTCAAAGGCCCTTAACTACGGCGCCTTTAAGTCGCTTCTACTTACTAATCGCCAGTGCATCTTCGAGAGGGAGACCGACGGCGACAGGGTTTTGGTTGTGATAAACGCCGATGAGGCACCGTACCGCTGCCACTTTGACGCGAGGGCAGGCAGGGCTACAGACCTCATAACAGGTAAGGAAGTCGACTTCGGAGGAGGACTGGAGGTTCCGGGCTATACCTCATACCTTCTGCAGATCTGACAGGGCAAGAGATAAGTATTCTGTCTGTAAACATCACAATTTTCGATGTTTTTATTCCGGCTGTACGTATTACAATATCTATAAGTGACAATTTTGCAGTTATGGAGGCGCACGGGATGAAGATACATTTTGACAAACTGTACAAGGACGACAGAAAAAAGGAGCTCTGCGGAATCTGTATTCCGTTTAAAAAGGGCGCGCTGAGCGCAGATAAAATTGGGACGGTGTCTGTACTCGATGGTAAGAGGGCGCTTCCCGTTCAGAGTGAGGTTACAGGGACCTGGGAGGATGGCTCTGTCAGATATGCGTTCGTTCATTTCCTTGCGGACCTTCCTGGCAATATGGCAAAAGAGCTTGAGCTGACATATCAGGGAGCTGACAACTACGGCCTTATTCAGAGCGCAGACAGTTCTGATACTTCAGGGCTCTTTGAGAGCGTGTCCGTAATAGAGGATACAGGAAGTGTCAGCGCCGAAAACGGTATCCTGAAGTTTACACTTAAGGAAAACTCAGACAGTATCTTTGATGAGTTTGAATATGCGGGTCACAGCTTTTCAAAGGAGAGATTTGTTGGCCCCTTCGTGACACTTGAAGGTGAGAGGCTGACAAGCGTTTTCGATTCCTGGAAGGTGGTCAAAAAGGGAGACATACTGAGTGTTATTGAAGGATGCGGCCGCTTCTTGCAGGAGAAAAGCAGTCTTTCCGGAGAGGGACTGAAGTTCGAGATAAGACTGTCTGTCACTGCGGGAAAGCCCTGGATCGATGTGGGATTCAGGTTTATAAACTGCACAAAGGGAGATATCAGACCGGATGATATTATATTTGCCATCAAGACTGAAGAGGACTCAGATCTGTCTTTTGACAGCCCGATTTACAAGGCTGCAGCAATAGACTCGACCGGCTGCGGCGACACAAAGGGGACGGATAAGAGCGGAGACATCATAACGACCACCGGCATCAGGAATCTACCCGAGATAGACTCAGACGCTCGTAAAGACAGCGTCCGCAGCATTGTTGGAAGATCAAACTACAAGACTGAGTTTAAGATAAGCCAGGTTGGCGATAGAGTAGAGAATACAATAATAGCTGAAATGCTTGAAAAGGAGGCAAACGAGCACTTTGCGGAGGTCCTCTACGGGACTTTTTTTGCAGATTTATCTGACCACAGAGAGGGAACCGGTGTATGTGCGACTGTTTTTCAGGCGTTCCAGAATTTCCCCAAGGCAGTAAGGAGCGACAAAGACGGGCTTGTCATATATCTTTTGCCGGATCAGAGCATAAATGCAGAAAAAACAAAGGCGCAGAGCGTTGTGTTTACGTCGGGAATGGCGAGGGAACAGAGGTTCCTGCTTCACTTCCACAGATCTGATGAACCGATATATGAGCTTGACAACAGGAGCCTTATCTATCAGATGCCCGATAAACCGTATATCGATCCTATGGAATTTGCCAAAGCGGGTGTTATGCCTGATGTGTTCCTGCCTATGGACGAGCAGAACGATGATGTGGAGATAGCACTCATTGAGAAGGCTGACGGCCATGCCAGGTGTTATGGTATGCTGAATTTCGGAGACGGACCGGATCCCGGATACACGGCCCAGGGACGCGGCGGCGGAAATCTCGTCTGGACCAACAACGAGTACGATTTTCCCCACGCCATGTACATGATGTATGCAAGGAGCGGCGTAAGGCGCTTTCTGGACTATGCAAATACAGCGGCTTCTCACTGGATGGATGTCGACGTGTGCCACTACAGCGATGATCCTCTCAGGATCGGCGGGCAGTGGGAACACACGAGGCGCCACACCGGAGGCTCCGAAGACGGTGACGGATGCAGGGGAGAGATGGTCTGCAGCCACGAGTGGGTTGAGGGACTTCTGGACATGTACCATTTCACGGCTGATGAAAGAGCCTACAACACGGCGATCGGCATCGGAGAGAATGTGTTGCGCCTTTTGGAGACTCCGATGTACCAGGTCCCGGGTGAGGCGAGCGCAAGGGAGACCGGGTGGGCTCTGAGGACATTGACAGCTCTTTACATTGAGACGCACGATGACAAGTGGCTTAAGAGATGCGAGTGGATAGTCTCGCAGTTTGGGCTCTGGAATGACAGGTACGGCAACTGGCTTGCACCGTACACTGACAACACCACGATCAGAGTCGGCTTTATGATTTCTGTCGCTGTCGGCTCCCTTATGCGCTATTACAGGGTATTTCCCTCAGATGAGCTGAAAAAGCTGATGCTGGACGCAATAGATGACCTTACCGAGAACTTCATGACGCCGCAGCACCTTTTCGTCTACAAGGAGCTTCCGTCTCTTAACAGGAACGGCACAAATACGCTGCTCCTCGAGTCGATGGCTATCGGTTATGAGCTTACCGGGAACAAAAAGTACCTTGAATACGGTAAAAAGACCTTTAAGAGGGCGGTGGCAGGCTCTTCTTTGTCAATCGGCGGAAAGAGAATTGTTGAGGATACAGTCATTTCAGGAAGCGGAGCCCCCAAGAACTTCGCCCAGAGCTTTCTTCCTATTACAAGCTTCTATGTAGCCCTTGTCAGAGCTAAGGAAATGTAATAATTGAAACAATATATTTTCCGCAGGCACCAAAAATGGTGTAGAATACTTATAGGGATTTTATTTCCCGGATAAGTACCGGAAAGGAGAATTATAAATGAACGAATCTCTTTATGAGGCAGTATTTTGCTACACTGACAAGAAGGTCGATCCTTTTGCCCGGACCTATGCGGATTTTGACAGGATCATTTCCGATATGAGGCTGGTGGGATATGAGATCAATTCTTTTAATATTGTACAGCAGATCATGTTAGAGCAGCTGGATGCGATGATAAAATTCAAGGGGCAGATAATAGAGCTCTCGATGGACCTCGATAACAGAGATCAGTTCTGCAGGGAAAAATACGGCCTTTCCTTCAAGGATATAGACGCTCTCGATCCAAGGCACGACATAGAGTGGGACATCAAGAGCGGGCAGGTTATTTTTTACCTTAATCATGACGCCATGCACAAGGAGGAAGCGTACAAGGTCCTCTTTAAGAAATCTCTTGACCAGTTTGTGAACAAGACCGGAGTCAAATATATAAGTCTTAAGGGGTAAAAATGGTCCTTGAATCTGACAGACTGATTTTAAGGGGCTGGAGGGACGAAGATGCTTCCAGCCTCTTTAAATATGCCCGGGATGAGAGGGTGGGGCCGCCTGCCGGATGGCTTCCCCACAGGGATGAGAACTACTCGCGTGCGATCATAAGGACTGTATTTTCAAAAAGGGAGAGCTATGCCATCTGTCTCAAGGCGCCGGTTGACGCTATAAGCCGGCGCGGATTTTTGCCTTCGGCTGGTAAAAATCTTACGGATGCTGCGAGCGAGCCTGTCGGCAGTATCTCTCTGACTCTGGATGGAAGCAGCGACAGACCCTTAAAGGAGGGCGAAGCCGAACTTGGCTACTGGGTTGCATATCCCTTCTGGGGGCAGGGGATTGCCTCTGAAGCTGCGATGGAGATCTGCAGATATGCCTTTTCAGCTCTTTCTATTAACAGGATATACTGCGCCTATTTTGAGGGAAATGACAGGTCCAAAAGAGTTATGGAAAAGTGCGGATTCACCTACCATCACACCAATGAGAGCAGGAAAATCCTCCAGCTTGGCATAAGTGTCCGGGAACATGTGACTTCATTATCGAGTGATGAATGGCTAGCGCAAAGATATTAAAATTTTATAAAATCAATTATTACAGAAAATGTAATATTGTGCTATAATTGGTTTTGCTGAAAGCGCTTTCAGCTTGAAGGTATTGTTTTACAGATTATAAAGGAGGACTTATGTTAAATATCGGAGAATGCGTAATTTACGGCAGCCACGGCTTATGCAGGATTGAGGATGTCCTTGTTCCGTCATTTCTTGAGCGTGGAAAAGAGAAAGAGTATTATCAGATGGTCTCAGCGGTAGATGCAGGAAGTGTTCTCTATGTGCCTGTTGAGGGCGCAGAAGACAAGGTGCGCGATTACTTAAGTGCTGAGGATGCCGAGGAGCTTATTGAGGATATTGAGGTTTCTCCTGAACTTCATCTTCCCGACGGCAAGAAGGCTGAACCGGAGATCAAGGATATTATTAAGCGCAACATCGCAGATGAGATGATGAGCCTTGTTAAGTCACTCCACAAGATAAAGGCAGTGAGGGAGTCTGAGGGCAAGAAATTCGCTTCAATGAGCGAGAAGTACCTCAATATTGCCGAGAAGCTTCTCTACACTGAGCTCGCTTTTTCATTAAAATCCGAGAAGGACGAGATCAAGAGAAGGGTTCTTGATGAATTGTCACAGTTACCACTTGAGACTGCTTAATGCAGTCTCTTTTTTTTCATTAATTTATGAGGTATAATCTCTACTATGGTTAAGACGAGAGAGCTTTATTATGAAGATCAGTATATGTCCTGTTTTGATTCTGAGGTCATCTCCTGCGAAGAGGGAGGGGATGGCTCATTTTATGTCGTCCTGGAAAGAACAGCCTTTTTCCCTGAGCAGGGAGGGCAGAGCAGCGACACAGGGATCATTGAGCGCAGGGACAAGAGTAAGGTCAGGGTGCTCCACACATCCATACAGGACGGGATCATAACTCACAGGACAGACGGCGCACTTACACCGGGAGAGACTGTGCACGGTGAGATAGACTTTGAGCACAGATTCTCAAATATGCAGCAGCACACAGGCGAGCATATCTTTTCGGGAATTGTCAGGTCGCGCCTTGGATATGAAAATGTCGGATTTCACCTAAGTGACAGCGAGGTCACCATGGACTATTCGGGACCGATTTCTGAAAGTGAGATAAAAGAAATAGAGCTGATAGTCAACAGGGCCATCTGGGAGAATGTCCCTGTAAGGTGCTGGTTTCCATCGGATGAAGAGCTTGCAAACATGGATTACAGGAGCAAAAAAGAGCTCTCGGGTGATATCAGGATTGTCACCATAGAGGGGTACGATGTGTGCGCCTGCTGTGCTCCGCACGTCAGAAGAAGTGGCGAGATTGGTCTTCTCAAGGTCATTAAGACTTCGTCCAACAAGGGAGGCGTAAGAGTCAGCATCCTCTGCGGAAAGAGGGCCCTTGAATACCTTGACTCTCAGCAGAAGCTAATTAGCAACCTTATTGGGCTTCTGACAACAGGGCAGGATAAGATTTATGAGTCGGTAAAGAGACTGATAGGCGAAAATGCTGCGCTTAGGGGCGATTTGTCATCCCTCCGGAGGGAGCTCATAGACTATGAGCTTGAAAATATAGATGAGACCTTAAGTGATGTATTCCTTGTAAAAGAGGACGGACTTGACGGAAATATCATGAAGAGCATTGTAAATAAGCTTTCTGAAAAACACGGCGGGTACTGCGGGGTATTCTCAGGGAGCGATGACAAGGGATACAGATACATGGTAGTTTCCGGAGGGGATAACAGGGATGCAGGGAACATCCAGCAAATACTCTCGGATGAGTATTCTGCAAGGGGAGGCGGAAAACCGAATATGATACAAGGCAGTCTCCCCTCTGTAAACATAGCGGATGTGATTGAAAAAATCCGGGTAAAAACAGGGCAGTAATATCTGATACCGGTGCCGGGCGCGTAACAAGGCGCAGGTATCATTTTGCACTATGATCATATATGAAAAAGGTAGATAGTATGAAAATTGGGAGTTTTGAGGATTTCAAGGAGGGGTGCAGGGATGCGATCCCGATTTGCCTTGGATATATTGCAGTCTCTTTTGCATTCGGGATCGAGGCGTCAAAGATTGGAATGACGACCTTCCAGGCTGCGATGACATCTCTTCTTAATGTGACGAGTGCCGGACAGTTCTCGGCGCTTGAGATTATTGCAAGGAACGGGAGTTTTGTTGAACTGGCAATTCTTCAGCTCATCATCAATCTGAGGTATATGCTGATGAGCGCGGCTCTTTCGCAAAAGCTCGACCCACAAGTGAGCACGCTCCACAGAATGGGTATATCCTATGGAGTAACAGATGAAATTTTCGGGCTGAGCGTTCTCAAAAAAGGAAAGCTCTATCCCGCATACTCCTATGGCCTCATCGTAACATCTGTTTTTGGATGGGTCCTGGGGACTTCTCTGGGGGCTTTTTCCGGGCAGATAATGCCGCAGAGACTTATAAGTTGTCTGGGGCTTGCCATTTATGGTATGTTTATAGCTATAATAATACCTGACACCAGAAAGAGCAGGGCGGTCATGGTGGTTGTCATATCGGCAATGGCTCTGTCCACTGTTTTTGCATATGTGCCGTTTCTGTCTGAGAGGATCTCGGCGGGATTTCGCATCATTATAGTTACCGTGTGCGTTGCTGCCGCGGCAGCTGTGATATCTCCAAAAAGGAATACTGAAGAGGATAACATTGCGGGAGGTGAGAGTGCATGAGCAGAGTCTATCTCTACATCATTCTGATGGCAGTCGTCACCTACCTGATAAGAGCGCTTCCGCTGACACTTATCAGAAGAGAGATAAAGTCAGAGTTTGTGAAGTCTTTTCTCTATTATGTGCCATATGCGACGCTGTCAGCAATGACGTTTCCTTCGATACTCGGGGCAACAGACCATCTTTATTCATCGATAGCAGGCTTTGCGGTCGCGCTTATACTTGCATTTAATAACAGAAGTCTTTTGACTGTCGCAGGTCTTTCCTGCCTCACAGCCTTCGTGGTGGAGCTGTTTTTGTAGTGAGTTTATGGAGGAGAAGAAAAATGCGTGTTGGAATGGGATATGATGTTCACAGGCTCACAGAGGGCAGGGACCTCATAATAGGCGGCGTGAACATACCTTATGAGAAGGGGCTTCTTGGACACTCGGATGCGGATGTTCTTTTGCATGCCATAATGGATGCGCTCCTGGGAGCAGCGGCACTCGGAGATATCGGGAAGCACTTTCCGGACTCGGACCCTGAGTACAAGGGAGCGGATTCCCTTATGCTCCTTGGAAAGGTCGGGGAGATAATAGAAAACGAGCGCTATATAATAGAAAACATAGATGCGACGATCATCGCACAGGCCCCGAAGATGAGACCGTATATCGACGAGATGAGGGGCAATATTGCGAAGGCTCTGGGTCTTGACATCTCTCAGGTCAGCGTAAAGGCGACGACCGAGGAGGGACTTGGATTTACAGGAAACGGCGAGGGAATTTCATCACAGGCGATATGTCTTTTGACAAGTCCCATGGATGCCTATAACACTGTCTACAGTCAGGACGCCGGGGGTTGTCCCGGGTGCGGCGGTTGCAGCAGAAATCAGATGTGAAGGTCGCGGTGATCCAAGGAGCCGGGGACCATTAGCGCCTGTTGTGCAGGCGGTTACGGACCCCGCGTCCGACCGGGCATAGTCAGATATAAACATGTGTTTATGGAGGAGGAGAAAAATGGCAGAGAGTTTCAGTTTTTATAATTCACTTACAAGGAGTGTGGATGAGTTTGTTCCGCGTATTCCGGGGAAGGTTTCGATGTACACCTGCGGACCTACCGTCTATCACTACGCTCATATAGGAAACATCAGGACTTACATAATGCAGGATGTTCTGGTAAAGGCGCTTATGTACGCCGGGTATGATGTTAAGCGCGTTATGAATATCACTGACGTCGGCCACCTTTCATCCGACGCTGACACAGGTGAGGACAAGATGCTTGCAGGCGCAAAGAGAGAGCACAAGTCGGTCATGGAGATTGCAAAGTTCTACACGGATGCTTTCTTTAATGATTTTTGCGCGGTTGGCAATAAAATGCCTGATGTTATTGAACCTGCAACTGCCTGCATACCTGAATTTATAAATATGATCGAGGTTCTTCTCGATAAGGGATACGCCTATCAGGCAGGCGGGAACATCTACTTTGACACCAGCAAACTTGATGACTATTATGTCTTTTCATCAGCAATAGAAAAAGAGCAGCTCGAAGTCGGCGTAAGAGACGATGTAGAGGAGGATGTCAACAAGAAGAACAAGACGGATTTTGTACTGTGGTTTACCAAGTCCAAGTTTGAGGACCAGGCGCTTAAATGGGACAGCCCGTGGGGAGTTGGATACCCCGGATGGCACATTGAGTGCTCCTGCATAGCGATGAAGCATCTCGGTAAGCAGATGGACATCCACTGCGGCGGAGTTGACAACATGTTCCCTCACCACACCAATGAGATCGCGCAGTCGGAGAGCTTTTTGGGCCACAGATGGTGCGGCTACTGGTTCCACTCCAACCATTTAAACGACAGGGCAGGCAAGATGAGTAAGTCAAAGGGTGCAGTCCTGACTGTCTCAGTTCTAAAGGAAAAGGGGTACGACCCTCTTGTCTACAGATTTTTCTGCATACAGTCGCATTACAGAAAGCCCCTCGAGTTCTCGTTTGAGGTTCTTGACAATGCGGCAGCTACCTTTGGTAAGCTCATAAAGAGGATATCAGAGCTTGGTGAAGACGGAGCCGTAGATGATTCGGTCAAAAAGGACTATGAAGCCAGGTTCAGGGAAGCGCTCTCGGGAGACCTCAATACCTCCATGGCAATAACGGTTTTGTATGACGCTCTGAAGGCAGATACAAATGATGCGACGAAGCTGGCTATTATTGAGAGCTTTGATAAGGTTCTCTCCCTTGACCTTCTGGGGCATGCAAAGAGCCTCAAGGAGGGCGCATCTGACATAGATCCCGAGCTTCTTAAATACATAAACGAGCAGATAGGGAAGAGGGCAGAGGCCAAAAAGGCCAAAGACTTTGCAACTGCAGACGAAATAAGAAATGACCTCCTTTCAAGGGGAGTTGAGATCAAGGATACCCGAGAGGGAGTTAAATGGCAGCTGATTTAAACGGTTTTATCAATGACAGATTCGGGATAACGGCGGGGGATATCAGGACCTATTCCCCGCTTACGCTTGCGTATATCGGAGATGCAGTGTATGACCTCATCGTCAGGTCGGTTATCGTAAACAGGGGAAACACGGCTGTAAATAACCTTCATAAGAGAACAAGTGCTATTGTTAAGGCGCCGGCGCAGGCTCTTTCTATAGACGCTTGTATGGATATTCTCTCCGATGAGGAGAAGGACATATACAGGCGGGGGCGCAACTCCAAGCCCTACACAAAGGCCAAAAACGCCTCGACCGTGGACTATTTAAAGGCTACGGGGCTTGAGGCCCTGGTCGGGTATCTGTATTTAAAGGGCGACCTCGACAGGGCAGTGGAGATAATAAAGGCGGGACTTGAAAAGTCCGGTGCAGAGGTTTAACGGATGGACGATAAAGAGAAAGTATCAGTAAACGAAGAGAGAATAGAGGGAAGGAACGCCGTCATAGAGGCCTTCCGCTCAGGCAAGACCATCGACAAGATCTATATCCTTGACGGCTGTCAGGACGGACCCATATCCACGATAAGGCGCGAAGCCAAAAAGCAGGGGTGCCTAATAAAGTTTGTAAAGAGGGACAGGCTCGATCAGATGTCGGAGACGGGCAAGCACCAGGGCGTCATAGCAATTGCCGCTGCCTACAGGTACTCCGATATGGAGGATATCTTTTCCCTGGCGGAGCTAAGGGAGGAGGACCCCTTTGTCATAATCCTTGACAACATCGAGGATCCGCACAACCTGGGAGCTATCATAAGGACAGCGAACCTCGCAGGAGCTCACGGCGTTATCATCCCCAGGAACAGGGCAGTCGGCCTTACCGCGACCGTCGCAAAGGCATCCGCAGGGGCTCTCAACTACACGCCTGTTGTTAAGGTGACCAATATAGCTGCAACTATAAGTCAGCTAAAGGACAGGGGAATGTGGTTTGTCTGCGCCGATATGGGCGGAACGAGAATGTATGACTTAAACCTTACGGGCTCAATTGGCCTTGTCATAGGCAATGAAGGGAAGGGAGTATCAAGACTCGTAAAAGAAAACTGCGATATGGTGGCTTCGATTCCGATGAAGGGAGATATCGACTCTTTAAATGCGTCGGTTGCGACGGGAGTTCTAGCCTTTGAGATCGTCAGGCAGAGGGGAATGAAATGAACAGCTCATCCTACAGCGATATAGATGATGAACAGCTGATAGTCATGATACATGACGGCGGTGAGAACGACATCGTCGACTACATAATGAACAAGTACAAGGATCTGGTCCGCAAAAAGGCTTCTTCCATGTTTATCCTGGGCGCAGACAGGGACGACCTCATACAGGAGGGCATGATAGGTCTCTTTAAGGCGGTGAGGGACTACGACTCCGGGAGAGATGCCAGCTTTTCCACCTTCGCAGATCTGTGTATATCGAGGCAGATGTATTCCGCAATTAAGTCTCTTTCGCGGAAAAAGCACGCGCCCTTAAACAGCTACATATCAATCTATGCAACGAGGGAGGGCTCTTCACAGGAGGAGATCCCATCGCCCATAGAGATACTTGAGACTGATTCCAAGCTTATCCCTGAGCAGTATGTGATAGACAAGGAGAACCTCAAGGACCTCGAGGAGAACATTGAGAGGGATTTAAGCGACCTTGAGAGACAGGTGCTTGATCTGTATGTCACGGGCATGAGTGTAAAGAAAATATCAGCGGTCCTTGGAAGGGATGAAAAATCCACTGATAATGCCATGCAGAGGGTCAGGAACAAATTAAAAAAATACTTGCCTTGATGAGATTATTGTGCTATAGTGATATAGCTGTTGTGATGACAGTAGAGATAATAGTTTGTGAGTGATCACAGCGTCAGGTGCCTAGGCACTGATGTGTATCTGTCGGAAACAGATAGTATATTTAGATATAGTGAGGTGATAAAATGAGACAGGACGTACAGCCCGAATTCCATCAGGCAACAGTTACCTGCAACTGCGGTAACACATTTACAGTTGGTTCAACCAAGAGCGAGATTCACGTAGAAATCTGCTCCAAGTGCCATCCGTTCTACACAGGAACACAGAAGGCAGCAGCGGCTCGTGGACGTATTGATAAGTTCAACAAGAAGTACGGCATCCAGAGCAAGTAATAGTCGCGCACAGAGGTTGAGGCATTCGCCTCGACCTTTTTCTTTATCCAATTGGTAAAAATAAGATGAAAAGACGCAAGATAAATCATTATTCAGGCATAGGCGGGCAGGCGGTCCTCGAGGGCGTTATGATGAAGAACAGGGACATGGTAGCGGTCTCTGTGAGGAAGCCTGACGGCGAGATTGCCGTTGAGATAGATGAATATCACGGAGTGGGGTACGGAACGAGGTTTCTATCCATTCCGTTTATAAGAGGAGTCTTTGTTTTTTTGGACTCCCTGGTACTGGGGATGAAGTCGCTTAACTACTCATCATCTTTTTACGAGGAGACGGACGAGAAACCGACTAAACTCGATGAGGAAATCGACAAGGTATCGAGCGGTCACGAGGACACCTTCCTCATGATCATAACAATGCTGATATCATTTGCCATGGCGCTGGTCCTCTTCATGGTGCTTCCGTACGTATTGTCTGAGATAATCTCAAGATACGCCAGGAATGAGTCCCTGATAGCCATTATCGAGGGCGTTATCAGGATACTGATATTTATTCTCTATATCCTTCTGATATCGCGGATAAGGGACATAAAGAGGCTCTTTATGTATCACGGTGCTGAGCACAAGTGCATCAACTGTATCGAGAGAGGCCGCCCTCTTACGGTAGGCAATGTGAGAAGAAGCTCAAGACTTCACAAAAGATGCGGCAGCAGCTTTATCCTCTTTGTCATGCTCATCAGTATTGTGCTGTTTTTCTTTATCAGAGTTGACTCACATATCTGGAGAGTTGTCATAAGGATACTGCTGATACCCGTGATCTCCGGGATATCCTATGAGATCATAAGACTTGCGGGAAAGACCGACTTCTTCCTGATAAGGCTTATTTCAGCGCCGGGGCTCTGGCTTCAGAAGCTGACAACAAAGGAGCCTGACGACGATATGATCGAGGTTGCGATAAAGAGCGTCGAGTCCGTATTTGACTGGAAGCAGTTTTTGAAGGACTCCTTCGGCTACGATATCGATGAGAGCTGGATGGAAGATGCTGACGATACGACTGATAAGATTTTGAAGTGATGAATTATCTGGATAGTTACAACGAGGCAAAAGAAATACTGATTAGCGCAGGAGTAAAAGAAGCGGGGCTTGATGCCCGGCTCCTTTTAGAATATGTCTGCAAAACCGACCACAGTGCGCTTTTCGTCCATCCTGAGAGGGAGCTTACAGAGGATGAAGAAGAGAGCTTTAAAGAGATGCTCCTTCGCAGGAAAAACCGCGAGCCGCTCGCTTATATCCTCGGCTTTTGGGAGTTCATGGGACTTGAGTTCAAAGTAAACAGGGATGTCTTAATACCAGAGCAGGACAGTGAGTTTCTCGTTGAGGAGGCGCTCCGCTACTGCGAGGACGGCTTCAGGATACTTGACCTGTGTACCGGGAGCGGCTGCATCGCTCTTAGTATTTTGAATTACACCAATGAAACAGTCGCTGTGTGTACGGATATATCGGATAAGGCTCTCGAGATAGCACGCGAGAATGCCAAAGAGCTGGGGCTGTCTGACAGATGTGAATTTATAAGGACGGATCTTTTCCCGGATAATTCATGCGGCAGGGCGGATATAATAGTATCAAACCCGCCGTACATTGCAAGAAGTGTCATAGAGAGCCTCGAGAGCGAAGTTAAGGACTACGAGCCGCGTATTGCGCTCGACGGCGATGAGGACGGCCTTTTGTTCTACAGGAGGATTGCAGAAAGAGCAGGGGAGTTTCTTTTTTCGAGCGGATACTTATTTCTGGAGATTGGCTACGATCAGGCGGATGCGGTCACGGATATTTTACAGAGAGAGGGGTGCTACCACGAGATTGAGGTCGTTAAGGACTTCTCGGGCAACACCAGAGTTGTGAAAGCCTGCTATTATTGATATTAGTTTTTTAAGAGGTTATTTTATGTTTGATAAGCTGGAAGATATACTCAGAAGATATGAAGATATAACCATGATGCTGGGGGATCCGGCTGTAGTTTCCGACCAGGCGCGCTTTACGTCTCTTATGAAGGAGCAGAAGAGCTTGGAGCCGCTTGTTGGCTGTTACAGCGAGCTTAAAAAGTGCAGACAGACTATAGATGAGTCGCTCTCCATGCTCGATAATGAGTCAGACCCGGAGATGAAGGAAATGCTCAGGGATGAGCTCTCATCCGCCAAGGAGAGGGTTCCGGAGCTTGAAAACGAGCTCAAGATACTGCTTCTTCCCAAGGATCCCAACGATGAAAAGAACGTCATCGTGGAGATCAGGGCAGGCGTCGGAGGAGATGAGGCGGCGCTTTTTGCATCTGATATGTACCGCGTCTACACCAGGTACGCCGAGAGACAGAACTGGAAGGTGGAGACGATGTCACTTGAGGATATCGGCATCGGCGGCATCAAGGCTGTCAGCTTCATGATAAAGGGAAACGGCGCCTACTCAAGGCTTAAGTTCGAGAGCGGAGTTCACAGGGTTCAGAGGATACCCAAGACGGAGGCGGGAGGCCGCATACACACCTCAGCCATCACGGTGGCAATAATGCCGGAGGTCGAGGACGTGGAAGTTGAGATAGATATGAACGACTGCAAATTTGACGTGTTCAGGGCTTCGGGAAACGGCGGACAGTGCGTCAACACGACAGACTCGGCTGTGCGTCTCACACATATTCCGACAGGAATTGTCATATCCTGTCAGGATGAGAAGAGCCAGCAGCAGAACAAGGCCAAGGCGTTAAAGGTCCTTCGCGCCAAGCTCTACGAGATGGAGGTGGCAAGGCAGCACAGCGAGGAGGCTGACCTTCGCCGCGGTCAGGTCGGGAGCGGGGACCGCTCGGAGAAGATCAGGACCTACAACTTCCATCAGGGGAGAGTTACGGACCACCGCATCGGACTTACCCTCTACAAGATAGACCAGATAATGGACGGCGACATAGATGAGATAATCGATGCGCTCATTGCTGCTGACCAGGCGGAGAAACTTATTGCATCCGGAGAATAAATAATTTTAAGGTTGCTGAGGTTTTTTAAATGATGTACAATTTTACTTATAAGGACTAATCGATATTTCGATAGTGGATTGCATGGAGGCTTATGGACGCGGGATTTAAGGCTGAATTAATAGAATGGGGTGTAGACTGGGACGAAATTCTTGACAGGTTCATGGGGAACGAGGATCTGATCGCCAGGTTTATGTTCAAGTTCCTGAACGATCAGAGTATGAACGATCTGACGGCTTATCTTGCTGAGGGCAACGTCTCCGAGGCTTTTAAGGCTGTCCACACTCTCAAGGGTGTAGGAGCGAACCTTGGACTTAAGGGGTTCCTTACTCCTGTATGTGAGCTCACGGAGATCCTCCGCGCAGGTTCTATGGAAGGCTACAAGGAGAAGTACGACCAGATCAAGCCCAAATATGACCAGCTCATTATAATTCTCAACAAGTACAAGACCTGATTTGATCATGTGATCTGCGCATTTATGTCTTTTGATTCCAAAAAGCCCGGGATGAAGCTGTCCCAGGCTTTTTCTGTGTCTTTGTCAAGAGTGAAGACACTTGTGGACATGCCTGTTATTATGACAACTTCTCCCTGTGCAAATCTTATGTTGATGCAGGGAAAGAACTGATCGGGGGAGAGCGGTAGATTTAAGTCTCCAAAAATCTTTTTCTTTAGCTCATCATTCGGCCTTAATATAAACTTAAAAGAAAGAGGAGTCTGCTTTCCTTTTATCAAATCAAAACAGATAGGACGGATCTTTGACCAGGAGCTGAACAGGCCTTTTGGGATTTCTGCCTGGTCAGTGCCTGCATTTTTATAAAAATCTTTGTTGATCCGGCCGTCGATCTTAAAGGTGTTGAAGGTTTCTATGTCAGCTTCTTCCAGCTCGAAAAGGTCGAAGCAGTCGGTGGTCAAGAGCTTTGCCATAAAGCTTTTCTGACCGGTTATCTTGATTGCGATCATTTTCTGTTCTCCCACAAAAATAATAAAAAATAGTTGATGAAGTTTAATTTAGTATGTGCTAATATGGATTTATAATTATGCATGGCTCTGTGAGCAAAAATAGCATTAAATCAGCATATATAATATTAATACATTGATTGGAGATTGCAATGGCTAAAAGTGTGAGACTTAAGGATATTGCGGAAAAGCTGGGGGTTAGTACAGTTACGGTGTCCAAAGCCTTATCCGGACAGAAGGGTATGAGCGAGGAGGTCAGGAAGAAGATCCACGCCCTCGCCAATGAGATGGGATACATTCCATCCGTCTCCAGGAAACTCGAGAACATGGGCAAGAGCTACACTATAGGAGTTATTATTTCTGAGGCGTACATGGGTGAGTACGACGCATATTACAACAGGCTTCACCAGCAGATATCCCAGCTTGCGATGGAGAAGGGGAGCTTCACCATGCTTGAGGTCATATCAGGTGACAGCATTAAGAGACTTACGCTGCCGAGGATAATATCCGACAACAAGGTGGATGGCGCCCTTATCCTGGGGCGCCTGCCGGGGAAGTACCTTGAAAACATCCGCGCATCGTCATCGATCCCGGTGATCTATCTTGATTTTTATGACCACTATATAAGTGAGGATGCAGTTACCTGCGACAGCTATAGCGGTGCATGCCTTATGACAGAATATCTGATCGGAAAAGGCCACAGCAGGATCGGTTTTGTCGGAACGGTCCTTGCGACAGACTCCATAACCGACAGGTACTTCGGATACAGGAAGGCACTTCTTTTAAACAATATTGATTTCAGGCAGGACTGGGTGATCGATGACAGGGATCCCGACATAAACGTGCCGGATCCTGATAAGTTTTTTAATCTTCCTGAGGAGATGCCGACTGCATTTATCTGCTCAAGCGACATAGCTGCAGGTATGCTCATCAAAAAACTCTCTGAGAGCGGTTACAGCGTTCCTGATGATGTTTCGGTAGTCGGATACGGCAACTGCAGCCGATCGGATATTTCCGATAAAAAGGTCACGACCTACGCCGTTGACAGCTATGAGCTGGGGCGCAGCGCAGTTGAAAACCTCATACGCAAGATAGGGAGGGAGCGGTATCACCACGGAGTTATGACACTCGCCGGAAACCTTATAGAAGGCGAGACAGTTAGGAATATTATGTAGCCAGCTCCTTGAGCTTCTTCAGGGTGTTTTCGATGTGGTGCCTGTAAGAAAAGCCCACACGAACAGGCGTGCCGTCGTCCATTATCACCTTCATAAATGATGTCCTGTCAATGTGATTGACGTTGATTATACAGTTGTCGTTGACAGGAGTGATCTGTGGGAAGGCATTGCACTGGCCAAAGAAGTTCACAATATCGTCAATGACAACAACCTTTCGGGCGCCGGTCAAAAAGATCTCGACCTCGGAAGAGCGGGCGGATCTGGCGTAAATTATATCATCGCCCTTTGCGTAGATGGTCTCATTCTGGTCGCGAAGTTCCAAAGTAGGCTCCTCTTTTCCGCAGAGGGCTTTTAGTCTGTCTATCACATCTGTGAGCTCGGCTACCTTTATGGGCTTATCTATGTAAATGATATTATCCGCAGTTATGTTTTCTTTTTCGGCAAGTGACCTGTAGTCGATTGAAGAGGAGCACATGATGATGGGCCTTGTGATGTTGGCGTATAGCAGCATTTTAAGGACATCAAATCCGTTATACTCCCCGTTTACCATGTCGATGAAAAGGCCGTGATACATCTGGGGCTTTTGCATAAAGGCCTCGACGTTTCCGTAAGAGTCGATGTAGAGCCTCTCACCGCACTCCTTGAATAATCTGTCCGACTGCCTTCCAAGAAGTCTTTCGGTCTGTTTTCTGTCGGCTATATTGTCGTCACAAACTGCCAGGTGCATAGATTTCTCCTTTTTTTACATGAAACTGAACTCAAAGGGACCAAGCTTAAAGAAAAAGAGCAGCAGTATCTGCAGTATTAGAATGAGAGGAAGTCCAAACCTGAAGTACCAGTGTTTGGTCTTGTGTCTGAATACGAACATCCCAAGGGTCGTGCCGATACTGCCGCCTATTATCGAGACAGCAAAAAGGGTTGCCTCAGGAATACGGAAGGCCCTTCGCATGGCCCTCCGTTTATCGCTTCCCATTAAGGCAAACCCCAGAATATTAATTGCAACAAAATATATCACTATGAAAAAAGCGGACTGCATTCTTTACTTATTATTTTCAACTTCCTGCATCTTTAAGGCGCGAACCTTGGATGAGAGGCCAAAGAGATTGATGAACCCTTCTGCGTCGTGGTGGTCGTAGAGATCTCCGGTCTTGAAGGAAGCAATGCTCTCGTTGTAGAGAGAGTAAGGAGACTTGGTGCCTGCCTTGATGATGTTGCCCTTGTAGAGCTTCATGGTAACTTCACCGGTGACGTATTTCTGGGTTGATTCGATAAATGCCTGCTCGGCCTCGCGAAGAGGAGTGAACCATTTCCCTTCATATACTAGATCGGCAAACTTGTTGCCCATATCCTTCTTCATTGTATAGGTATCGCGGTCCAAAATCAACTCCTCGAGCTGCTGATGAGCCTCGTAGAGGATAGTTCCTCCGGGTGTCTCATACACGCCTCTGGATTTCATGCCTACAACGCGGTTCTCGACGATATCGACGATTCCGATGCCGTTTTCACCGCCGAGCTTGTTGAGGGTGCGTATGATGTCTGAGACCTTCATCTCTTTGCCGTTTACTGACTTGGGGATTCCGCCTTCGAACGTCATTGTGACAGTTGTGGGTTCATCGGGAGCATCCTCGGGTGTCTTTCCGAGTACCAGAAGGTGCTTGTAGTTGGGCTCAAGTGAAGGGTCCTCGAGCTCAAGTCCCTCGTGGGAGATGTGCCAGAGGTTGCGGTCACGGCTGTAGCTGGAATCTGCAGAGAAGGGAAGATTGATGCCGTGCTGCTTGCAGTACTCGATCTCAGATTCGCGGGAGTCGAGTGTCCACTTGTCATTTCTCCATGCGGCGATGATCCTGATGTCGGGAGCGAGAGCCTTGATGCCGAGCTCAAACCTGATCTGGTCGTTGCCCTTTCCTGTAGCTCCGTGGCAGATCGCTACGGCGCCTTCCTTCCTCGCAATCTCAACGAGCTTCTTGGCGATGAGAGGACGTGCCATAGAGGTTCCCAGAAGATACTTGTTCTCATACACAGCGTGTGCCATTACGCAGGGAACAACATATTCATCGCAGAACTCGTCGACAACATCGAGGATGTAGAGCTTGCTGGCTCCGCAGCTGATGGCTCTCTCGTTAAGTCCGTCCAGTTCCTCTTCCTGTCCACAGTCGATGCAGACACAGATTACTTCGTAGTCGAAGTTCTCCTTGAGCCACGGGATGATAGCAGTTGTATCAAGTCCGCCGGAATATGCAAGAATTACTTTTTCTTTTGCCATGTTATGATCCTCATTCTTTCTTTATAATATATTTGCTTTTTATGATATACTTTACCTGGCGCGCTTTTACATGAGTGCGCCCTGAGAGATAATATAAACCAAAAATGCATAAATTGCAAGTGGCTAATGCATAAATATTTAAATTTAAGGTATTTTATGCATAAATATTTATATTATGCTTGCATTATTCATTCGTTGGTCTTATACTGTTAACTATTCAGGGTCCTTTAAGGCCCAAAGAAAGGCTGAAAAATGATTAAAGTTGGAATAATTGGAGCGACCGGCTATGCGGGAGCTGAGATAGCAAGGCTTTTGTACTCGCACCCTGAGGCTGAGGTTGTGTGGTACGGATCAAGAAGCTATATTGACGACAGATTTGCTTCTCAATATGGAAATCTTTTTAAACTGATTGATGCAAAGTGTCTTGATGACAACATGGATGAGCTGTCAAGACAGGCCGATGTAATATTCACGGCGACTCCCCAGGGGCTATGCGCATCACTTGTAAATGAGGACATTCTGAGCAGGGTGAAGATAATCGATCTCTCTGCTGACTTCAGATTAAAGGACGTGTCAGTCTATGAGAAGTGGTACAAGATAGAGCACAAGGCTCCTGAGTATATTAAAGAAGCTGTCTACGGGCTCTGCGAGATAAACAGGGACAAGGTGAAGAGCGCAAGGCTCGTAGCCAATCCGGGGTGCTACACGACCTGCTCGATTCTTACCGCATATCCTCTTATAAAAGAGGGACTGATCGATCCGGACACTCTCATTGTAGATGCGCTCTCAGGCGTATCCGGAGCGGGGAGAGGAGCCAAGGTTGCAAACCTCTACTGCGAAGTAAATGAGTCAGCAAAGCCCTACGGCGTGGCAAACCACCGCCACACGCCCGAGATCGAGGAGCAGCTCTCATACGCCGCAGGAAAGGAAATGGTGATAAACTTTACGCCTCACCTCGTTCCGATGAACAGAGGAATCCTTGCAACCGAGTACGCGAGCCTTGTTAAGAAGGACGGGCATCTTGCGGATGCATCTGATATAAGGAAGGCTTACGAGAAGTACTATGGTGGAGAGAAGTTCATAAGGCTTCTTGATGACAATGTATATCCCGAGACCAGATGGGTTGAGGGCTCAAACTATGTGGACATAGGCTTTAAGATCGATGAGAGGACAGGGAGAGTCATCATGATGGGCGCAATCGACAACCTTGTCAAGGGCGCTGCAGGTCAGGCTGTCCAGAACATGAACATCATGTTCGGCCTTGATGAGAGCATGGGACTTGAGATAGTACCTCTTTTCCCGTAAGTTGATAGAAAACGATTTATTTCAGAGGTTTATTATGGTTCGTGCAATGACAATTGATGATTACGACGCTGTACACGATTTGTGGATGTCGATACACGGCTTTGGAATAAGGTCTTTAGACGACTCGAGGGAGGGGATTGAGAGGTTCCTTGACAGGAACCCCGAAACCAGCGCGGTATATGAAAAGGACGGAAAGATCGTCGGCGCAATACTGTGCGGACACGACGGAAGAAGGGCCTGTCTGTACCACGTGTGCGTGAGCGAGGAGTATCGCAAACAGGGAATTGGCGGCAGGATGGTTGAGTTCTGCTGCGAGCAGCTACAAAAAGAGCAGATAAACAAGGTGTGCCTGAATGCCTTTGTCACCAACACAGTGGGAAACCGCTTCTGGCAGAAGATGGGCTGGACACTTAGAGACGACATGAACTATTACGATTTTACGCTTAATCCTGAGAATCTGACGATTTTCAACAAGTGACGGAGCACGGAACAATCCGCAGAAATTGCATGGAGGTTTATATGGAGAGTCTGATAAAAGAGACAGAGGGCGGCGTCACAGCTGCCGGTGGATTTAAGGCGGCAAGCTGCGCGGCCGGCATCAAGTATCAGGGAAGGACTGACATGGCTATGGTTTTTTCGAAAAGCCCGTGTGTCAGCGCAGGGACCTTCACTTCCAACGTGGTCAAGGCAGCCTGTGTAAAGTGGGACCAGAAAATAGTTTATTCAAATGATCCTGTGCACGCGGTTGTCATCAATTCAGGAATAGCCAACGCCTGCACGGGAGAAGAGGGCTTTGTAGCGTGCGATAAGACCGCAGCGGCCGTGGAAGAAGCGCTGGGTGTTCCGAAGTCATCAGCATTAGTAGCTTCGACAGGAGTTATCGGAATGCAGCTTCCCGTGGATAAGCTTACAGGAGGCGTTAAGATGATGGCGGGGAGCCTGTCGGATACGACAGAAGCAGGGACCGCAGCGTCGAAGGCCATCATGACGACAGATACTGTCAACAAGGAGATCGCGGTTACCTTTACCTGTGGCGGCAGGAAAGTTACTCTCGGCGGAATGAGCAAGGGCTCCGGGATGATACATCCCAATATGTGCACGATGCTCGCATTCCTTACTACGGACGTCGCCATATCCAAGGATCTTTTGCAGAAGGCGGTATCAGAGGTGGTCAGGGATACCTTCAACATGATAACGGTTGACGGAGATACCTCTACAAACGACACGCTCCTGTGCCTGTCAAACGCAGAGGCGGGGAACGAACTTATAGACTCAGAGGGAAAGGACTTTGACACATTTAAAGAGGCTCTTTTGTATGTCTGCACCTTCCTTGCAAAGAGGATGGCATCAGACGGGGAGGGCGCAACAAAGCTGTTTGAAGCGAAAGTTATAAACGCAAAGACCAAAGACGATGCAAGGACCCTCTCAAGGGCAATCGTTGGCTCTAACCTCTCAAAGGCAGCTATTTTCGGGTGCGACGCCAATTTTGGCAGGTTCCTGTGCGCGATGGGATACTCCGGCTCGGAATTTGACGAGAGGGATGTCGAGCTCTACTTTGAGAGCGAAAAAGGAAAACTCAAGGTCTTTGACAGGGGAGTGCCGCTTGATTTCGATGAGGATAAGGCGCTTGATATCATGAAGGCCGACGCGGTTACGGTTTTCGTCAACATGAATGAGGGGAAAGAGAGCGCAACCGCCTGGGGGTGTGACCTCACTTATGACTACGTGAAAATAAATGCAGATTACAGGAGCTGAAAAATGGATAAGGACATGCAGGAAGTACTCAAAAAAGCGGAGGTTCTCGTAGAGGCTCTCCCGTATATACAGAAGTTTAACAGGAAGATAATCGTTGTGAAGTACGGCGGATCTGCCATGAGTAACGCAGAGCTCCAAAAGAACGTCATAACGGATGTCACTCTTTTAAAGCTCGTAGGCTTTAAGCCGATCATCGTCCACGGCGGAGGAAAGGCAATAAGCTCATGGGTCACCAAGGTTGGCAAGGAGGCTGAGTTTGTAAACGGCCTCAGGGTCACCGACGCGGAGACCATGGAGATAGCTGAGATGGTCCTTGGAAGAGTTAACAAGCAGCTCGTCACAATGGTACAGGAGCTGGGCGTAAAGGCCATTGGTATAAGCGGCAAGGACTCGGGGCTTCTGCATGTGACCAAGAAGTACTCAGACGGCAAGGACATAGGGTATGTGGGGCAGGTCGACAAGGTTGAGCCAAAGGTTCTCTACGATCTTCTCGACAACGACTATCTGCCGATAGTAGCGCCTATCGGGTTAGATGACAACTTTGACACCTACAATATAAACGCAGACGATGCGGCCTGCGCAATAGCCAAGGCTGTCGGAGCGGACAAGCTCGCGTTCCTGACTGACATAGAGGGTGTCTACAGGGATATACACGACCCCTCGACATTTATATCAAGACTTACCTGCTCTGAGGCGGATGAACTGATCGCAAGCGGCAACATCGGAGGCGGAATGCTTCCCAAACTCGGCAACTGCACGGATGCCATAAGAGAGGGCGTAAACAGGGTTCATATACTCGATGGAAGGATTCCCCACTGCCTGCTTCTGGAGATCTTTACCAACAAAGGTATCGGGACGATGTTCATGGCTGACAACGATGACCTTGCAGGAAGTACGGGTAACGGTTGATATTTTGTCGCGCCTTTTGCAGCAATATTAATAAAAACTTATCAGGAGACTTAAGATGAGCGATTTGATGAAGAAATATATAGAAGAAGCGGAAAAAGATCTTTTGCACACCTACAACAGGTACCAGATAGTGCTGGATAAGGGCGACGGGGTGTATCTGTATGACCTTGACGGAAAAAAATATCTCGACTTCGTGTCTGGAATTGCGGTATTTGCCCTTGGGTATAACAACAAGAAGTACAATGATGCCCTGAAGGCGCAGATTGACAAGCTCCTGCACACCTCAAACTACTATTACAACGTGCCTGCTATAGACGCTGCGCGCAAGATAAAAGAAGTGTCAGGAATGGACCGCGTGTTCTTTACAAACAGCGGAGCTGAGGCTGTTGAGGGGGCACTGAAGGCGGCCAGGAAATACGCCTATCTTAAGGACGGCAGAACAGACCATGAGATAATTGCCATGAACCACTCCTTCCACGGAAGGACGTTCGGCGCGCTGTCTGTCACAGGAAATCCGCACTACCGTGAGGCCTTTGAGCCAATGATAGGGAATATAAAGTTTGCGGATTTAAATGACTTTGAGTCGGTTCTTGACTGTGTCACTGACAGGACATGCGCAATAATCATGGAGACAGTACAGGGAGAGGGCGGTATCTTCCCTGCAACTGAGGAGTTCCTTGGGAAGGTGAGACAACTCTGCGATGAGAGGGATATTCTTCTCATACTTGATGAGATACAGTGCGGTATGGGGCGGACAGGCTACATGTACGCCTTCCAGAAGTACGGCATAAAGCCCGATATCCTGACGACTGCCAAGGCACTTGGATGCGGAGTTCCGGTCGGAGCATTTCTTTTAAATGAGAAGGTGGGCGCACATTCCCTTGTCGCAGGAGACCACGGGACAACCTACGGCGGCAATCCTTTTGCCTGCGCGGCTATCAACAAAGTCCTTGATTTATTCAAAGAGGACAATATAATAGAAAATGTGAATCAGGTGGCACCATATCTTGAGGAGCAGCTTGATAAGCTTAAAGAGAAATATGATTTCATCACTGACAGGCGCGGAATGGGGCTCATGCAGGGACTTGTGCTGAACCGCCCGGTGGGTGATGTTATAAATATGGCGCTTTCAAAGGGCCTCATTCTGATAAATGCAGGTGCGAATATCATAAGATTTGTTCCGCCGCTTGTGATCAATAAGGATAATGTTGATGACATGATTTCCATACTGGATTCATGTCTGGAGTCTGTATGAAGTTAAGAACCAGGATTTTTTCTATAATACTTTTGGCCTGTGTGCTGGCGGGCACTTTTGTCTATGCCCGCTCAGACAGGAACATCTTTGAGGAGTATTCCATTTTTTCCAGGAACAGAACAACTGTAAGGCTCTGGTACACCGATGATGCGCTGACGCCCTATCTTCAGATGAGGGCGGTGGCGTACACGGAAACCAACAACGCGGTCCGCGTGGAGCCTGTCCTGGTATCGGGGCTTGAGTACCTCGAGGCTGTGAACAAGGCCTCCGTTGAGGAGGACGCCTATCCCGATATCTATATAATAACCAATGATTCGCTTGAAAAGGCTTATCTAGCCGGGCTTGCGAGCCAGATTGACGCAGGCGATTCTTATCTTTCAGAGAGCAGATTTCCGACCGCTGCGATCAATTCCGTGACCTACCGTGGAAAGCAGATCGCCTATCCCTTTTATTTTGAGACGAGTTCCCTCATCTACAACAAGACCTATCTCGAGAACATGGCGACTGAGAATCTGCAGTCAGAGATTGATGAGGCTGAGGGTCAGGCAGCACAGACAGAAATAGATGAGCAGGGGCCTCCTGATGAAAATGAGTCGGAGGAAGGCTCATCGGATGATGAGAGTGAAGATGAGGATGAGGGAGAGAAAATCACCCAGGGCATGATCGACGAGGTCGTGGCAGATACGCTTCCCCTGACTATCTCCGATATCCTGAGCTTTGCTGACAATTACAACGCCCCCGATCAGGTTGAGTCCGTCTTTGAGTGGGATGTGACTGATATCTTCTACAACTATTTCTTTGTAGGAAACTATATGAACGTGGGCGGTGATGCGGGAGATGATGTCAGCCGGATTGACATCTACAACCCTGATACCATCAGCTGCATGAAAATCTACCAGAGGCTCAACCAGTTTTTTGCCATCGATGCATCGCAGATCGACTACGACAGGACGGTGCAGGATTTCATAGACGGCAAGGTGGTATTTACGATCGCAACAACAGATATAATCGCCAAGATACAGGAGGCCAGGGACAGCGGCGAGTGCGACTTTGAGTTTGAAGTCGCTGACATGCCCGGGCTCACGAGCGAATTTGGCTCAAGGACGATGTCGGTCACAGAGTGCCTTGTCGTTAACGGCTACTCAGAGCACGCAAAAGAAGCCAATGCGGTAGCGAGGTTTCTGTGCAGCGACAGCTCGGGTGATATCTACAGGATGAGCCAGAAGATATCGTCGAGGGCAGGCGTCAATTACAACAACAAGAACATCGATACCTTCGTCTCGGTCTACGCGGATTCGGTTCCGATGCCCAAGACGATAGAGACCAGCAACCTCTGGATGGAGCTGGAGATAGCATTCACCAACATCTGGAACGGAAGCGACTGTAACTCGACTCTGAGGCAGGTTTCAGAGAACATCATGACCCAGGTGACAGGCTCGCCCTACACCGAGGATATTCTGCCTGACCCGAATGACGACGATATAACAGCGGGACTGACAGAAGGTGATGATTGAAATAAACCGGAGTTTCACATACAATAGGTAAGAGTCAAAAGTCAAAAGTCCGACTCGGTGGACAGCGGGAGCAAAATGCACAATTTTTGCTCATGCCAGACCTTTATATATGCATGGTGGGGTCCTCTTGAAAAGGAGGAACATGCGAAGAACATTTTTTTTAGTAATGATTATGGCGGCACTTGTGCTTTCAGGGTGCAGCAGGACGGGAGAAATAATAGAACTCTCGGATGGAGCTACAGAAGCGGGAACAGGAGAGCCGACAGAACTCTCTGATAAAAAAACAGCTACCGGGGCAGGAGAAAATGCAGCTCATGGAAGTAGCAGCGGTGCATCGCAGGACATGTATTCTGAAGGCTCAGGAAATACTGCTGTGGCTTTGGCTGCGCCAGATGAAATGTCTTCAGGGCAGAGCGGCGGAGCAGATATCGATGGCAGCGCTGTGGGCGCCGCTTTTGAGGCAACATGCTATGTGTATGTCTGCGGTGCGGTGGTCAGCCCCGGCGTGTACGAGCTCAGTGAGGGCAGCAGAATCGATAACGCAGTTGATGCGGCGGGAGGTTTTTCTGCGGATGCAGATGAAGCCTATGTTAATCTTGCGGCTAAGGTCAGCGACGGGATGAAGCTCTATATTCCGACAACCGAGGAGACGGGAATCGACAAGGCAGGGGCGCAGGCACAGCTTGAAACATATGATTCCTATGATGCATCAGAAAGCGCAGATGCAGGGGATGCGGCTTCATCGGGCGGAGCAGGTTTATCATCCGGAAGCGGTCTTGTAAACATAAACAGGGCATCTAAACAGGAGCTTACAAAGGTTCCGGGTATAGGAGATGTGACGGCGGACAAGATAATCAGGTACCGCGAGGAGAACGGCAATTTTGCAAGTATTGAAGATATAAAGAAGGTTTCCGGGATCAAGGACAAGCTCTTTTCCAAGATCAGGGATTACATAACAGTTTAGCAGGAACGGTGAGATAATGAGCAAGAAGGCACTTGTAGTTGATGATGAGAAGGCAATCGTAAAGGGAATAAAGTTCAGTCTCGAGCAGGACGACATTGTTGTGGACTGCGCCTATGACGGTCAGGAAGCGCTTGAAATGGCAAGGGCTGCGGATTATGACATCATTCTTTTGGATGTCATGCTTCCGGGGCTCACGGGGTTTGAGGTGTGCCAGCAGATCAGGGAATTTTCCAATGTCCCGATCATCATGCTGACGGCCAAGGGCGACGACATGGACAAGATCCTAGGACTCGACTACGGCGCTGACGACTACATCACCAAGCCCTTCAATATTCTGGAGGTCAAGGCCAGGATAAAAGCCATCATCAGGAGAACCGGCAGGACTCCCGAGACCATGAAGGTCATGACCTTCGGCGATCTCAAGCTCAACGAGGAATACAGGAGAGTGTTCGTCAAGGACAGGGAGATCAACGTTACAAGCAGAGAGTACGAGCTTTTGGAGCTCCTTGCATCCACACCCGGGAAGACCTATTCAAGAGAAGAGCTTCTCGAGACCATCTGGGGAAGAGACTATCCCGGAGATGAGAGGACTGTTGATGTTCATATCAGAAGACTTCGTGAGAAGCTCGAAGTAAATCCCTCTGAGCCCAGGTACGTCAGGACCAAGTGGGGCGCCGGCTATTACTTTCAGGCATGATTATGGATATTAACAGATTTTTTAACATAAAGAATATCTTTAAAAGTCTAAAAGCAAGGTTCTTTGTGATCGTCTTTCTGACAGGACTCATATCCTGTCTGGGCATGCATGCCCTGATTCTGGAGAGCTATGAGGACCGTGCGATCAATGTAAGGTCAACTGAGGTGCAGACACAGCTGCGCATTCTTGCCAATCACCTCATCGTATCAAACTATCTTCTGGACACCTCATCGGAAGTGATAAACGCTGAGCTCGATATGCTGGCCAATCTCTATGACGGCCGCGTTATCGTTATCAACGACGATCTTAAGGTTGTGAAGGACACCTACAACATCAGCCAGGGAAAAACCATCATCTCCGAGGAGGTGGTGAACTGCTTGAAGACGGGTTCAAAAGGAACGGTATCCAAGTACGACTCTGCCAACGGATACATCGAGATCGTGACACCCATCATCGAGAGTGAAGTTATCGAGGAGGAGGATGTTTCGGTATCTGGCAGGAGCGGCGAAGTGGTGAGAGGAGTGCTGCTTACGTCTGTCTCAACCGATACGATAGCCACGACGCTTGAAATCCTGAGCCGCCGCGCCCAGACGCTTGAGGCTATCATCATTATTTTTATCCTGATATTTGCCGCACTGGTAGCATTTACACTTCTTAAACCGTTCGACCGCATCACGACTGCAATAAACGACGTTAAGGCAGGCTACACCGATGAGCCGATTGTTGGCCCCAACTACCTTGAGACGGAGCAGATCATAAATGCCTTCAACGCGCTCCTTAGAAGGATGAAGGTTTTGGATGACTCGAGACAGGAGTTTGTCTCAAATGTCTCACATGAGCTCAAGACGCCGATAACCTCGATGAAGGTTCTGGCTGACTCGCTCCTTGCCATGGAGGAAGTGCCGAATGAAGTCTACAGGGATTTCATGACGGATATTGGTGAAGAGATCGACAGGGAGGACAAGATCATCAACGACCTGTTATCACTCGTCAAGATGGATAAAAAAGCATCTGGCCTTAACATCACATCTGTTGATGTTGTGAACATGACCGAGATCGTCCTAAAGCGCATGAGGCCAATTGCGAGGAAACACAATATTGAGCTGACACTTGAGAGCAAAAGAGCTATCACTGCGGAGATCGACGAGGTCAAGATATCTCTTGTCATCATGAACCTCGTGGAGAATGCCATCAAGTACAACAAGGAAGAGGGCTGGGTCAGAGTTGAGCTCGATGCGGATCACCAGTATTTTTATGTGAAAGTCATGGATTCGGGGTTTGGTATTCCAGAGGAGTCGCTGGATCACATCTACGAGAGGTTCTACAGGGTCGACAAATCCAGATCCAGAGAGATCGGCGGGACAGGCCTGGGCCTTGCTATTGTCAGGAGCGCTGTGCTGATGCACAGGGGTTCAATCGATGTTGAGAGCAAGGTGGATGAGGGCACAACCTTTACCGTTAAGATACCGCTCATAGCGACGAGCGCGGCGATAAAGGGAAATTGATATGTGGACATGATATGAAGCGAGTAAATCAGATTTTTAAAAAAAGATTATTATTTTTTCTCATAGCGGCTGTGATGCTCATATATCTCTCAGGGTGCGAGAGAAAGCCGGGGGCCGGGACGGGCTCTTTTAAGATATACTATGTCAACAACTCAGAGACCGGTATCATGGCGGTGGACTACGAGATCAGGGCCCAAAAAGATGACCCTGACGCGGTGATACCTGAGCTCCTTGAGCAGCTGGGCACCATGCCTGAAAGACGTCAGTACGAGGCGCCGCTCACGGGAGAGGTCAACCTGCTGGATTATTTTCTCAGCGACAAGGTACTGACCTTCAACTTCGACAGCTCCTATTCACAGATACAGGGAACCATTGAGATTCTGGACAGGGCTGCGGTTGTCAGGACTTTTACACAGCTGGATTTCATTGACTATGTCAGCTTTCAGGTGGAGGGGCAGCCCCTCACTGACCACTACGGGCATGTCATCGGCAATATGTCTGCGGACACCTTCATTTTCAATGTGGGAAATGAGATAAATACCTATGAGAAGGTTGAGCTGAAGCTCTATTTTGCCAACGAGGCAGGAGACAAGCTGGTGCCGGTTTACCGCTCTGTTGTCTACAACAGCAATATCTCGATGGAGAGGCTTGCGATAGAACAGGTCATAAGCGGACCGAACACAGACATCTGTTTTCCCACGGTATCGAAGGATATCAAGATCAATTCGGTAAACGTCAGGGACGGAGTCTGCTACCTTGACCTTGATCCGGCTTTCCAGAGCGACCCCTACAGCGTCACTGCTGATGTGGCGATATATTCCCTGGTAAATACCGTCGCTGAGCTTCCTGATATCAACAAGGTTGCATTTTCGGTGAACGGCGAATCAGGTTTTTCATTTATGGATACAACAATAACCTCTCCCTACGAGAGGAATCTGGATATTATTGAATAAGGTGACGATTCAGAGTAGCCCTGCATTTGCAGCTTTTGCATTTGCGCGGCTCTGATCAGTCACGGATTGGGAGTTTTCTATGAAGAGGCCGTTATGCCTTTTGGCAATTCTTTTGACGGCGGCTGTCTTTGTGTTTCTTGAAATAAATAATCCCCTGGATAGTAGTTTATATGAGTATTCCGACGGTGAAGAGGTTACCATCGTAGGAACGGTAGAGGACAAAGAATTCAAAAAGAGCTATGATGGAGGCTTTGTGCCAGTTATCTACATTGCGCCGACAGATGCAAAAGCGGATTCGGAGATGGTGCAGTGCTATATTAAGGAGCAGGATGATGATGTGGGAGAGAGCAGCATAGCGCCATCGGTTGCAGCTATTTCTGTAACTGGATATCGCAGCACAGCATCATCCGCAGCGGACTTTCCTGCAATGGGATACCGCAGCACAGCGTCATCTGCAGCCGACTTTCCTGTAATGGGATATCGCAGCACAGCGTCATCCTCAGTTGGCCTTCCGTCAACCGGCGAATATGTGGAAATACACGGCAGGGTCAGGAATTTTTTGTCTCCGACAAATCCCGGGGAGTTTGACAGTCGTCTTTATTATCAGACATTAAAAATTTCATACAGGTTGAGTGATTGCAACATCACAAAAAGGGGCGGAAGCAAGAGCCCCTATAAAGAGAGCCTTTTCAGGCTCAGACTGTTTTTGGAAGGAGCTTTGGACGTTGTCCTTAATGAGGACGATTCCGGCGTCATGAAGGCGATGCTCCTCGGTGACAAAGCCTTCATGGACGCAGAGACCAGGGACCTGTACATGGCCGGGGGAATAATGCATATACTGGCGGTCTCGGGGCTTCACATATCTATCATAGGTATGGGGATATATGAGCTTTTACGAAGGCTTATGGACAGGGCAGCAGACTTTATTTCACGGATCAGATTGAGGAGTGGTAAATTGGAAACAGCTGCTGCGGGGAAAGGAAGATACAGAAAGAAGCAGGAACAGGGATCAAAGAAGATACTAATGGCATTAATATACAGATCTGTGCCTGTTTTGATATCCGTTCTTTTCATGTACTCCTACGGAGTTATGTGCGGAATGAGCTCGTCCTCTTTCAGGGCAATCTGCATGTTTGTCCTAAGGATTATGGCGCCCCTATTTGGGAGGACCTACGACCTTCTTTCGGCGCTGGCTTTTTCGGAGATGCTTCTTTTGCTGGATCAGCCGCTGTACCTTTATAACAGCGGGTTCCTGTTCTCCTTTGGGGCTGTGATCGGGGCGTCGGTTATCGCGCCGCACCTTCATATCACCGGGCTTGAAAGGTTTCTGGCAGACCGCGGACTTATCCCGCCATCAGAAGCTGCAGCAGATGATCCGTTCAGGATGAGGTTCGTTGACGATAAGACAACGATGCTACAGAAGATTATCGGAGCGCTGCTGTCGGGGCTAACCTCAGGCGCTGGCATAGCCCTTTCGACGCTTCCTGTCTACAGTCTTTATTACTACACATACCCCGTACATTCCATCTTCTTAAATCTGGTGGTGATACCACTTATGGGGATTCTGATGATCGCAGGGATCGGGACCATGGTCGCAGGAAGTGTTATATCTGCAGTGGCGGGGGGAGGAATATTTCCTTCATCTGCTACAGCAATAGCGACTTCATCGCTGTTGCTTCAGGATAGAGGAGTTTTGGGCAAAGCATCAGCAGCTTCATTTGGTACCTCTGCTATACAGGTTGGCAGTGCTTTGAGCGAGAGAGGGATGGCGGCGGAAGAAGCTATCCATCTTCTCGGTCTTCCTGTGCATCTCATATTGTGGCTTTACAGGGCTCTATGCTCATCTGCATTAATTACACGCAATATGACATGGTTCCTGGGGCATTCTGAGAAATGGCAGGTCCTTGCGTATCTGATGCTTATGGGAGCATTTGTCTTATTCTCGGTTGGCTCTGGAAACAGAGATGAAGAGGCTGATAGTCAGAGAAGTGAAGGCTCCAAACATCCTGAGGCCAAAGATATTGGATGTCTTGATGTCAAGAGAGGAAGTGAGATTGCTTCGGACGGCAGGACAGAGCCTGCTTATTTTAACTCAGTAAATGAGATGCCGGTTAGTGCCGTATTTTACGGAGGAAGAAGAGATTTCCGCTTGTTGCGGATAGTGATACTGCTCGTAGCTGTATTTATTCTTACGTTTCACATAAAGCCGCAGATGGAGATCAACATGATAGATGTGGGCCAGGGTGACGGAATTGTGATATCGAGCGGCAGAAGCAATATCATGATCGACGGAGGCAGCACGAGTAAGAAGAATGTTGGCAGGTACCAGATAATCCCTTTTTTAAAGTATAAGGGGATTGGGAGACTGAGAGCAATTATTCTGACGCATGAGGATGAGGACCACTTAAGCGGAATTATGGACGTGCTCGATGACATGGAGAAGGGCGGAATATGGGTTGACGAGCTGATACTTCCTGAGGTTGACGCATCGAGCAGAGGAAACAACTACCAAAAGCTTGCTGGTAGAGCTAATGACCTTGGAATTCCGATATCCTACATCAATAGAGGGGAGAGGTTTAATGTTGGAAAGGCCGAATTTACCTGCCTCAATCCTGTGCTGAACATGAAGACAGATGGTGCAAATGAGTATTCCACCGTTTTGTTTATGAAGTACGGAAGGTTCACGGCTCTTTTCACAGGGGATGTGGAAGGAGAAGGGCAGGAGGACATCCGGGATATAATCGCTGCAAACCCTGATGTATATGGAAATCTCTCGCTTCTCAAGGTCGCGCATCACGGCTCCCGCTACACGACGGACGAAGAGTTTCTTGCGATGATAACTCCCAGGGTGGCTCTTGTTTCCTGCGGACGAAACAATACCTACGGCCATCCCCACGAGGAAGTATTAGAGCGCCTTGAGAGCGTCGGAGCAAGAGTGTACCGCACGGATTTGGGCGGAGCAATTACAGTGGAGGTCCTAGATGGCGGCGATACGCTAAAAGTGGAGGAGTATCTCGATGATAAGTAGGACATAACAGGCAGCAGCGCCAATGTTCGAGACGAGGTTACTGTTGGAATTGAGAATTCGTGGATTTCAACAGAAAGATTCGTGATGGTGTTACTGGTGAAATAGAGAATTCGTAGATTTCAACAGTAAGATTCGTGGTGGTGTTACTGTTGGAATTGAGGATTCGTAAATATCAACAGTAAGTCCCAGGGGGTCGCTACTGTTGGAATTTGGAATTATTAGAATCCAACAGTAAGATTCGTGGTAGTGTTACTGTTGAAATTGAGGATTCGTAAATATCAACAGTAAGTCCCAGGGGGTCGCTACTGTTGGAATTTGGAATTTGCAGAATCCAACAGTAAGTCTCAAGGTGGCGCTACTGTTGAAATTGAGAATTCGTAGATTTTAACAGTAAGTCTCAGGGTGTTGCTACTGTTGAAAATTGGAATTATCAGAATCCAGAAGTAAGTCTCAAGGTGGCGTTACTGTTGAAATTGAGAATTCATTGATTTCAACAGTAAGTCTCAGGTAGGCGTTACTGTTGGAATTGTAAATATGTAGAATTTAACAGTACGCTCTTTGATAGCGTTACTGTTGAAAATAGTAGAAATTAAGATAGTAGAAATTAAGATTGAAACAGTAAAAAAGTTAGCCATATAGATTCTCATCTGTATGGTCAGATATAAACAGGAAAAAATATGCGTTTATAGAGGAGGATAGAAAAACACTATGTATGGATTAAAAGGACTACTACTCGAAGAAGAGAAAAGATTAAAGAGAATTAAAACAATTGTTGATGAGCGGCTCACAGATGTTCCGCAGGGAACACTCAGGATTACTACGTCTAATAACAAAGTTCAGTATGTTCGTTGTGTTGAAAATAGCGATAAATCCGGTGGTAAGCTTAGATATATCAGGAAAGATGACCTTCCAATGGTCAGGCAATTGGCTCAAAAAAACTATGATCAAAAAGTTAAAAAGATTGTAGACAAAAGGTGCGGGCAATTCGATAGGCTGATCAAAGAATATGAGGATGACGAGATCGAAGAGATATATTTAGGACTTCATCAGATAAGAAGGGGACTTGTTAACCCTGTAGAAGAGACCTGGGAGCAAAGGCTAGCCCTGTGGAAAGCAACTCCTTATAATGGTAAAGAATTTAAAGAAGGACAAGTTGAGATTTACACCAAGAAGGGAGAGCGTGTAAGATCTAAATCTGAAAAGATTCTGGCAGATATGTTTTATGATTACGGAATTGAATATAAGTACGAGTGCCCGTTGCACCTTAAGGGATATGGTATTGTTTATCCGGACTTCACATTTTTGAGTAAAAAGACATATGAAGAAATATATTGGGAGCATGACGGAAGAATGGGAGACCCTGAGTATGTGGAAAAAGCAATAAGAAAGATTGATCAATACATCAAAAATAACATCATTCCCGGGCGGCGTCTTATTGTTACGTATGAATCGTCTTCTTACGCACTGAATACGTCGGTGGCAGAACAGTATATCAGGGAGTACTTATTATAACAAGCGTAGTTTTGTGGTTTATGTTCAGATTGTTCGAACTATATAGAATAATTAGATTGTTATGAATATTCGAAATATTCAGATATCTTTGGGGCTGATACATTTCTTTAATGTTGAAAACAGCATTACTAATCAGTCAGCAGCCGGCACTACGCTGCTGGCTGAGTAAGAAAATGATTCAGTATGCAATTTGGGCCACCTCGATGCGATTATGATGCCCAAATTGCATGTTACTGGTCTGGAATCGGACAGCAACAAAGCAGTTTCTGATAAGGCCTACATTATAGTTGTTGAGTGAGTTGTCTGGTAGGTAGTATGATAGTTATTGCTAAGGCATTAGCATGTGTCAGATATGCATGCAATTGTTTACTGTTGAAAAGTGAGAAATGCATATTCTAACAGTACGTAGCTGTGTGGAATTACTGTTGAAAAGTGACAAATACATATTTCAACAGTACGTAGCTGTGTGGAATTACTGTTGAAAAGTGAGAAATGCATATTTCAACAGTAAGTAGCACTGCAGAATTACTGTTGAAAAGAGAGAAATACATATTTCAACAGTAAATCGAGCTGTTGTATCATTACTGCTTAAACGTGCAAAAGATCAAATAGCAAGAGTAAGGAACAATTAATCATGAGAGAAAGAGAGGTGGAACTACTATGGAATGGGAAGTTAGTTTGATCGAATGGCTTCAGGCAAATTTCAGCAGTCTGGGCAGCATTGTGAAATTGCTGGCTTTTCTGGGAGCGGAATCAGGGCTGATGATGGTGGTGCTGATTGTGATGTTCTGCTGGAAAAAGGAGACGGGACAGAAGCTGGCACTGGTTACTGTCTGCGTGAATATGTGGCTGCCGATGATCAAAGCGGTAGTGCTAAGGCCAAGACCCTATATGGATTATCCCGACAGAGTGGAGGCGCTGACACTTGCCGGAAAAGATGCTGCTGAAAAAGGTGTGGTTGCCCAGGGCTATTCTTTTCCAAGTATGCACAGTGCGTCAATCCCGGCGCTTTACTTTGTGCTGGCAAATGAGGCCAAAAAGAAATGGCTCTTTGTGCTTGCTGCAATACTGACCGTATTGGTAGGCGTTTCAAGAGTAGTGGCCGGAATGCACTATCCGACGGATGTGCTGGTCGGATGGATACTTGGATTTGTGGTTATCGGCATATTTGCTCTGCTTGATAAGTATGTTCAGAAGGAGTGGCAATACCATGCAATCCTTATTGTGTCCGCCGTTCCGGGGCTTTTCTATGTGCGTACTAGTGATTTTTTTACTGCGGTTGGTTGTCTTACGGGTGTAATAGCGGCAATATATTTTGAGCGAAAATATGTAAATTATCAGGAAACGCGGAGTGTACCTGCAATGTTTTTGCGTGTAGCGGGTGCTTTCATTATATATCTTGCAGTGAATGAGCTGTTAAAGCTTCCTTTTGACAGGGATTTTCTCGCAGGTGCAAACTTCTTGGCGCTTCTTGTAAGGACTGGGAGGTATGCAATAACCATGTTCCTTGTGACGGGGGTATATCCAATGGCATTTCCGCTCTATGAGCGTATTGGGAAAAAGCCTGAGAACACGAAAATGTAATTTATATTATTTTTACTGGTGTTAAGGGCGGCTATGCCTCATAATTGAGATATGTGAAGCCCGTAGGCAAATGGTTTTGCGGGCGTACCCAATAATAAAGGAGGCAGATCTTATGAAGTATGTATGTAATGTATGTGGCTATGTCTATGACGAAGCAGCAGGCGATCCCGATAACGGGATAGAGGCAGGCACCAGGTGGGAGGAGCTCCCCGAGGATTTCAAGTGTCCTCTTTGCAGCGTTGGCAAGGAAGACTTCACAGCTCAGGAGTAAATCAGGTAGCAGAGTGATGCAGAATTTTGATATTATTTTTGGCAAAAGAACTGATGACGGGAAATCCACACTAAGCGGCGATGCCAGTACCGGCAGCCAGGGCAGCCTTGATAAACAGGGAAAGAATTCCGGGAGTGAGCATTCAGACAATGGTGATAGTGCCGATGCGTCAGCAGAGCTTCGTATGCAGGTCTCCGGAGTCTGTAAAAAGGGTGGACGGAAGGTTGCCTATGTCACTTTTTCCGAAGGAAAGAGAGTTGCGGAAGGCGAGATCCCAACCTGCAGGATAAACAAAAGCGAGGGCTTTTCCGAGAAAGAAGTTGCAGGCCTTGAGTTCTACATGAAGCAGAATCTCGATATGCTCAAAAAGATTGCATCAGCAATAAATCCCATCAAGGCTATGATGAGATAAGCAGGCCGGAAAGACAGGGGGCGGTTCTTTTGACTGTTTTTTAAATCAGTCAAAAGAACCGTCCTCCTGTCTTTTTTATTTGTTGAATTCGGCCTTATCAAGCATTTTTTCACTCTTTGCGGCAATACACGTCACCACGGCGTCTCCTGTCACGTTTGTCAAGGTCTGCATCATCGAGATTATCGGGTAGAGACCGATGAGAAGGCTTATTGCCTCAGCCGGAACTCCGATCTGGGGTATAAGGAGAGTCAGGCACACGAGGTTTCCGCTGGGAACGCCGGGTGCTCCGACGGAGAGGACTATGATCGCGATAAAGAGCTGCAGCAGCATAGCGCCTGTCATTGGAAGCTGGTAGATTTTAGCAAAGAACAGAGCTGAAATTATAAGTGTAATACAGTTTCCGTCCATGTTGATGGCCGCTCCAAGTGGCAGTGAGAAGGAGTAGATTTTCTCTGAAATGCCAAGCTTTTTACACTGCTTTATAGAAGTCGGAAGAGAAGCGTTACTCGATGACAGGATAAATGCAGAGATCATGGCGGGGTAGTACTTGCCAAGGAATTTGATTGGGTTTAGCTGCGCAAATACAAGGAGCAGGATCATATAAACGATGATCATGAACACGTCGCCAATGTACACAACCGGCAGCCATGTTATCACATCCATGAATGATGTCAGGTTCATATTGAGCATCATTTTTGCCATTGAGCAGAAGACCATTAAAGGCATAAACGATACAATCACTCCGGTTATCTTGGAAAAAGCTTTGTTCAGCCCGCCGGCAAGGTCTTTTACAACAGGAGCTGTCTTTGATAATGAGGCAGCAGCAAGTCCAAGGCATACTGCCATAAATATGATCTGCAGCATATCCGATTTCTGAAAAGGCGTAACGATATCTGTCGGTACTATCTCTACAAGTGTATCAATTATGGATATGGCAGCTGATTCACCTTTTGCAATGGTAGCTGCCGCAGCATTGGCGTCCACAGCCTCTGCAAGAGCGGGATTGCCTATGGGAAAAATCTGATAGGTCAAAAGACCTACTCCAATCGCAAGAATGGAAGTGATTATATACATGGTGACAACCTTGCCAGCAATTCTTCCAAGAGCCCTTATGTCAGAAAACTCAGCAATGCTGCTCGCGATTGAGAAGAATACCAGCGGAGCCACGATCATCTTCAGCGCATTCATGAGAACTGAGTAGATGGGTGAGAAGATATTTTCGCTGATAAATGAGGCGGCTTCAAAAGAGACCATATTCTGAAGGATGAGCCCTGTTATGATGCCGAGGATGAGGGATGCAAGTGTTGCGATAAGTCCTGAGTAGGCTGATTTTCTTACATCCTGCCGTACATGGATCTTTCCGTGGTCGCACTTGATGCTGAGATTCGATCCGAACAGCTTCTCCATGAGGGTGTTCATCGCATCTTTTTTATCAGAATCAAGAGAGGACGTTTTGTCGAAAAGAAGTACCTGCTGGACGTCTTCGAGTGTGAACTCGCCGCCGACAGCGCTATATTTGATCGTGACATTGCTAAGGCGCCCAACCACGCTCACGCGGATGAGGGAGTTTTTGTCGGCAGCCTTGCATATGTTTTCAAGGATTTCCTCTGCGGTAAGGAGCGGGGCAACAGAGTTCTTCCTTGTCATCTTTTTTTCGTACAGGGTGTTTTTTATGAAATCGAGAACCTGTGGAATCTTTGTTCTGTCATTTTCAAAAGTATATTCTTTTATCATATGTCTATTGCACCACCTGACCGGAAAAATGATTGTTCCTACGATATTTGAGAATGTTTCTTTATGAGACCTGGGAACTCTGTATCCAGCTCTTGATGTCTGATACTCCACCGAACTTCTCAAAGGAGTTGCCGGAGGATATTACAAGGGTAGGAGCCTGCATGATACCGAATCTCTCCACGAGGTCGGGATTTTCGTTGGCGTCCATCAGCTTGTACTGAACTCCTGCCTTGTCGAGAAGTGATCCTGCAATCTTGCAGTTGGGGCAGGTGGTTGTCTTGAACAGCATAATTGTCCCGTCATCTACATATACCGTGCCATCGCCTGACTCTCTGTTTGCCTTTTTGACAGCTGCCTCTACGAAGCTGACTTTTTTCGGACCTTCGTGGGTGAGGCGTGAGTGGCCGATGTCGTATACAAGTCTGTCCCTGTACTCCTGGGCCTTACCGTCGTTCCAGTTGGCAACAGGGCGGTAGTAGCCGGTTATACGGCTGTACACCTCGGTTTTCTGACCGCAGTGAGGACAAAGAGTCTGCTCACCTGTGAGGTATCCGTGCTCCTTGCATACCGAGTAAGTAGGAGACATGGTGTAGTAGGGAAGCTTGTAGTTCTCTGCAATCTTGCGGACAAGTGTTGCGGCAGCCTTCCAGTCGGGGAGCTTCTCGCCGAGGAACGCGTGGAATACGGTTCCGGAGGTGTAAAGCGTCTGAAGCTCATCCTGGATGTCAAGCGCTGAGAAAATGTCCTCAGTGTATCCTACAGGAAGATGGGATGAGTTGGTGTAATAAGGAGTTCCGTTCATGTTTGCTGTGATGATGTCGGGATAGAGTTCCTTGTCATGTTTGGCAAAGCGGTAGGTTGTGGACTCTGCAGGTGTAGCCTCGAGGTTGTAGAGATCGCCGTACTTCTCCTGATAGTCGGAGAGGCGCTCCCTCATGTGGTTCAGAACCGCTTTCGAGAACTCTACGGTCTCGGGATTGGTCATATCCTTCCCAAGCCACTTTGCGTTCAGCCCAACCTCGTTCATGCCGATGAGGCCGATGGTGGAGAAGTGGTTTGCAAAGGTTCCGAGGTACCTCCTGGTGTAAGGGTAGAGACCCTGATCCAAAAGCTTGGTGATGACCTGTCTCTTGGTGTTAAGGCTTCTTGCAGCTACGTCCATGAGGTGGTCAAGTTTTGAGTAGAAGTCCTTCTCATCTTTGGAGAGGTATGCAATCCTTGGCATATTGATAGTGACAACGCCGATAGATCCTGTCGACTCACCCGAGCCAAAGAAACCGCCTGATTTCTTACGGAGTTCACGAAGATCCAGGCGAAGCCTGCAGCACATTGAGCGCACATCGCTGGGTTCCATATCGGAGTTTATGTAATTGGAAAAATAAGGTGTGCCGTACTTGGCAGTCATCTCAAAAAGGAGCTTGTTGTTCTCTGTTTCGCTCCAGTCGAAATCGCGTGTTATGGAATATGTGGGGATGGGATACTGGAATCCGCGTCCGTTTGCATCGCCCTCGATCATGATCTCGATGAAGGCCTTGTTCACCATATCCATTTCCTTCTGGCAGTCGCCGTAGGTGAAGTCGAGCTCTTTGCCGCCGACAATGCAGTTTAAATTCTTAAGGTCGGCGGGAACGGTCCAATCAAGTGTTATGTTGGAAAAAGGAGCCTGTGTCCCCCAGCGCGAAGGAGTATTCACACCGTAGACAAAGGACTGTATGCACTGCTTGACCTCATCCTGTGAGAGATTATCTACCTTGACAAAAGGAGCGAGATAGGTATCAAAGGAAGAGAATGCCTGTGCGCCTGCCCACTCGTTCTGCATGATACCCAGGAAGTTGACCATCTGATTACAGAGGGTGGAGAGGTGGCATGCGGGCGAAGATGTGATCTTGCCCGGAACTCCGCCGAGACCCTCCTGAATCAGCTGCTTGAGACTCCAGCCTGCGCAGTAGCCTGTGAGCATGGCCAGGTCGTGGATATGTATGGCGGCACTTCTGTGCGCCTGGGCAACTTCTTCGTCATAGACCTCGGAGAGCCAGTAATTGGCTGTTATTGCCCCGGAGTTGGAGAGGATAAGTCCGCCTACAGAATAAGTAACAGTTGAATTTTCTTTGACGCGCCAGTCGTTTATCTTGAGATAGTCGTCGACAATATCCTTATAATTAAGAAGGGCAGAGTTGACATTCCTGACCTTTTCACGCTGTTTGCGGTAGAGAATATAAGCCTTGGCAACATCGGAGTATCCGGACTCGGACAATACCTTCTCAACACTGTCCTGAATCTCTTCGACTGTGACCTTGCCGTCGTGAATCTTGGTTTCAAAATCAGATGCTACCCTGAGAGAAATAAGATCAATAACACTTGAGTGATAATCCTTCTCAAGTGCTACAAATGCCTTTGTTATTGCGGATGAGATCTTGGAAATGTTAAAGTCTGCAACCGCGCCGTCCCTCTTTACTACCTGGTACATAAATAATCCCCCTTGTGCCGTTTTGCGGCTTTTTCGATAAATTACACTTTAACATAAGGGGGGATCAAAGTCAAGATATAGTTAGTTGTTTAATTACAAGGCACAAGATATTGTGGTGAATGATTTTTTGACAAAACTCAGACAAACCGTGCGGGGAGTGGGTTAAACGACCCTTAAACGCCTCTGAGCTCGGCATTTGCTACATATTTTTGAACGGTGCCAAGGTAATTGCTCATTTCATCGGTACTTGGAGAGGTCAGGTGCCTGTCCGGGACCGTGTCCCTATCCACAAATTGTTGTAGGTAGTATCTTTTTGCCCCAACAATTAGTTGTCCGATGGCTTCGAAGTCGGATGGAGAGTGAAACTCCTTTACAACGGTAGTCCGAAACTCATAGTCGACTCCGCTCTCCATTATGAGGGATATGCTTTTTTTAATTAAAGAAAGATCAGGATCCTTTATTCCTGCTGTAAGCTGGTACTTCTCAGGTGAGTTCTTTATGTCCATTGCGATATAGTCAATGAGCCTCTCATCTAAGAGTTCTTTTAACCTGTCAGGGTGATAGCCGTTGGTGTCGAGCTTTACCAAAAAGCCAAGGTCACGGATCTTTGCGATAAAGCCAGGGAGGTATTTTCGCATCAGCGGCTCGCCCCCTGTTATCGCAACGCCGTCGAGGAGATGAACCCTCCCTCTTAGAAATGAAAAAAACTCATCATCTGTCATGTATACCTGTTCATTTCCCGTGACAAGCTCATAGTTGTGGCAGTATGGGCAGCGAAAATCACACCCGGCTAAGAACACGGTGCAGGCTACCTTCCCCGGGAAATCCAGCAGGGTCATTTTCTGAAGGCCATTAATCAACATTTTGTGTCTCCAATTGGGATTTTTTTAAAATATTCGCCTATATAGTATATCAAAAAAAGCTATTTAATGTTAACATATATAGCGAGGTGCGAAGTTATGGCACAGAAGGCAAGCGATTTTTCCGCAAAACAGAGACAACTTAACGAGGATATAAAACACGGCAGCTTTCAGAGGAGCTATCTGCTATATGGCGAGGAGGCGTACCTGCGGCTCCAGAACAGGGACAAGCTCTTAAAGGCCCTTAATTGTGACTCATCATCAATGAACTTTAACAGGTATGAGGGCGCAAACGTATCCCCCGGTGAAGTCATCGATATGGCAGAGACCATGCCGTTTCTTGCAGAAAGAAGAGTTATCCTCATGCAGGATACGGGGCTTTTCAAGGAGGGGTGTCCGGAGCTTTCAGCATATCTCAAAAGTCCTTCTGAGAGCTGCGTTCTTATCTTTGTCGAGAAGGAAGTGGACAAGAGGAAGGACCTCTACAAGGCCGCTTCAAAGGCGGGATTTGAGATGGAGTGTACTCCCCAGGATGAGCAGACGCTTCTTAAGTGGATTGCGGGGAAGTTTGGCGCTGAGGGTAAGAGGATTACCCAGAAGGCTGCAGTTTTTTTCATCGACCGTGTAGGGACTGACATGTCCAATATCTCAAACGAGATCGAGAAGCTCATCTGCTACTGCCTTGACAGGGAGGAGATAACAGAGGCTGATATCGAGGCGGTCTGCGCAGGGTACCTTGTCAGCAGGATATTTGCGATGACAGATGCTATCTCCGAGCAGAACCGTAAGAGGGCGATGGACCTTTATTATGACCTCTTATCGCTCAAGGAGCCTGCACAGAAGATACTATCCCTCATAACGAGGCAGTTCAATATTATGCTGCAGGTTGAAGAGATGACTAAAAACAACCGCTCGAGGCAGGAAATCGCATCAGCTGTCGGGATAAACCCGTATTTTGTTACCAAGTACCAGAACTGGGCAAGGCGCTTTTCCTTCGAGCAGCTAAAGAGCGCACTGACGCTGTGCATAGACAGTGATGACGCCGTCAAGAAGGGAAAACTTGATCAGTACATCAGTGTTGAGACTGTAATAATAGGATGTACTTCGTTACAATACAGTTGACCACACCGGGTACTGAATTGTAATATTCGGGGCGATGTTATATACTATGCAGATACATTTGAAACGAAAGAGGTATTTATGAGAGATAATCCGAGACCACAGGAACTTTACAGACATTTTAAGGGAAATCTCTACCAGATAGTTACTCTGGCCACAGATTCTGAGACGAGACAGGACCTGGTCGTCTACCAGGCGCTCTACGGGGACTATCGGGTATATGTAAGGCCTCTTGATATGTTCATGTCGGAGGTCGACAGAAGAAAGTACCCGGATGCTGCGCAGAATATGAGATTTGAGAGGGTTTTGCCGGAGAGCCTTCCGGAAGATAAGAAAACTCCGGATGCTCACAGAGATGTCGATATAAAAGAAAAGCGGTCGGATTCAGGGCTGAATCTGAATATCATAAGACCTCAGAGTGAAATTACGAAACCTGTAGTGGATGAGAAGTCCGGATACAAGAGGCCTGAGCCGGTGCAGCCAAAGAAGTCCTCGTATATGAGTAAGACGGTAGATGAGGAAGCTGAGGAGCTTGGAATGGATCCGCTTGTTATTAAATTCATGGATGCGGACCTCGCCTCTGAAAAGAATGCGATCCTCTCAAGACTGCGCCCCACGATAACAAATGATATGATCGACATCATGGCAATGTCCCTGGGTGTTGTCGTAGGCGAGGGCGATGTGTACGACAGGTATAACGACTTAAGGAACTGCCTGAATGCAATAGAAAAATTTGAGAGTACCAGATTAAGGAGCTAAAACTGATGAAACTATTATCGATAGCAGTACCCTGTTACAATTCCCAGGACTACATGGAGAAGTGCATTGATTCCCTGCTCGTGGGCGGAGAAGAGGTTGAAATCCTCATCGTTGACGACGGCTCCAAGGACAGGACGGCCGAGATCGCAGATGCCTACGAGGCGAAGTACCCGACGATCTGCAGAGCAATCCACAAGGAGAACGGTGGTCACGGTTCTGCGGTGAACACAGGAATTGAGAACGCAACGGGCCTTTATTTCAAGGTTGTCGACTCTGATGACTGGGTAAAGGAAATCGCCTACAGGAAGATACTTTCGACACTTCAGGATCTTGCAGGAGGCGAGAAGCAGCTCGATCTTCTCATCAGCAACTTTGTTTACAACAAGGTGGGGGAGAAGCGTCACAAGGTAATGCGCTACAACAGCATGTTCCCCATTGAGGAGCTCTTTACCTGGAAGGATGTGAAGAGGATTCCCAAGGGACACTATATCCTCATGCACTCGGCGATCTACCGGACCAAGCTCCTGCGCCAGTGCGGACTGCGGCTCCCTGAACACACCTTCTATGTGGACAATATTTACGTGTTCAATCCGCTTCCCTTCGTCAAGTACATGTACTATCTTGACGTGAATTTCTATTACTACTACATTGGAAGGCAGGACCAGTCCGTCAACCAGCAGATCATGCTCTCCAGGATAGACCAGCAGATCAAGGTCAACAAGCTGATGGTGGACTACTACGTTGAGAACTACGGTATGATCCGCTCCCAGAAGGAGCGCCACAAGTACATGTTCAACTACCTCGAGATAATCACCGCGATTTCATCGGTTCTTTTGATAACGGATGATACCGAGGAGAACCTCGCCAAGAGAAAAGCGCTTCTTGAGTATATCAAGGAAAAGAACTTCCTTCTGTACATCAAGATCAGATACAGCATAGAGGGAACCTATATCTATCTTCCCGGCAAGGGCGGAAGGAAGATAACGCTTGCTGGCTATAAGCTACTGCAGAAGATTTTCCATTTTAACTAGCAACGATGATTCGTGCATAATGTACCGTGTCGGCGAAAGGCAGCCTTTGCTTAATAGTTACAAATTGTCAATAATTTGCGCTAAAACGTAAATTTTATGGTGATTATGTTACTTTACTTCTATTTTTTTGGTGTTAGAATAGGTTCCAGTGAGGGATTATTTTATGAAAAAGAAATATGAAAACTGGATAGGAAGGACTGTGGACAAGAGCCTTGTAAGAGATCTCTTTCATCTTGCATTGCCGGTTCTGTTATATGCGCCGTTTTACCTGATATGGTTTGTGTGCATCGAAAAGCATACCTTTTCACATTACTCAGTCATACACACGGCAATCGACGACATGATACCGTTCAAAGAGATCTTTGTGCTGCCGTATTACATGTGGTTTTTGTATGTCTCTGTGATACTTCTGTTCTTTTTGTTCTCGTTTGACCTTGAGGACTACTACAAGAACTTTATATTCCTGGCAACGGGGATGACGGTGTTCCTTGTGATATCGACGCTGTTCCCCAACTGCCATTATTTGAGACCGGATGTTATGCCAAGGGACAATGTATTTACTGCACTTGTGCAGGTTATATACAACCACGACACTGCGGCTAATCTGTGGCCCAGCATACATGTTTACAACTCAATCGGGACCATGATTGCGGTTCACCACAGCAGGAGATTTAACCGTGTCGGCAAGCTGATTAGTGATTTCATCGGATTGTCGATCATACTCTCGACCATGTTTATAAAGCAGCACTCGGTATACGATGTGATAACAGCGTTTATAATGGCAATCATTTGTTACCTTTTGTTTTACCACACATCTCTTCTTGAGAATTTCTGCTCGAGGCAGGTTGCGAAGCTCTCTCTGAGATATGAATAAAAGACAGATGCGCAGATCCGAAAAATGGACCTGCGCATTTTTAGTATGGAAATTTTGCAGAGAGTATGTTACTATAAGCAGGATGTTGCTTTAACGCACTAAATTGGAAGTGCGGATTATACAGCAAAATTTGAGGAGGACAGGGTAGATGTATTCATTGGAAGAAGTTAGGAAGGTTGACCCCGAGATTGCTTCGCTCATTGAGGAGGAAGTAGAGCGTCAGAACAATCACATTGAGCTGATCGCGTCAGAAAACTGGACCAGCAAGGCTGTTATGTCGGCCATGGGAAGTCCGCTGACCAACAAATATGCCGAGGGTCTTCCGGGAAAAAGATACTACGGCGGCTGCTACGTTGTAGACAAGGTTGAGAATATCGCCAGAGACAGGGCAAAAGAGCTGTTCCACTGCGACTATGCCAACGTTCAGCCCCATTCAGGTGCCCAGGCCAATCTTGCGGTGCAGTTCGCAATATGCAAGCCCGGCGATACAATCATGGGAATGAACCTTGAGCAGGGCGGACACTTAACACACGGAAGCCCGGCCAATATATCAGGAACATATTACAACATTGTTCCCTACGGAGTAGATGACAACGGTGTGCTTGACTACGATGAGATGTACAGGCTCGCTGTGGAGCACAAGCCCAAGCTCATCATTGCAGGTGCGTCAGCTTACTGCAGGACAATAGATTTTAAGAAGTTCAGGGAGGCAGCAAATGCCTGCGGAGCAGTCCTTATGGTCGATATGGCCCACATTGCGGGACTTGTGGCTGCAGGACTTCATCCAAGTCCCTTCCCTTATGCGGATGTCGTAACAACAACTACGCACAAGACTCTCCGCGGACCAAGAGGCGGACTCATCCTCTGGAATCAGGAGGCACAGGATAAGTACAAGTTCAACAAGGCAGTATTCCCCGGAATACAGGGCGGCCCTCTTGAACACGTTGTAGCAGCAAAGGCAATCTGCTTTAAGGAAGCTCTCTCTCCTGAGTTCAAGACCTACGCTCAGAACATCATCGACAACGCCAAGGCACTCTGCGACGGTCTTATGAGCCGCGAGATTAAGATCGTATCAGGCGGCACCGACAACCACCTGATGCTCGTTGACCTCACCAACTTTGGCCTCACAGGAAAGGAGGTCGAGGCGTGGCTTGACGATGCGCACATTACAGCCAACAAGAATACGATTCCAAACGAGAAACAGTCACCTTTTGTGACGAGCGGAATCCGTCTCGGAACACCTGCAGTAACCACAAGGGGAATGAACACAGAGGACATGGACAGGATTGCGGAGGCAATCTCGATTGTCATAAAGAACAAGGGCGAGAAGAACGATGAGGCCAGAGCCATCATAAAGAGCCTCACCGACAAGTATCCGCTTTCATGATCTGGTACGCAGATTTACCATAGGACGGCGTGCAAGGCATCTGCTTTGAAATGCTTAGTTCGTCTGCGGTGTGATTTTCATAGACTCAAAAAGAAGCAAATGCCTCATTTCGACGTTGCTCAGAGCAATCGGCATTTGCTTCTTTTTTCGTCTTGAAAATTATTTACGAAGTGACACACAAATTAACGGATTTTGGAGAATTGTGTGTGAATTTGTTGGCTGGGAAGTACGGATTTATGAGGCGGAGGGAGGAGAAGAGCGGAGTTATAGGAATTGCATGTAATGAATATACAATTTGCACTAATAACAGAATATAGTGACGAAATACAACCGTATTCAAAATAATCAAAAGTTTTTTAAAAAATGTGTTGACAAATCAGAACCGGATGCATATAATAAAAACATGAACAGAGAAATACAAGATACACAAATACTTCTCCACTCGGTAAATAGAGCAAACATAGCCGGGGAGAAAGAAAGGCAGGTATACTCCAAAGGGATAGTTAATTAAAATATTCAGGGAAAGGATGGTACGGTCCAACATACAATTAAGTTTAGCAGTTTAATCTTTTTAAAGTCTTTTCAGAAGTGATTTTGAAGAGCAGTTGCTCAAAAATGTATTAGCAGGAAATACCTGAGACAGATCTCAGGAAGAGGTTCAGAAGAGACATTCCAGAGATAATCTTATAAAATCGTATAAAGAGAATCTGGAAACGTAGTCTATAGAAAATCTTAGAGAGAAGATTTTCAAGAAAACGATATATATAATATCAGAATAAGGATTGGGATTTAAGATTACAGCACTTCAAGTACATGATTGGTGGGTATGACAATATCAGCAGCTTGCAACCACAGCATATGAATGCAAAAGTGAATGGAAAGATGAGGCTGGGAAATTGGAGGAAGGTCCGTTGGACAAGACGACAACAGAATTAGATGAGTACTCGGCATGAGGGCAGAAGCAGGTTAAATCGATGAAGCTTCTGCCCTGATATTTTGCGCAAAAATAAGCAACCACAATATATTGTGTTGCAACTACTATATGTGGTATTATTAGGTATATCAATATTTGGCGCTAAAAAGTTTGTACGGGGAAAAGGTTTACATATATGGCACGTTTGGACGAACAGGATCTGGATGAGAAGAGATTGGAGCGCAGGCAGAAGAGGAAGAAGGCGGAGCTGGCAGCTTATATAACGCTGGTGGTCCTTGTGATCCTGATCGCAGGCATCGCTGTGGCTTCGGTGTATCTGGTCAGCGGCGTTATCCTGAACAGGAGCGATAAGGCTGCCGCGCAGGCTTCGGAGGAAATCTCTGAGGAAGCCGAAGAGGCTGCCGTTATAGAGAGCCCTGAGGAGGAGACCGTAGTCGAGGAGTACACCGAGGAGGATATGCTCGATGAGATAGTCGGTACAGTTCTTTCCGAGATGTCTGTCGAGGACAAGGTTGCAGGTCTTTTCATTGTCACTCCCGAGCAGCTGACAGGAGTTGAGACAGCTGTCAAAGCGGGGGCAGGGACACAGGAAGCGCTGACAAGCTATGCTGTCGGCGGCATCACCTATTCGCCCAAGAACATCAAGAGTGGAGAGCAGATTTCGTCGATGCTCGGGACCACGGTTTCCATGAGCAAGTACCCGCTCTTTACAGTTATGTCAAGTCAGAGCATGGAGTCAGACCAGGTCAGGGAAGTGATAGGGATAACGGATGAGACTGAGATAACCGATGCGGAATCTGCATTTGAAGCGGGAACTGCAGAGGGAACGGCCCTTTTTAAGTACGGCTTTAACTTTGCTGTGGCGCCTTTAGTTGACCTTTCGGAGAGCGGCCCTTACGGGACAGAGCCCGACAAGGTAAAAGAGATCACGAACTCTTTTGCAGAGGGACTAAAGGGATCAGGCGTTTTGGCCTGTGCTTACAGCTTTCCGATGAACGGCGATTCACTCACAGGCATGGCGACAAACGATAAGGAGAGGGATGACATCGTCGTAAATGAATTTGAGGCATTTAAGGCTGCTTTCGACAGCGGAAATCTGCAGGCTGTCATGGTATCCAATGTATCAGTTCCCTCACTTTCAGGTGACAACACACCATCCTCAGTTTCTGAAAAGGTAATTACCGATGAGCTAAGGGGAACACTTGGATTTGATGGTATAATAATCACATCGGCCTTCACGGATGGCGCTATAACTGAGTATTACACATCAGGTGAGGCGGCTGTGGAAGCGATAAAGGCAGGGGCGGACATGGTCTATATCCCCGAGAATTTTTCAGAGGCCTATGAGGGGGTGTTGGCCGCCGTGCAGAGCGGTTCAGTCAGCGAAGCGAGGATAGATGAGTCGCTTAAGAGGATCTTTCGGGTCAAATACTCCGACAAGGTCGATCAGATATCTCAGGGTAATTGATATTTAGGAGTACTTGAATGGATGTTTTGCTGGTTGGAAATGTCGGTTACTTTACCAAAGAAACCATATTGGAAGCATTTCCTGGTGATACCGTGGTTGTGTGCGGATCATCTCACGAAAATGAGAGGGACGGCAGTATCAGATGGGTGAACCAGCCCATCATGAGCGAAGAGTTTCGGATGCTCTTTGCGACCTATGGATTTGAAAGAGTTGTCTTCATGTCACACTTTATCACCAAGGATAGCAAGGGCCTGGGTGAAATAGAAAATCTCAGGACTGTCTTTTCGATGACTCAGAAGTCACAGATAAGACAGTTTATTTACGTTACATCTGACGAAGCGCTGCTTGATGCGACAAACAGTGCGTCTATCATCTTTGATTCGGCAGAGAATCTCTGCAATTACTACTCATCAAGCTACAATATCGATGTGAGGGTCATATACACGCCGCATCTCATAAACGCGACTTACAAAGATGACTACTTCAGTAAGATCTTTGCAAGACTGGACAGGTCAGAGAGGGTTGAGGTCAAGGCATTAGAGGGAGAGATTGCTTCCTTCCTGTCTGTCCCTGACCTTGCGCTCTTTTTAAAGAGGCTCTGTGAGAACTGGGAACTCGATGAAAAGAACTCTCTGGGATACGGAGTTACCAAGATTTATTTAAGGAGCGGAGCAAGGACCACCTACGGAGAGATCCACAAGGAGATACTAAGATACTACCCCGGAGCCAAGATCAGCTTTATCAAGTCGGGCATAAAGGGCAGGATGATTTACGGAGAGGACAAGGCGAGGAATGAGTACGGCTGGTTTGCCAAGGTTGATGCCTGCCAGCACTTTGGAGAGTACATTGAAGAGTACAGGCAGAGCTTCTGTGAAAAGCCGACCCTTCGCGAGAGGATCAGGCAAAAGCTTCGTTTAAACAGCAGATTTATGATGGTTTTGGAGCTTGTCCTCGGAACGCTGCTTGTTGAAATATACAACCGTTATTCCGGCGGCAGCGTCCAGTTCAGGATGATAGATGTAAGGCTACTGTTCGTGGTCCTCATGTCGTCGATCTACGGGACGAGCGTGGGCGTTATAACCGCGTTTATCGAGATAGCATCGCTTAACTACGCCTATTTCAGGCAGGGAACCAACGCCCAGCTTCTTTTCTATGATCCCGGAAACTGGATTCCCTTTATCCTCCTGATGGTGGCGGCTGCGGTCTGCGGCTACGCAAAACAGAAGACTGTTGAGGACATCGGCTTTGTCAGGGAGGAGAACAAGGTAATAAAATCGCAGAATGTGTTCATCTCCGAGCTCTACAAGGAGGCGATGGAGTACAAGAACCAGTACAAACAGGACCTCATCGGGAGCCGTGACGGCTTCGGGCGCATCTTTGATGTAGTAAAAAAGCTCTCGACCACGGTGCCGGAGGAGATATTTGCGGAGTCTATCCCTGTGATGGAGGATGTCCTTGACAATAACTCTATCGCTATTTACACGATAAATGACAAAAATGCGCGCTTTGCAAGGCTGAGCGTTTCGTCCGGGCAGATAAGCAAATCGATCAATAAATCCCTCAGTCTCGATGATAACAGGGAGGTCCTTGAGATAGTAAAAGAGAAGGACATCTGGTTCAATTCGGATATAAAGGAGGGGCACCCGACTTATGTGTCGGGCATAAGGTCAGAGGGAGAACTCCTGGTTCTCATCCTCATTTACCGCGTAAATTACCACCAGATGGGAACCTACTACATGAACCTGATAAGGATACTGACAGGTCTCATGGAGAACTTCCTCCTAAAGGCCTGGGATTACCAGAAGGCCGTGGCCGAGGAGACCTATGTAGAGGGAACAGCAATCACCAGATGGGATCACTTCAAGCAGCAGCTTGAGATACAGAAGGAGATGGCAGCAAACAAACTGACCAGCTACAGGCTCTTCAGGATAATGCGCGAGGACAGGAGCCTTTCAGAGCTCGACGAAATGTTCCAGTCCAAGATCAGAAACAACGACATTTTGGGGCTTGGTGATGACGGGAATATCTATCTTCTTGCATCCCAGGTCGATGAGTCGAGCCAGGACATTGTCCTCAGGAGATTCAGGAATATGGGCCTTATCTGCGATATTGTGGAGAATGTTGCATGATTTATTTTTTTATTTTGATCTTCCATATCTTAATAGTGATGTTGGTGTACGTCTTAACGGGACTTGGGTATCTCAAGATAGATGAGCCGATGTTCATTCTTGTTGGCCTCATTCCCCTCTGGGGTGTTATCTGTGCGTTTCTCATTACTTTCCTGATAAACAGAGGGAAAACAGGCGTTAAAAATGAGGACCTTGAGAGCCTCAAAGGCAATATTCAGGGTTCATCGGAGCTTCCGATCCAGGCTGCTGAGTCAGACAACATCGTGCCTTTGGAGGATGCCCTTATCATGAACGAGGCGTCTGTCAGAAGGTCTGTCATGATGGACGTTCTCATGAGCGACGCGCACGGTTACATGCCGGTCATAAACCAGGCAAGGATGAACGACGACGTTGAGGTTGTACACTATGCGACAACGGCTATGGTCGAGCTGTCCAAGGAGTACGATTTAAAGCTGCAGGAGTACAGCGCGGAATATGCACAAAACCCAGGTAGGGAAGGGCTCCTTGATGAATACACGGATTTCCTTGAGCAGTACATATCAAGCGGAATGATCCAGGGGCAGCTCCTTGAAATCCAGAGAAGTACCTATGAGCAGATGCTGATAGAAAAGGTCACGAAAAATCCCAATATAGACGACTACGAGAGACTGGTAAAGAGCTTTTTTGCCTCGGGGCAGCTGACAAGGGCAGATGCGGCTCTTTCTGCAATGGAAGCAAGATGGCCTGACGATGAGAGAAACTGGCCCCTCAGATTCAGGTACTATGTTGAGAGCGGCGCCGGCGACAAGGCCAAAGAGATGATCAGGAGCAAAAAGAGGAGCGGCGAGTACATATCGAGGAGCATGAGGCAGATAATGGACTTCTGGGAGCCTGAGAGCGGGGAGGCACCGGCATGAAGAAAAGGAGATTTGCCGCGCTCATCAGGGTTGTCCTGGGCTTTGTCGGAATGTTCGTGGTTCTTTTTCTGGAGAGCATGGGCATAAGCTATGAGAAGAGAAGTGAGACAGTAAGCCTTCTTCCGCCCGACCAGGTGATGAATGTCAAAAAGAGCAGGCGGGAAAAAACCTGCCTCATGGTATATGACTCCGGTGAAGATAACTCTTTTCACGCGATGGAAATCTATGACCAGGTGCTGAAGGATATGCGCGTCCCCTTCGACTCCTACGATGTCGGGAGTGAAGGTATAAAAGGATTTGATATTATGCTCGGCAGATATGAATCCGCCGTGTTTGTGATAGGGAATTATGATGTGTTCGAAGAAAAGATCTTTGACATATCCTCCTGGGTCGGAGAGGGCGGCAGAATGCTGCTGGGGATGACACCTGATAAGTCGGAGTACTTTGACTACATCGCGGGCAAGATGGGGATCATAAGCTCGCAGTACGACTTTGGAGAGGTTGCCTCATTTGTATCGGACCCCGGCTTTATGCTTGGGGCGCAGCAGGCCTACGTGATAACTGACCCGTATGAATCATCGCTTGTAGTTGAACTCGATGATCAGTGCAAGGTCGTTGCCCACACAGCCGAAAAAAATCTTCCTCTTATATGGCAGCGAAACTACAAGGAAGGGAGATTCGTTGTCTGTAATTTCGGGTACGCAGAGAAGGCCTACCGTGGGATATTTGCAAGCAGCTATACGCTTCTTGACGATATCTTTGCGTACCCCGTCATAAATGCCTCGACCTATTACCTGGACGACTTTCCGTCACCCGTTCCGAGCGGAAACGGCGAGTACATAATGCGCGACTACGGGATGGGAATCGCTGATTTCTACTCATCGGTGTGGTGGCCTGACGTACTTAAGCTCGGTGATAAGCACGGGATCAGGTACACGGGTCTTATCATCGAAAACTATGAAGATAAGACCTACGGAGAGCTCCCGCCAAATGACAGCACGGCAGATTATTACTACTTTGGAAATATGCTGCTGAATAAGGGAGGAGAGCTGGGCTTTCACGGATACAACCACCAGCCGCTATGCGGCCCGGATTTTATGTATCACGAGGACCTCGGCTACAAGACCTGGGAGAGCAATGAGAAGATAAGTGAGGCTATTACGGAGCTTTCGAGATTTTCAAAGAGCATCTTCCCGAATCAGGAATTTGCGGTGTATGTTCCGCCATCAGATGTATTGTCGATGGAGGGCAGGGCCATACTTGGCAGCAGCAGTGACATCAAGGCCATCGCAAGTATTTATTTTCACGGAGTTGACGAGTACTTTCAGGAGTTTACCGTGGCTGATGACGGCATAGTTGAGACGCCGAGAATAGTATCGGGAGGCATCATAGACGACTATATGACGCTGGCGGCTTTCTCCGAGCTCAATTTCCACTATGTGAGCAGCCACTTCATGCATCCCGATGACCTCCTCGATGAGGACAGAGGTGCGGAGCTCGGCTGGGAGAAGTACAGCAAAAGGCTCGATGAATACATGACCTGGCTCGACGAATCATCCAAGGGCCAGATACGCAATCTCACGGGTTCCGGCATGGGCGGCGCAGTTCAGAGATATGTCAATCTGATACCTGAACTTAAATACGACTATAATTCCGTGACACTTGAAAATCAGGGGCTTATTGATACGGCTTACTATTTTGTGAGGGCAAATGAGGGCGTTCTGGGCAACTGCTACGGCGGTGATCTCACAAAGTTAAATGACACGCTCTACCTTCTCAAAGTCAAGTCGCCCAAGGTTGTAATAGTCAGGAGATAAAATATGAGGATCTGCATGATCCTGGAGGGGAGCTACCCGTACACATTCGGCGGCGTCTCATCCTGGGCTCACAACTTCATAAAGGCCTGTCCGCAGCATGAGTTTGTGCTGTGGGTCATCGCAGCAAAGGCTGCCGATAAGGGGAATTTCAAGTACGAGCTTCCGGAAAACGTGACAGAAGTGCGTGAGGTGTTCCTCGACGATGCGCTTAAGATACGTGCAAAGAGAGGAGCCAGATTTTCGCTTTCAGACAATGAGATGGAGGCTCTCACAGATTTTATCGACTGTGAGAGACCGGACTGGGACGAGCTCTTTAACATGTACCAGAACAAGAGATACAATCCCGCGAGCTTTCTTATGAGCGAGGAGTTCCTCGACATTCTGATAGAACTCTGCAAGGAGAAGTACCCCTATGTAGCATTTGCCGACACCTTCCACACCATGAGGTCGATGATGCTGCCTGTACTTCACCTTATAGGGAGCAGGGTCCCCGAGGCAGACGTTTACCACACCATCTGTACCGGCTACGGCGGTCTTCTGGGTGCGCTTGGGCACTTCAAGACGGGGAAGCCTTTGATCCTGACGGAACACGGCATTTACTCCAGAGAGAGGGAAGAGGAGATCATAAGGGCGCAGTGGGTCATACCTGCGTTTAAGAGGCAGTGGATAAAGTTCTTTTATATGCTCTCGGACGCAGCCTATTCGAGGTCGAGATTTATCACCTGTCTTTTTGGAAATGCAAGCAAGATCCAGCAGGACCTGGGTGCGGCAAAAGAGAGATGCCATGTCATACCAAACGGCATCCACTATGAGAAATTCTGTGACATACCGCCAAAGGAGGACGATGGCTATGTCGATATCGGAGCGGTCATAAGACTCGCCCAGATAAAAGACGTAAAGACGCTTATCTACGCCTTCCACGAGCTTACAAGCAAATTCCCGAATGTAAGACTCCACATCATGGGTGGAGTTGACGATGAGGAATACGCCAGGGAGTGTTACGAGCTCACAGACCAGCTCGGGCTGAAGAACCTTAAATTTGTCGGACAGGTAAATGTCATTGAATACATGAAAAAACTGGACTTCACGGTCCTTACAAGCATATCTGAAGGACAGCCTCTATCTGTCCTCGAGTCCTTTGCGGCAGGGCGCCCCGCGGTGACGACAGACGTCGGATGCTGCAGGCAGCTGATCGAGGGCGAGGAGGGCGACCTTTTTGGAATCGCGGGCTACTGCGTTCCTCCTATGCACAGGGAGGGCCTTGCAAAGGCGATGGAGAAGATGTGCAGAGAGAAGGATGAGAGGATAAAGATGGGTGAAGTAGGAAAGCTGAGGGTAAAAACCTTCTATCAGCATCCGTTTATGATGAAGCGCTACAACGATCTGTACTGTGAGGCAGCAAGTAAATGGCAGGAATAGGATTTGAACTAAAAAAACTTTTTAGTGCGACCGGCATTTTGTCGAGACTTCGCGCCTACGGCTACACGGGCATGGTTACTGCAGGCCCGATGCTTTTGGGGGTGTCGTTCCTTCTCACGATCAGCGCAGTTGCAAAATGGGCGGGGGTATCTGAAGCAGATACGGATCTGATGGTCAGCATCATCACGTATTCGCTTCTGGGGTCGATGATGCACACCAGCATTTTTTCGATGGTAATGACGAGGTTTGTCGCGGATCTTCTGTATGCGGGAAAGGACGAGGACATTCTCCCCTCACTCGAGGGCGTCTTATGGTTTATATTGCCGACAGGGGCAGTGTTGTGGGTAGTATTTCTGTTTTTTTCGGGGCTTTCAGTAAGGCTCTGTTTTCTCGTTTTTGTGCTGTTTATGGAGCTTCTGACTGTGTGGACACAGATGAACTACCTCTCGGCGATCAAGGACTACAAGGGAATCGTAATGTCGTATGTCGCAGCAATCCTGACATCGACAGCGACAGCCTTTATCGGGACTTATCTTGCCGGCGGCTCATTGGAAGTCATGATGTTTGGAATAGTCATGGGATACGGAGTCATGATGGCTGTTGATATGGCGCTCTTGTACAGGTTTTTTCCAAACTCCAATCAGAGGCATTTTGATTTTCTGCCCTGGTTCGACGAGTACAGGGAGCTTGTTATAATAAGCTTTTTTACCAATGTGGGACTCTTTTCACATCTGGTGATAGCGTGGTTTTCGTCCATCGGAAGATGTATAAAGGGATTGTTCTATGCGGCGCCGCAGCATGATATAGCTGCGCTCTTTGCCTTCATGACGATACTGATAACCACAATCAACTTCGTTGTCTCCGTGGAGGTCAATCTCTACCCGAAGTACAGGAAGTACTACGATCTCTTTAACGGGAAGGGCTCCATTGTGGAGATTGAACAGGCGGAGAGCGAGATGCTGACCGTTCTCGAGCACGAGCTCATCTACACCGCAAGGAGACAACTCTATGCGACAGCTATAATGCTCTCTGTGGGACTGGTTGTCTTAAGCCGGCTTCCGCTCGGATTTGATGCGATGATGGAGGGGTACTTCAGGATACTGTGCGTGGGGTACGGAGCCTACGCGGTCGGGAATGTGATAATCATGATACTCATGTATTTTACTGACTACAGAGACACCCTGACAGCAACGCTTATTTTTGCGATTCTCTCAACAGCAGGCTGCCTTTTCTCGCTCCGGTTCGAGATGAGGTTTTACGGCTTTGCCTTCGCGTTTGCCTCTATCATCTATCTGGTTGCGGGGATATGGATGCTCGCAAGCTTTACAAAGAGGCTTCCGTACCACATACTCAGCACCCAGCCTATGCTCGCAGAGCCCAAATACGGCATTGCGACAAGGCTCTACGAAAAGATTCTTGAGAAAGAAAAGAAATACCTGACCGGCAGAGAGGTAAGACAATGAAAAAGGGTACTATAAAGCTCGTACTGATTACGATTTTGCTCCTCGCAGTTATTGTGATCGGCGCAAATTATGAGGTTATACTGAAAGAATATATGGGGATCAGCCTGACCAGGGAAGAAGATTCCGATCAGGGCAATATCGATCTTTTGGGGAGCGGCAGTACTGAAACTGTAAATACTTCGGGTGATGATAAATCATCTGTAAGGCACCTTCGGGATAAGAGACTTCTATACGACGACAACAACGATGTGACGACAATGTACCTCACTGTCAGGACAGGGAACAGCGCCGACGGAACGGACCACACCTGGGAGGAGGTAAACACCTACTCGGCCTACTACTACAATGAACGTGGAATAGACAGATACAAGGTCGAAGGTCTTTTGCAGGTGGGAGACGAGAACGGAATAAAGCCCGGGAATCTGGGCTACGGCAGGGTTACACCGAATGCGACGGTGCAGATAAGAGGTCAGACGTCGAGCGCTTACGTTCAGAAGAATTACAAGATAGAACTAAAAGACGACATGGGCTCCTGGAACGGGCAGACCACCATAGCGCTCAACAAGCATATGGCAGACGGACTCAGATTCAGGAACAAGATGTGTTTTTCACTTCTGTCAGAGATTGATCAGCTGATGAGTCTTAGAACCCACTTTGTTCATCTGTACGTAAATGACCTGACCGACGGCGACGATAGCGGTTTTGAGGATTACGGGCTCTACACCCAGGTTGAGCAGCTCAACAAAACTGCCCTTAAGAGCCACGGACTGGACAAGTACGGGCATCTCTACAAGGTTAATGAGTTTGAGTTTTACAGGTATGAGGATAAGCTGAAACTGACCTCGGATCCGACTTTTGACAGGAGAGCCATTGAGAGCGTGCTTGAGATAAAGGGAGATGAGGACAACAGAAAGCTTTTGAAGATGATTGAGAAAGTAAATGATTACTCGACTCCGATAGACGAGATCATCGATGAGTACTTTGACAGGGAGAATATTACTTACTGGCTTGCTTTTAACATTCTGACCGGAAACATCGATACCCAGAACAGAAACTGTTACCTCTACAGCTCCAAAAATTCCGAGAGATGGTACTTCCTTCCCTGGGACTATGACGCGAGCTTTAACTACGATGAGCTTTTACTGGAAGACCGCGTTGACTACGGCGGATGGGAGAGAGGAGTCAGTAACTACTGGGGAAACGTCCTGTTCCAGAGGTGCCTTAAGTCAGAGAACTTCAGAAAAGAGCTTGACAGCGCGGTTCTTGATCTTAAGGAATACCTCTCAAAGGAGAGGCTTTTAAGTGAAGTTAAAAAGTATAGAGAGGTTGTCGAGCCGTATGTATTCAGGGAGCCCGATGTTTTCAACGAGTCCCTGACACCTGAGGAATACGACTTTGTTGCAGGGAAACTTCCCGACCTTGTGGATTTTTACTATGATAATTATGTGGAAACGCTGCAGTTTCCGATGCCTTTTTACGCCCAGGAACCTATACCGGAGAGAGAGAAGTTTATGTATTACTGGGATCAGTCCTTTGACTTCCAGCAGGACGATATAACATATACTTTTTCGGTTTCAAGGGATTATAATTTCACAGAGGTAATTGACAGCTACAAGGGTCAGGTTGCAAAATATGAGGGAAAAGTTTTAGAGCCGGGGCAGTACTTTTTGAAGGTTGAGGCTACCGATTCTGAAGGACACACAACTCCGGCATTTGACTACTATGTAATAGAGGAGACCTCAAGTAAGGTCTACGGCGTCGTCTGCTTTTATGTATTTGAGGACGGAAGCGTAGTCAGACTTGAACAGTTAGAAGGAGAGTTTTAATGAGCCTATGAAAAAATTCAGATACGAGTGGAAGTATCTCATAAGCTATCCTGAATACGAGGCCCTAAGGCGAAAGATGCAGCCTTATTTTCAGCTTGATCCGCACGCTGAGGGGGGCGAATACCTGATAAGGAGCCTGTATTTTGACGACTATTTCGGGAGCGCTTATGAAGAGAAGGAGATGGGAATTTATTTCCGCAAAAAATACCGGATAAGGATATACAATTACTCCGACTCTTCCATAAAGCTTGAGAGGAAGACCAAACACGACAAGTACATCTACAAGGAATCCGCATCTCTTTCAAGGGATGAGTTCTACAGGATACTTGATGGCGATTACGAATTTCTTTTGCACAGCGAAAAGAACCTTTTAAAGGAGTTCTACGTAGAATGTATCAGCAACATGTTGCGGCCTAGAGTTATAGTCGACTATGACAGGACGCCCTTTATCATGGATGAGGGAACGGTCAGGATAACCTTTGACAAGAAGGTCAGAGCGGCGATAGGAGGATACGATATTTTTGATCCGGATCTTCCCACACTTCCCGCACTTCCATCCGACAAGCTGATACTGGAGGTTAAGTACACCGAGTTCCAGCCAAAGATGGTAAAGGACCTTATTGTGCCGTATGCAAGTGAGATGGTGGCGGCATCGAAATATGTTATTTGTTGTGACAAGACGGCCTATTTACACGGGCCCGGATATTATGTAAATGAGAGGAGCCTTATATGAGCGCAAGAGATTTTATCAAAAATTCAATTCTTAATTCAGATGCATATTCAACCACAGATGTGGGCAACATCATCATTTCAATGGTGATAGCTCTGGTCCTGGGACTGCTTATCTACATGGTCTACAGGCATTTCTATGCGGGAGTTATCTTTTCCAAGAGCTTTGCCGTGACACTTGTCGGGATGTGCCTTCTGACCTGCATGGTGACACTTGCAATCAGCACCAATATCGTGATTTCCCTCGGTATGGTCGGCGCCCTGTCTATTGTCAGGTTCAGGACAGCGATAAAGGATCCGCTTGATCTGTTGTACCTGTTCTGGGCTATCACAGGTGGCATCACTGCGGGAGCGGGAATGTACATCTTGACGCTCTCGGCTTCGCTCATCATAATCATCATGCTCGCCTGTTTTTACGCAAGGCCTTCAAAGGGGCAGGTCTATGTGGCTGTCATCCACTACGAGGGGACAGATGCAGGAGATGACGTCCTCAGAGCCTTCGGCAAGATGAAACATGTTGTAAAGTCAAGGACACTCAGAGGCGATATAACTGAGCTTGCAGTCGAGGTTTACTGCAAGGATGACAACTTCCTCTTCGAGGAGAAGATCAGGAGCATCGACAAGGTCAAGGACATTACCCTCATTCAGTACAACGGAGAATATAATGGCTAAAAGAGGCATTCGGTCAGTTGTTGCCATTGCTCTTTTAGTAGTGGTGGCAATATTGTCAATCGGAGCGATAAAGATGAATTTCTTTTCACCTGCTGTCAGATCTTACAAGTATGCAAGAGATGACAGCTTTCTCTTAAACCCCTATGTGGGATATGCACCTTCATCGACGAGCACGTCGCTTTGCGAAAACGCGACGCTGGTGTATATGAACCTTCTCTGGAGCGAACTCGAGCCAAATGAGGGGGACTACAGATGGGATGAAATTGAAGAAAACTATGATCTTAAGAGATGGAGGGCCGAGGGAAAAAACCTCGTCCTTCGCTTTGTATGCGACCTTCCCTCCGATGAGGAGCACATGGACATCCCGAATTGGCTCTACGACAAGACCGGTGACGGAGAGTTCTACGATATAGAGTACGGAAGGGGATACGGCCCTGACTACGGGAACGAAGTGTTCATACAGGAACACGAGAAGGTGATCGCCGAGATTGGAAGGCACTTTTCCGGCGATGATTTTTTGAAATACGTTGAGCTTGGAAGTCTCGGGCACTGGGGTGAGTGGCACACCTATTACCCCGCAGGGATACCGAGAATGCCTGAAAAAGAAATCAGGGAGAAGTATGTAAAGCCCTATCTGACAGCTTTTCCAAACGCAAGGCTCCTGATGAGAAGACCCTTTGCAGAGCTCCCGGAGGGCTTTGGTGTATTTAATGATATGACAGGGCATGCGCAGGATACCCACACGTGGCTTGGATGGATAGAAAACGGCGGAGAGTACAACGAAACCGGGGAGGAGGACGGCCTTAAGGCGGCTCCCGAAATATGGAAAAAAGCTCCCGTCGGCGGTGAGTTTACCAGCAGCATCCCCATCAGCACGATGCTCGGGGAAAGCTTTGATGAGACTCTGAGTATGATTTCAAAGTCCCACATGACCTTCATTGGTCCCAAAGTTCCCGAGCCCAAAAAGAGCGGGGATATTGAGAAGCAGTCAAAAGAAGTACTTGCAAAAGTAGGTTACAGATACAGAGTCAGCTCACTCGGCATGAAGTCGCCTCTTTTTGGTAAGACTGTGACCTTTTCAGTTATAATGGTAAACGACGGCGTCTGCCCGATATACTTTGACAACAGGGCGGTTCTTTATTTTTACCTGCCTGAAGGCTCGGATATAGACAATTATGCGGACATCTGTGACGGTTTTGGAAAAGAGGGGACTGAGGCGCAGGGAATGCTGAGGTTCGAGCTTCCGATAGACCTTATGAGCCTGCAGCAGGATGAAAGTGAGAGCTGCGAAATAGAGATACCAAAGCAGCTGACTGAGTATAAGGGCGCAAGGCTCTACGTCGGTATAGAGGATGGAAAGAGTTCTGAACCCAAAGTGAGCCTCTCCATGAGTGAAGTAAGAGAAGGGCGCCTTTCACTTCTGTGGCAGAGGTAACGATATGTCAGCTCTTTGGCGGCCTGAGGTCGAAGATCTTCTGCGATATCTTGACGCGTACGTATATATCGGCGTACTGCGAGGCGGTTATATCCTCCACATAGTTCAGCTGGAAGTTTTTCTTAAAGCCGCCGGACTTCAGGATGTCAGCCGCCTTGTTGTAGGCTATTGCGGCCTCTGCCTCGGTGTCGTACTTGCCAACCACAAAATCGCTCTTTATGTGAATAACGGCCTTATACCTGATAAAGCCCTTCTCAGCGAACTGTCTTACTCCCCTGTACCTGTTTAAAATGATGATATTCTCGTAGCGCAGATCCGTGGAATCGCCGTTTGCGAATCTGTAGTCGCGCCCCTCTACGGCATAGCTCTTTATCCCGTATCTCTGAAGGACGGAAAGCTGGCTTCCGTAGTCCGCAACAAACAGGTGCGAGCCGCGCTGCATGATCTTGTGGGAGGAGTAGTAGAAGAGATCGTCTATGTCAAAGGTCAGGACATAGGTCGGGGATAAGTAGTACTTAAAGTATTTCTTTTCGAGGTAGATGGGACATTTGATGTACATCCGGTTATCCCTGTAGTTGATAAGAGTCACGACCTTTTCAAATGGAAGGGCCATGGAGCTCTTGTAGGATGGGATGGCAAAGGTGTCATCAGAAAGGATCTTTGCAGCTTCCTTGTAAGCCTTTGCTGCCGGTGCGGGCTTTGAAAAGCTCCCCAGCGAAATGTGCCTCGAATCGTAGGTTATGGACGCTCTGTAGGACAAAGTCCCGTCTTTTAGCGTGGTTTTGTATACCCCGACGTACTTCTTTTTGCTCATTTTTCCCCCGAATGATGAAAAACTGTGTTATACTGTTGTTATTAATTATGATTACAGGTTTATTGTATAAGAGCAATAGTTACATGTCAAAACATGGAGGAGACAAATGTCACAAGAAGTATTGTATTCCAGCACAAGAGGGGACAAGGGGTATATCAGGGCATCTGAGGCAATCTTAAGAGGTCTTGCTCCGGACGGGGGGCTGTATGTTCCGGACCATATTCCGCATCTTAACAAGACTCTGCCTGAGATATCGCGTCTTTCATATCAGGAGACGGCTTTTGAAGTTATGAAGCTTCTTCTTACCGATTACACTGAGGATGAGCTCAGGTACTGCATAAACAGCGCCTATGATTCAAAGTTTGACACGGAGGAGATAGCTCCTTTATCAGAGGCGGGCGGAGCGTATTTTCTGGAACTCTATCACGGCAAGACCATAGCCTTCAAGGATATGGCGCTCTCAATCCTTCCGTATCTCATGACAACAGCAGCGGGGAAGAACAACGTAAAGAATGAGATAGTTATTCTGACAGCTACGAGCGGCGATACGGGAAAGGCTGCTCTTGCAGGATTTGCTGATGTTCCGGGCACAAAGATCATAGTTTTTTATCCAAAGCACGGCGTAAGCCCCATTCAGGAAAAGCAGATGGTCACACAGACGGGTGACAACACCTGCGTTATCGGGATAGAGGGGAACTTCGACGACGCCCAGACAGGAGTTAAGAAGATATTCACGGACCCTGCGCTTAAAGAGGAGCTCGAATCAAAGGGATTCCAGTTCTCGTCTGCAAACTCCATCAACATAGGCAGGCTCATTCCGCAGATCGTCTACTATGTTTATTCTTATGCGAAGCTCTTAAAAGAGGCCAGAATAGCAGACGGAGAGAAGATAAATGTGGTTGTTCCCACCGGAAACTTCGGAAACATCCTCGCTGCATATTATGCAAAGCAGATGGGAGTGCCGATCGACAGACTTATCTGCGCATCCAATTCCAACAAGGTGTTATTTGATTTCTTTAAGAGCGGAGAGTATGACAGAAACCGTGATTTTGTGCTGACAAGCTCGCCGTCAATGGACATCCTCATTTCGTCCAATCTCGAGAGACTCATTTACCACATCGCCGGCAACAGCACAACAGTTGACGCCGAATATATGGACAAGCTCTCCAAAGAAGGCAGATATGAAATAACAGATGAGATGAAGAATAAGCTCTCTGATTTCTACGGAGGCTTTGCGACAGAGAAAGAAACCTTTGCTGCCATCAGAAAACTTTTTGATAACGCAGGTTATCTGATTGACACCCATACAGCTGTGGCAGCATCGGTATATGAGAAGTATAAAGAAGAGACAGGTGATAAGAAAGTAACTGTTATTGCATCCACGGCAAGTCCCTACAAGTTTACGAGAAGTGTCATGAACGCACTCGGAAAGGGCGACGATGGTATAGACGACTTTGAGCTTGCAGACAGGCTCTTTGAAGTTTCAGGCGTACAGATTCCGGATGCCGTTAGCTCAATAAGGGATGCCAGGGTCAGACACACTACGGTTGTCGACAGATCCGAGATGGAGGGTGCAGTCAGGAATTTTCTTGGCGTATAGAGTACAAACAACAGGAGGTGCGTATGGATTTAGGTAAGGGGATTTATTCGGAAATCACACCGGAAATTGTTGATCTTTCCAAGCTTTCAAGAGAAGCAGACATTATTGAAAATGAGCTCTTTTACAAGTATGACGTAAAGAGGGGCTTAAGAGACTTAAACGGTAAGGGTGTTCTGACAGGACTTACCAGGATTTCAGAGATCATAGCCAAGAAGGTGGTGGACGGCAAGGAGCTCCCCGCTGACGGCGAGATCTACTTCAGGGGGTATGACGTAAAGCAGCTTGTAAAGGCTGCGGTTGATGAAAAAAGATACGCCTTTGAGGAAGCTACATATCTTTTGTTATTTGATCAGCTTCCAACGGGCAAGGAGCTCTTTGAGTTTGAGGAGCTTTTAGGATTTTACAGATCACTCCCCACGAGCTTTGTGCGGGATGTCATCATGAAGGCGCCGAGCCGCGATATGATGAACACACTTGCCAGGAGCGTACTGACTCTTTATTCCTATGATGACCTTGCAGATGATGTGTCGCTGCCAAACGTCCTTAGGCAGTCACTTCAGCTCATCAGCCTGTTCCCGCTTCTGTCAATTTACGGCTATCAGGCCTACAATCACTACCACGAGGGCAACAGCCTTGTGATCCACCCGCCGAGAGAGGAACTCTCAACTGCAGAGACTATTCTCTACCTGCTTCGTCCCGACAGCAAGTACACCGAGCTTGAGGCGAAGCTCCTCGACATCTGTCTGGTGCTTCACATGGAGCACGGCGGCGGTAACAACTCATCCTTCACGACCCATGTTGTGAGCTCAACTCTGACGGACACATACTCCGTTATAGCTGCGGCTATCGGGTCACTTAAGGGACCTCGTCACGGCGGAGCCAACATCAAGGTTGTGCACATGTTTGACGACATCGAGGACAATGTTAAGGACTGGAAGGACGAGGAAGAGGTCGAGCACTACCTTGACAAGATACTGAACAAGGAGGCCTTTGACAAGTCAGGACTCATATACGGTATAGGACACGCCATTTACTCAAAGTCTGATCCGAGAGCTGTCATCTTAAAGAGCTTTGTCGAGAAGCTTGCAGCAGAGAAGGGGAGGGAGGATGAGCTCCAGCTATATGAGCTCGTTGAGAAGCTTGCCCCCAGGATCATCAGCGGCGAGCGCACGATGTACAAAGGCGTCAGCGCGAATGTCGACTTCTACTCAGGCTTTGTTTACAGGATGCTGGATCTTCCAGAAGAACTGTATCCCACAATCTTTGCGATGGCGAGGATCGTCGGCTGGAGTGCCCACAGAATGGAGGAACTCGCCAACAACGGCAAGATCATCCGTCCCGCTTATATGGCAATTGAGCCCAGGAAAGATTATGTTCCGATGGGAGATAGGTAAAAAAATACAGCAGCTGCCGGAATCATGTGGATTTCCGGTAGCTGCTGTTTAATTTAGCGTGGTACTCTGGCGCTATATGAGAAGTGTGTAAGCATACCTGGCAATGTACTTTACAGTGCCTTACAGGTTGTACTTGGCGGCAATGAGCGGAGCCACCTTGGACGATCCGATGCGGCTGCAGCCCGCCTCTGCCATAGCGAGGGCATCCTCTATTGTCCTGATGCCGCCGGCTGCCTTTATCTTAACATCGGGGCCAATGTGCTTTTTGAAAAGCTCGATGTCGGAGAGAGCAGCACCTGCGCTGCCGAAGCCTGTCGATGTCTTGATGTAGTCAGCCTTTACCTCTGTTACGATTTTGCAGAGCTCGATCTTTTCCTCCTCTGTGAGGTAGCAGGTTTCAATGATGACCTTTAAGAGTTTGTCTCCGCAGGCCTTTCTGATCTCGGTAAGCTCTTTTTTTACTTCGTTATATCTGTGGTTCTTGACATCGCTCACGTTGACTACGGTGTCGATCTCAGATGCGCCGTCAGCAATCGCAACCTTTGCCTCACAGACCTTTGATTCGGTGCAGCTGTAGCCGAGAGGGAAGCCTATAACGGTGCAGAGCTTCAAGTTATCGCCGTACTTATCGTGAACTCTCTTAAGATATGTCGGCGGTATGCAGACGGTTGCTGTACCGTACTTAACGGCCTCGTCGCAGAGAGCAACGATTCCCTCCCATGTTGCATCCGCAGTCAGCAGTGTGTGGTCAATGAGCTTTAATATATCCTTTTCTTCCATGATGATTCTCCTTATGTGATTTTATGCTCAAATATCTGAATGACATTTTTATTATAACAGATAGTAGGGATTAAGCAATTTTCAGAAAAGTGTATAAATAGAGCGAGGTTATTGTGATATTATAGTAACGAATAAAATAAGGAGATAGGTATGAGTAAAGAAAACCTGATTATACAGGAAAGACTGAAAAACTTAAGGAAAGCCATGAAGGAAAGCGGGATCGACTACTATATTATGCCGACATCCGACTTTCATAACTCGGAGTACTCGGCGGACTTTTTCAAGGTGAGGGAGTACTTCTGCGGATTTGACGGATCAAACGGGACCCTAATTGTGAGCGATGACGAGGCAGGGATGTGGACTGACGGAAGGTATTTCATCCAGGCTGGGAACCAGATGGAGGGGACAGGCGTTAAGCTCTACAGGATGCTGGAAGAGGGCGTTCCGTCAATCGAGGAGTACCTTCAGATGAACATGAAAAAGGGTCAGACTCTCGGCTTTGACGGAAGGGTCATATCAACGAGCGTAGGAGAGAGGCTTGAAAGAAAGCTCAGTGACAACGAGGTGTCTTTTAAGATAGACAAGGACCTTGCTGATGATGTGTGGACGGACAGACCCGCGCTTCCCTGCCACGATATGTATGTACTGCCGGATGAACTCTGCGGGCTCTCATTTGACGAAAAGCTCTTGCAGGTTAGAAATAAGATGAAGGAGTACGGCAGCAGCATGCATCTTCTGAGTAAACTCGATGACATATGCTGGCTCACAAACCTTCGCGGAGATGATGTGGAGTGCAATCCCGTGGCTCTGTGCTATGCAGTTATCACGATGGACAGCTTTACCTTGTTTGTTCAGGAAAAAGAGGTGACTGATAAAGTAAAGAGCTACTGCGAAGAGAGAAAGATTACTCTGAGGGACTATTCGGAGCTCTTTTCATATATCTCTGGCATGAAACTGGACGGAAACATCCTTTTCGATAAGAGAAACACAAATTTCCTGACCTACAAGAGCCTTGTCAAAAAGGCAAAGGAAGAGGGAGTAAGCCTTGTTGACAAAAAGGACCCTACAGAGGCACTTAAGGCCTGCAAGAATGAGACCGAGCTTAAGAACATCAGGGAGGTATACCTGCGCGATTCGGCAAAGCTCACGGAGTTCATCTACTGGGTAAAGAAAAACGCGGGAAAGATTCCTATGACTGAGTATTCGGCCGCCATGAAGCTGGACTCAATGAGGGCAGAGCTTGACGGCTTTATTGAGCTGTCCTTCCCCACAATAAGTGCCTACAACGCAAATGCGGCAATGGCGCACTACGAGGCGACAGAGGATAACTGCGCCGAGGTAAAGGCAGAGGGGATGCTCCTTGTTGATTCAGGCGGAACCTATATGGGCGGCACAACCGATGTGACAAGGACAATGGTTGTGGGAGAGATCTCTGATGAGATAAAGCGCCACTACACAGCGACCGTCTGCGGTATGCTTCGCCTTGCAAAGGCGCGCTTCCTTGAGGGCTGTACCGGAAAAAATGTCGATATCCTGGCCAGGAGTGCTCTCTGGGATATGGGAATCGACTACAAGCACGGAACAGGTCACGGCATCGGCTATATACTTAACGTCCACGAGGGACCGCAGAACATACGCTGGAGGTTCTCACAGGGGCAGTACGAGGCGCCGCTCCTTCCCGGGATGATCGTCTCCGACGAGCCCGGAGTCTATATAGAGGGCAGCCACGGCATAAGAATTGAGAACATCCTCGAAGTTGTCAGGGGTGAAGCCAACGGATACGGCCAGTTCCTCCACTTCGAGCACCTGACCTACGCCCCCATAGACCTCGAAGGCATCGACCCCGCCTACATGAATTCCGACGACATAAAGGCCCTCAACGCCTACCACGCCGAAGTTTACAAAAGAGTCGCTCCCCTCATCCAGGATGAGGATATAAAGCGTTGGCTCAAAGAAGCAACCAGAGCTATAACCATATTCTAAAAAGTCTCTTAAATTCGGTGCGAAAGCTTGAAAAAAGGCTTTTATTAAGTATAATTATCTTAAGAGTTTAAAAACTCTCCTGGGATGTCCGACAACTCCTGTGTAATTTGAACCTACATTACTTTAAACGGGACTCCTACATCATCTGTTAGAATGTCACGCCTTCGGTCCTGCGCATGCGCAGTTAAGCTATGGGAGAGGAAGACAGGATTTCAGGTTGCGGTAACCCACCTGGCGATAGCTAGGAGTCAAATAACAGGAACCGGCATTTTGGGGTTCTTTAAGGAAGTAAAAGCAGTCATTGCGATGGCTGCTTTTTCCATGTAAATTTGGATAAGGAGTGACATTTGAAATGAAGTGGAGCAGCAAGTGGCTTGAAAAAAGGTGGGTGGCGAACACGATCGCGACGTGTTCGGCGGTTGTTTTATTTGTATTACTCTACAACCTGGACTGGATGTTTGAGGGACTTGGGGCGTTTTTTTCGTTCCTGAGACCGATACTTTTGGGCATTGTCATAGCCTACATCTTTAATCCCCTCGCCAACATTCTCGACAGGAATGTTCTGACTTCAGTAAAAAACACCAGAACGAGATGGAAGATAGCGGTCGTACTCTCAATCCTTGTTATCGTCGCATCCATAACACTTCTGTGTGTGGCCCTCGTTCCGCAGATATCTAAGAGCGTCATGACTCTTGCGAGCAACATGGACATGTATCTGGCATCCCTGCAGGAGCTGATCCATGACCTGAACAACGGACACACCAAGTTCTTTGGTTTTGACGTGTCCGGGATTACAAGCTTTGGAGATATGTTGTTCGAGAAGCTTGGCACCGACCTTTCAGAGAACATGAATCTGTATGTCCTTAAGGGTGCCGATATCGGAAGAGCGGTATTTGACGTAGTCATAGCCCTGATCCTCGCCATCTATTTTCTGCTGGACAAGAGGCCTCTTGAGAGCGCCTGCGCGAAGTTCTTCTCACTCCTTATGAAAAAAGAGTCCTTTGACAAGACGGCAGCCTTTTTAAGGAGATGCAACGACATCCTGATCAGATACATCAGCGTTGATATAGTCGACGGAATAATCGTCGGGGTGGTCAACTTCATTTTTATGCTCATGATGGGAATGCCATATGCAGTTCTGATATCCGTAATCGTCGGAGTTACGAACCTCGCGCCGACCTTCGGCCCCATTGTTGGCGGAGCGATGGGTGCTTTCATCCTGGTTTTGGTAAATCCCTGGTACGCGCTTTGGTTTTTGGTTTTCACTATCATTCTTCAGACTCTGGACGGCTATGTGATAAAGCCCAAGCTCTTTGGAGGAAGCCTTGGAGTTTCCGCTCTGATGATACTTATCTCGATTATTTTAGGCGGCAGGCTCTTCGGAGTGGCCGGAATCCTGCTCGCGATACCCTTTGCGGCAATAATTGACTTCACCTGGAGAGATTTTGTGCTAAAAAAGCTTGAGGAACGACACGCTAAGAAGTACAATATATAGTATATGAGAAGGGGGTGACTACAATGGGTTTAATGAGTTTTTTCGATAATGTTGTTGAATGTGTCAAGGAAAAGATTGATCTTGTCACTGAGTGGTGGGATGGACTCGACGAGTCCAGGCAGAAGCTTCTTATAGGATGCGCAGTTGCAGGTGTCTGCCTCGCTACTGTTGCCGGCATCGCATATAGTCTTGGCAAGGCGAAGGGATACAGGCTCGCTATTGAAGAGGAAGACTTTTGAATTTAATACTGTTGTATGGTGAAGGGGGCTTCGATGAGGAAGTTCCCTTTTTGTGTAGAAAAAAGTATTGCGTATTTGTGCTCTTAAAGTTTTAAATGAAATCGTGACAGTAAACGTTTAATCACTTATAATATAGTTTATGTGACAAACGATATAAATTTGAAAGGGGATTAATTTATATGGCACACAAGGTAAAACGTAACGTAATTGTTGGACAGTCAGGAGGCCCTACAGCGGCCATCAACTCCTCGCTTGCAGGTGTTTACAGGACTGCCATCGACCGTGGATACAAGAAGGTTTACGGAATGATCCATGGTGTTCAGGGACTCATGGAGGGCAGATATGTCGATCTGTCCGATCACATCCAGTCAGGTCTGGATATAGAGCTTTTGAAGAGAACACCTTCAGCATATCTCGGATCATGCAGATTCAAGCTTCCTGAGATCTTCGAGAGCAAAGAGATCTATGAGAAGATCTTCCAGATCCTTGACAAGCTCGAGATCGACTGCTTCATCTACATCGGCGGCAACGACTCGATGGATACCATCAAGAAGCTCTCTGATTACGCTATCATAACAGGTTCAGCTATCAGATTTGTAGGCTGCCCCAAGACTATAGACAACGACCTTGCTCTTACTGACCATACACCCGGATACGGCTCAGCAGCCAAGTATATCGGAACTTCTGTAAAAGAGATCATCAGAGACAGCTGGTCACTTGAGACCACCCACGGTCAGGTTATCATCGTTGAGGTCATGGGAAGAAATGCAGGATGGCTCACAGGTGCGACAGCTCTTGCAAAGGGCGAGGACTGCGACGGACCTGACGCGATCTATCTTCCTGAGATTCCTTTCGATATGGACGCATTCCTCAAGAAGGTCAAGGCTCTTCTGAAGAACAAGGCTTCAATAGTTATCGCTGTCTCCGAGGGAATCAGGACCAAGGACGGCAAGTATGTCAGCGATCTCGACAACTCCGTTGAGTACGTAGATGCATTCGGACACAAGCAGCTCACAGGTACTGCAAGATATCTCTGCAACGTTGTTTCTACAGAGTGCGGTTGCAAGACACGTGCCATCGAGCTCTCAACACTTCAGAGAGCAGCGAGCCACTGCGCATCACGTGTGGATATCCTCGAGGCATATGAGGTCGGCGGTACAGCCATGAAGGCAGCTGACGAGGGCGATTCAGGCAAGATGGTTGTAATCGAGAGACTTTCCGACGATCCTTATCAGGCAGGAACAGAGGTCAAGGATGTTCACAAGATCGCCAACGACGAGCGCACTGTTCCGAGAGAGTGGATCAGCAAGGACGGAACCTATGTGACACAGGAGTTCATTACATATGTAAGACCTCTTATCCAGGGCGATGTAGGACCCATCATGGTTGATGGTATCCCGAGACATCTCTACAGACCCGGATTCCAGGATATTCTGTAAAAAAATATTGCAGGGCATTAAAATGACTACACTGAAAGACGGACTGATCGTAGCAAATACAGAACTTGATATCATTTCAGTGGATGACAATTACAGGGATTATGTTTGCGAGGATGGTTCCGAAACCATCTTCGCGAATGTTCACCCTGATGATCAGCATCTTCTGTATGAGATGGTGGAGACGCTGTCCTCTCAGGACAAGGTGTCTTTGTGCTTTCGCATGTGCAAGAAAAACGGCGAGTACAGCTGGGTGACGGCAGGGTGTGAGAAGGCTGATGACGGTACGATTCACATCAATTTCCAGGACATCGCCCATATTGAGGGCGACATCAGAGCCACGGAGATTGATTACCTGACAGGTCTTTACAACAAGAAGGCCATTACCGACTACGCCAAAAAGCTCTGCACCTCGCAGAGCAGGCACTTTGTCAACCTCTGCATAGTCGATATAGACAATTTCAAGCAGATAAATGACTCTTTCGGCCACGCCTTTGGCGACAAGGTTCTGAGGGAGGTTGCCGGCATCATCATGGAGGTCCTGGGTAAGGACGGAAGGGCCGGGAGGATCGGCGGCGACGAGCTCATGCTGATAATTGACGATATCGAGGACAAGTCTGACCTGCGTGTCTACTTAAAGGGCATAAGGGAGAGGGTTGAGGCCACGCACATCGATCAGAACGGCTTTCCGCAGGTCACTGTTTCGATGGGATTAGGAACCTATCCCAGCTATGTTGATAACTATGAGGATCTCTTTAACCTGGCGGACAGGATGCTCTACAGAGCCAAGAACAGAGGCAAGAACCGCTATGTCATCTACAATCCCGATATACACGGCAAGGTCGTAAACGGGGAGCTGGATGAGAGCACGGTTAAGATAAATAGCGCCACAGTCCTTGACAAGACAAAGCTCGTCCTCGATACCATTGACGGGTTTTTTGGCAGCATGAACGAGGCGATTACAACGCTTCTTATGAAGATTGCAGCCACCTATGATCTCGATGAGGCATATATCTTTTACAAGGATATATCAAAGAGCTTTCATGGCTACAAGAGGGTGGCAGATTCAGGGTCATCAACCAACACCAATATACCCAAGATCGTGGACAGCATATCTTCGCTTTCATACATTACAGAGCCCGGGTTTGAGTCGAAATTCAACGCAAACGGCGTTCTCGTCATAGACACGCCGCAGACGCAGCTCTCCAGGACAAAGGAGCCTCTCAGGTTCTTTGAGGAGAACGGGATAAAGCACGCCTTTTTGTACAAGATGCAGTCTGTGCCCTTTGACGGCTATATCGCGCTGTACAACACGAGGGAACTTTCCAGGAAATTCCCGCAGCCCGATATTACAGACCTGACTTATCTCAGCAAAATGACAGAAATAGCATTAAAAACACGTTAATTAACAAAAAATGGCTTTTTTTCGGCATTTTGAGGTTGTTAAGTAAAAAAAATAGTAGTAGAATAGGCAATGTAGTAAATAATTTTCTTATTGGAGGAAAACCAAAATGAACAAGACAGAACTTATCGATGCAATTGCAAAGGAAGCTAACCTTTCCAAGAAGGATGCAACTGCAGCACTGAATGCATTCACAGACACAGTAACCAAGGAGCTCAAGAAGAAGGGCAAGGTTCAGCTCGTAGGTTTCGGTACATTCGAGACAACAAAGAGAGCAGCAAGAACAGGTAAGAACCCTCAGACCGGAGAGGCTATCAAGATTCCTGCATCTGTAGCTCCCAAGTTCAAGGCTGGTAAGGCTCTTAAGGATCTTGTAAACAAGAAATAATTAAGCTTATTTCTATAAAGCAGGAAAAGCTGTGCATATTGCACAGCTTTTTTTGTGTCTTTTTATGTTTGTTGTCCAAAAAGGCTATAAAATGTTGAAAATATTATAAATATTTTATAAAATAACAGTGTTATGACATTTGAGAGATGTTTTGAAAATTTTGTTCAAATATTGTCTGAAGAAGAAGTGACTCCCGAGATCTGCCCCAGTGCGCTGTCAGATATCGCCAAGGAGTTCGGTTTGCGTTCGCTTGTTTCGGTTGTCTCTTACAAAAAGTACTCAGACAGGGCAGGTGAACCCAGCACTGTTTTTCCTCTTTTTGGTCCGAGACCCGAGAATGAGAATCCTGATTACAAGTTCAGGAGCAATTTGTCGGGGGAGCGGACGGTGAGCTATTATATATTCCTTTCCGCCGGCAGGAAGTGGACAGATGAGGAGTACAAGGCTTTTTCGATAGTCGTTGATGTATTATCCTTCCACATGGAGAGGTTTTTGCTTGCGGGCGTGGTCAGAAAGAGTGCACTCACCCAGTACCTCACAGGCCTTCCCAATTCCGGAGGATACATAGCCTTTGTCAAGGACAAGTTCGAGAAGGGACAGCTCCTTGGATATGACGCCTTCTATATCAACCTTAAGAGCTTCGGGCTCATCAGCAGGAAATACGGGATACGTGAGGGCGACGAGATAATGAAGCGCTACGCCAAAAAGCTCAACGAGTTCTGCGAAGAGGGAGAGATAGTTGCCCACTTTGGCGGCGACAATTACACGGCCCTTATCAGGAAGGAGAGGACCAGAAAGTTTCTTTCGTATATTTCCTCCATAACCGTTCACGCCATGAAAAATGACAGGCTCGAAGAGGTTGAGGTTCAGGCTGTCGCCGGAATATACGCTGTAGATGAGTCGCTCAAGACCCCTGAGCAGGTGATATCCAGGTCATCAATGGCCTGCAACTACGCCAAGAATGTTGCCAACAAACCTTACGTATTTGTCAATAAGGCCATGAGCACCAGAATCTACAGGCAGAAGCAGATAGAGGACAGATACGAGGAAGCACTGGCGAACAACGAATTCAAGATATATCTCCAGCCCAAGGTTGAGACCACAACGGGCAGGATAGTCGGGGCTGAATCTCTGGCCAGGTGGTTCTGTCAGGGGCTTGTCCTGTATCCCACGGAGTTCGTGCCAATCCTTGAGAGAGAGGGTATGGTCGCATCGCTCGATCTTTTTGTCCTCAAAAAGACCTGTGAGTACATCAAAAGCTGGATAGACAAGGGAATCGAACCGGTGCAGGTGTCAGTCAACTTCTCAAGGCGCGACCTCTCCAACAAGGACCTTGCAGGCAATATAACAAGGATAATAGACGAATACGGAATAGAGAGGAAATATATAGAGATTGAGGTCACAGAGACGGCCAGCGAGGACGAGAGGATCCTGATGACGAAGTTCTTATCAAGGCTCAAGGATGAGAGCATAGCGACGGCCATTGACGACTTTGGAACAGGATATTCATCGTTGTCGACACTCCGCGATTTTCCTGTTTCAGTGATCAAGATAGACAGGTCTTTTATAAACAATGACCAGCTCAGTAAGAGCGATGAGATCGTTCTTCGGAACATCATCACCATGGCGAAAGAGCTTGGGATAGGAGTTATCACGGAGGGAGTCGAGAGACCCGATCAGACCAGGCTCCTTGAGAGTGTGGGCTGTCACGTGGTACAGGGATTTTTGTACGACAATCCCATGCCGGCCTCAGATTTTGAAAAGAGACTTGAAAAGGGTGTCTATGACGAATGAAAGGCAGAAGAGTTTAATCTTCTGCCTTTTTCGTGTGTGTATTGATGGAAAATCAGTCGACCCTCTTTGATCCCCAGAAGAAGAGTGCGACGGTTCCGGGACCTGTGTGGCTCCCGATTGTGGTTCCGATTGAAACTATCTTTACCCTGCCCTTCAGGTTGTGGAACTTGTCCTCGATCATGTCAGCGACCTGCATTGCGTAGTCGTAGCAGTCTGAGTTTGAGATGTAGCAGTCGCCGTCGTAGTCAAGACCGTTTTGGGCCAGCTCTGCCATCTTTTCTACCTGGGCCTTCATGACTGCGTTTACGCCGCGGTGCTTGGATCTGGCGATGAGCTTGCCCTGATAGTCGACGTTTAAAAGGGGACAGATCTTGAGCGCTCCGCCGATGAGTCCTGCTGCCTTGGAGACACGGCCGCCCCTCACGAGATAGTGGAGGTCAGTCACAAAGAACCAGTGCTGAAGTTTAAGTCTGTTCTCGATAACCCACTCATAGAGCTCATCTATTGTGCGGCCCTCATCGCGAAGGTCGGCGAGCTTGTTCATGAGAAGTCCGAAGCCCGCGGAGGCTGCAAGTGAATCTACAACATAGATCTTTCTGTCGGGATATTTTTCGAGGAGCTGGTCTCTTGCGATGGTCGCAGAGTTGAGAGTCCCTGAGATACCGGATGAGAGCGTCATGTGGAGGATATCTTTGCCATCTGAGAGGAACTGCTCGAAATAGGTGATATATTCGCCGACACTCACCTGGGAGGTCTTGGTCATCGCACCCTTTGCCATGGCGGCGTAGAATTCCTTAAAGGGATATGAGACGCCAAGATCGTCAGGATAGTCCTTGCCGTCTATGTTGAAGTGAAAACATACATATTTGATATCGCGTTCCTTAAAATGTTCTGCTGTGAGATCCGCAGTGGAACAGCAGCTGATTACATAATCCATTTTTTCATCTCCTGAGTTACTTTAGTTTTTTTATATCATAACATTTAATTGTAGTTTAGAGCAATTTTTTCTATTATAATAAAATCATAAACCTACAGTGAACGAATTAAGGAGATGAATAGTTGAAGGATATCAGCTTTCTTGAATTTGTTATTTCAGGTGAAAATCACTCGCTCATATCGGCGGACTCACGTGCCTACGGAATAATCGGAAGCGACACATTAACGGCCTTTGAGGAGTATGTCTCGGAGGATTACAGGGAGGAGTTCCTGGAAAATATAGAGCGCGCCGACGACACATGGTTCCCGACGAGGATATTAAACGGCGATGATGCGCCTTTATATTATGTAAGGGCAGCCAGGAAGCTTAACACGAATATGATAAGACTCATCATTGTCAGCATTGATGAGCTTTTATTGACGCACAATGAGCTTATAAGGGATGTCGCGACCTACAGGGCACAGCTGCAGCTCTTTGAGGATGTCTTTTTTGAGTATGACCCCGAGATAAGCGTTGTCAAAGTCTACAACACCCAGAATGCAAGGTTTGATTCGGGGGACTACGATGTGGATGATTTTGAGAATATGCTCTGCAAGGGCCTCGGGAAAAAGGGACAGAGCAGTGTGAGGTCGTTTATCGGGCAGATGAAGGCAAAGACAGGGAGGTTTTCCGTGAGGGTCGACGGGAATCTGGTAAATGACGATCCCGCTTTTACGTCAAGTCTTCTTGATGGAGCTTATGTCTTTTACTACAAGAACACCGAGAGCGTTGTCGGGCACATCCACCTGGACACCAAGTCCGGCAAGGCGGCACCATCGAGTATCAAGCACGACTCTCTGACGGGGCTTGTAGACAAGTCGGATATCATGAGAATAGCGCAGGAGAGGATTGATGACAGGTCTCTTGAGGGGACGACTCTCGCTATAGTGGATATTGATTTCTTTAAGAGCATAAACGACACCTACGGCCATCAGTTCGGGGATACCGTGATAAAGAGAACGGCGGACATCATATCGACTGTTGTAGGGAACAAGGGCGTCGCAGGGAGATTCGGCGGAGATGAGTTCCTCATTGTCTTTGACAATATAAAGGGCGAGGATGAGCTAAGGCAGCATCTTCGCAGCATCAAGAACACGGTCAGCTCTACCTTCTCCGACAGGGGGATTGATGAGAACACGCCTCTTTCGGTGTCAATAGGGGCTGCGGTCTATCCGAATGACGCCGAGAACTACGAGGATCTTTTCATGGTCGCTGACCACTGCCTCTACATTGCCAAGGAGAAGGGCAGGAACAGGTACATCATATACTCGGAGGAGAAGCACGGCAGCCTTGAGACAATCAGGGAGAGCAGCATGACCAAAAAGAAGATAAATGAGCGCGGGGAATTATCTCCGGGTGATGTCATAGTCAAGATGTTCGACGTCACTCTCCACGGGTTGGGTGCATCTGTTGAAATACTGATGGATGAATTTGCCGAGAGCTTTAATCTGCAGCATGTATGTCTTTTTGTGGGGAATCCCTTTGTGTTCAGGCACTCATCGGGACCAGATGCGATAAAGGACAGCCACGCCGTTGATATGATGCTGGGTATAATGAATTCCGACACCAAGGAGAGGTATATCGCAGAAAGGGATTTCATCGTGGTCAACAGGATAGACACACTTCCTCCGCAGGCGGGCAGCATCAAGAATTTCCTGAGGGAATCAGGGGTGTTCTCCTATATACTTATGAGGTTTTTTGACAAAGATGGCAGGGAGTGTATAATGATAATCTCGAGTGTAGGCAAGTACACTCAGTGGAATCAGATGCAGTTCAAGTACTACAGGGCCTTTGCGGATGTCCTTGCACTTTATTCCCTGGAGTGATGAGCTTTTTCGGAGATTATTATGGCGCTTATATTGTGGCTGGTATTTAACAGCATTTTACTGGGCTTTGGCCTTGCCATGGACGCGTTTTCGGTGTCGCTGGCAAACGGCTTTGCAGAGAGGTCGATGACCGGGAGGCGTATGATCACCATATCGGGGGTCTACGCCTGTTTTCAGTTTGTGATGCCCGTGATCGGATGGGTCCTGGTTCACTTCGCCGTGACGTTTTACGGTGGCTTTTCCAAATTCATTCCCTACATATCGCTCGTGTTGTTATCCTATATCGGGATCAAACTGATAATTGAAGGGGTAAGGTCTAAAAAGTGCAAAATGGAGGGTAAGTGCGAGGACTGTCCAAACTCTGACTGCGACATAAGAGGAACCATAGGAAAAGAAAAGATCTCAAACAGAGAGATTTTCATGCAGGGGGTTGCAACCTCGATAGATGCGCTCTCAGTCGGCTTTACGATCGAGGGCCTTGACTTTTTGATGGTGATACTGTCCGCCCTCATCATCGGGGCAGTGACCCATGTTGTGTGCTTTTTGGGGCTTAAGATCGGAACGAAATTCGGCACCAGGTTCTCAGGTAACGCCAAGATCATCGGCGGGATCATACTGGTGGGAATCGGGATTGAGATCTGTATAAAGGGGCTTATCTGAGCGGCAGATGCGTATTTTGGCAAAAAGCTCAGAGCCGGCTGGCAAAAAGCTCAGAGCCGGCTGGCTTGACAAAAGGTGTGCAGCAAAATAAAATAAATAGATGTATGGTAATTAAATACTAAGGAACTGTAGCGAAATAACTTGAACATTTTACTTGCCTGATTTCCCAAATGCTGCGTCAGAAAGCCTCGACAATGCCCGCATTGTCTGCGTTTTCTTCCTTGCCTTTGAAAAATCATTCTGCGTAAAATGTTCAGTT
>JAFUYO010000038.1 GCA_017470505.1 Butyrivibrio sp. | reverse complement strand
AATAGTTTGACCCTTAAGGGTCACAGTACTATTATCGTTAACGGTAAACCAAAAATCCATTAAGAAAAAAAAAAAAAACATAAAATTTTTATAAACACAACCGCTTGTTATTGTTTCAAACCCGCATATTTACTGGTTTCTTAAATTTTAGTGCTCAAAGTGAAAAATTTATAAATTCAGAATTTCAAAGAAAACACTTGACAGAATTTTAGACGTAATATCGTTAATTTTGCCGGATATAAATACAGCGGTGCCGATAAAAGCTTGCGTTGTCTGTCGGAACCGCCTTTAATTTCTATATTCTTTTTTTCATCAATTTATTTATCTAAATCGTCACAAAATCACCCATTTTTATCTAAATATCCTTATTTATGCCAAAATGCATCATTTAACGCTATAATATTCTTATCATTGAACACAGACAGGAGAAGGACTTAAAGTTGAAGACCAACTGCTTTCGAAGCAATTTAATATACCGGGGGGCGGTGGCGCTGCTCCTGCTCTTTAGTCTCTTTCTGCACATATACAGGCTTGGCGAGCTGCCTAAGGGGATGGAGGTCGACGAGGTTGGGATGGCGTATGACTCGTGGTGCATCGGGCACTTCGGCGTCGACAGGTATCTGAAGTCGCTCCCCGTGTACCTGAACAACTACGGCGGCGGGCAGAGCGTGATGTACTGCTATCTCGCGATTCCCTTTGTGATGGCTGGAGGGTTTAATGCCGCCATGGCGAGGATACCGGGGCTTATCTTCTCCATGATAACCGGCGTAGTCGGATTTGCTCTCATAAAGAAGATCCGCGGAAGGGCCGCGGGGCTGATATACCTCTTTTTATTTGCGGCGCTCCCCTACTTCACGCAGTCGGGGCGCGTGGCACTGGACTGCAATCTGATGCTCGGGTGCGTCGTGATAATACTCTACATACTCGAGTTTAGCCTTAGGCAGGATGAGAAGGCGCTTTGGTGTTATCTCCTGCTGGGCATTGTGACCGGGATCTCGCTCTATTCCTACGCCCTGAGCAACATGATACTGCCGCTGTTCTTTCTTTTGCTCTACCCGTTCCTCCGTCTCTTCGGAAAAAAGATATCCCTGAGGCAGATTCTCATCTTCTTTATCCCGGCTTTTGTGATCGCGGTTCCGCTGATACTGGTGCAGGTCGTGAACATATGGGAGTTGCCGGACATGATGATTGGGCCGTTCACGATTCCGAGAATTCATTTCTACAGGCTGACCGAGATTTCTTTTTCCGAGATAAGGCCGAACATCACCTACATATATCAGAGCCTGTTCACCTCTGACAATCAGGAGTTTGACAGCTTCCCGCAGTTCGGATCGCTCTATATCATATCGCTGCCGATGATAGTCGCCGGCGGCGTGATAACGCTTGTGCGGTGCGTCCGCGCCATGAAGAAGAAGGTGCTCATCTTCGACGGGGTGATACTCCTGTTTACCTTTGTGATGTTCGCAATCGCGCTGGTGCTGCTCGGAGTTACGACCTACAGGATAAATGCGGTGTTCTTTGGGCTCACGTTCCTCATCATGGTGCCGATCGAGGCGTGCCTTAAGGCGTGGAGCAGAGCCGTTGGGACAAAGTCACGGGGTCATAATGAAGGTGAAACTTCCGGTGCCAAGGCAGATAAGAGAGGCATAGCAGTAAAACGCACTCCATCGAAACAGGGCGTCTGGCTTGGCGCCCTCGGCGTGCTGATCCTGTGTGCGTACACGGTGTATGCAGCTCTTTTCATAAATTACTACTTCACGAGGTATGAGTTCGAGCACTATCCCCAGCGGCTCTTTGCCGAGAACCCGAGGGAGGTGTTTGAATTTCTGAACGGGCAGGATGAGGCTGTCAGGAAGCGGCTCACATACATGGGCGGCGTGAATGAGGCTTACGCCTACTATCTTTTGTCCATGGGCATTTCGCCCTATGAGTACGATGTGAACGAGTGGGGGAACAACGGAGACGGGGAGAGATTTCTGTTCTATGCTCCCGAGCCATACACGGCGGATGCGAACTACGTGTTCTATGTGCCGGACGAAGAGATAGACGGAAAGCTAAAAGCTATTGGGTTTACGCGGCACGATGTTGGGGCTTATGCGGTGTACTTATGGAAGCACTGATTAAGTGTTTCCCGCGCGACGGATCTAAGGCAAAGTATCGATTTATCCGTTCGGTGACTGTGGTAAGATGAACTGCCGACGGATAGATATATGGATAAGCATCGTTTTATCTGTTCGTCGACTGTGGTAAGATGATCAGCTGACGGATAAAACAGGGAAAATTCAGGAGGGAATCTGATGAAGATTGTAATTGCAGACAGAGACAGCGTCGGAACTGATATGGACTACAGCATCTACGACGAGCTGGGGGATGTGACATATTATGATGACAAGGTGACAGAGGAAAACGCTGCAGAGAGGCTCACCGGTGCCGAGGTGCTCGTCATCAATAAGAGTCAGATGACGGATAAGCTCCTCGATGATGCTCCGGACTTAAAGCTCATCTGCGAGTTTGCCACAGGGTACGACAACGCGAACATCCCTGCCTGTGACAGGCACGGCGTCAAGGTTGCAAATGTGGCCGGCTACTCAACTGCATCTGTTGCGCAGCACACATTTGCGCTTCTCTTTTACCTGATGGAGAACCTGCGGCACTACGACGAGTTTGTAAAGAGCGGTGCTTACGCGGCGCAGGAGCATTTCTGCTGCCTCGATATCCCCTATCACGACCTCGAGGGCAAGACCTACGGCATAGTTGGAATGGGTACCATAGGCCGCAAGGTAGCAGGTATTGCTGCCGCCTTTGGAGCAAATGTCATCTTCTACGCATCCTCAGGGCACAGCGACTGCACCGATTACGAGCAGGTATCTTTCCACGAGCTGCTTGAACGGAGCGACGTGATATCACTCCACTGCCCCTTGAGTGACAGGACGAGGAATCTTTTTGATGCAGCGGCTTTTAACAGGATGAAAAAGAGCGCTATCCTCATAAATGTCGCGAGGGGAGCTGTTGTAAATGAGCAGAACCTCTACGACGCCCTTGTTTCCGGCAAAATTGCCGCAGCAGGGCTAGATGTTCTAAACCCTGAGCCCATGGCTGCCGACTCGCCGCTTTTGAAGATACAGGATTCCGGGAAGCTCTTTGTGACTCCGCACCTTGCATGGGCGAGCACTGAAGCAAGAGAGCGATGCCTTGATGAGGTCAAGAAGAATATTGAGGCGTATATCAAGGGAGAAGAGAGAAACATTGTGAACCCGTGAAGAACATTGGAAATCAGACTTTTCTTTTATTGCTCAGGAATTCTTTTCCATAATAATATGTCTGTGACTGTATAGTTTGTCTGCGGGGAGACTTTCTACAGCAGATATGTCAGGATTTCTTTTGCCACAATATTTGATTCCAGCGGATGTTCATAAGACTCAAAGGTCATTATGAAGTTGACCCCTGATGTGTATCCGTTCTGCTCGTACTCGTTGATTTTTGACACAGTTTTGTTCGCATAATCAGGATCCCCCATCTTCCCAAAGTGCTCCCACAGATACTCTTTGCGTTTTTTTACATTGAGACACATGAAATCAGGCCTGTATGAGTGTCCATTTACCATTATCGGATACTCATATCTATATGGAATCTTGTAATGCTCAAGCATATTCGCAATCAACAATTCCGATTTTGAGCGCACATATATTCCATTATAAGAGCAATAGGAATTTGGCATTTCATACGCCTCCAAAGGCGAATATGATTCGTTTCTCCAGTGGTTTATGAATTCTTCATCCGGAACCCTAATCGGATTTATCATCGCCTGCCTTGCCGGATGAAGTTTGTCATATATTTCATCAATATCCTTCTCTCTCAGGAAATCTATATACCTGTCCAATAGAATTAGTTCTTTTTCTGCAAGCTTCTTTATCTGAATATCATAATCTCTCTGGGCAATTCTCCTGGCAAGTTCAATATTATCCCTGCGTATATACTTACCTTCTGTGTCTCCCGGATTACTTCGCAAATAGAATTGGTATGTGCGCCGGTTCTGGGAAATCCTGAGGGTACCCGCCGGAACATCCACAGTTGATCCTTCTTTGCTTGCAATCAATTCCTCCAGCTCCTTCTTGCGATGCAAGCATTGCGGCATCAGAGTATACTTCCATGAAGAAAACTCGTTGGTGATCCGGCTTTCTTTCCAGAAGGGGGATCTATTTATGATCTTGCTTTCTTTCGAGGAATGCAATCTATTTATAATCTCGCTTTCTTTGGAGGAAGGCGATCTATTTGAGGCCTGTTCCTTTTCATTCATGCCATGTTGCTTTGTCTGACTCTGTGATGTGTTCATTTTTTATCATCCTTTCCTATATGTTTTTGGGGTTGATGTTTTAGCGGTATGAGTGTATCTGCGAGCTCTGTTCATACCGATATAAACATATGTCTCCTCTGTTTTATCCGTCTACTGCTGCTCCTGTTGTCGGCGCTGTGCGGATAAATTGATGTGTCTCCCTGTTTTTATCTGTTGTTGTCGTTTCTTATTTCCAACGATGCACAGATATATTCTTATATTCGCTTGATTTTATCCGTCTATGTGCTCCTTAATTTTGAGGGATGTGCAGATAATTTTATGCTTTTCTTCGGTTTTATCCGTCGATGCCGTTTCAAATTTCTAGAGGAGAGCAGATAATTTCGCGTTCTTCTTTAGTTTTATCCGTCGATGCCGTTTCAAATTTCCCGAGGAGTGCAGATAATTTTGCGTTCTTCTTTATTTTATCCGTCGGTGTTGTTTCGCATTTCCCGAGGAGTGCAGATAATTTCGCGTTTTTCTTTTATTTTATCCGTCAGAGAGACTTCACATTTCTCAAGGAGTACGTATAAATTGGTATTGTTTTCCACCTTATCAGTAATCAGTCATTCTCATTTTCCGGGGTGCACAGATAGATTGGCAATTATGACTCATCTTATCTGTCTTCGAAATCCCCGAGTAGTACAGTTGTACGGATAAATTGTGCACATTAGCTCAATGTAGCCGAAACCATGAAATATTCAATTGCGTTACTCCTTGTGATACAACGTATTCGTCATCAAAAAACGGGATTTAGTCGACAGATGGAAGATCAGAATTGATCAGCCGACCATGTTTAGTACAATTGTTAGAGTAGTGCATAGATCAAAATTTGTCAAGAGTGAAATAGCAGTTTATGTTGACAGATGCTAAAGGAACAGTAGCAGAATTAACTGAATATTTTGCGCAGTATGATTTTTCAACGGAAAGGAAGAAAGCCTCGACAATGCGGGCATTGTCGAGGCTTTCTGACGCAGTATTTGGGAAATCATGCGAGAATCGAGGCTTTCTGATGCAGCATTTGGAAAATCATGCAAGTAAAATGCTCAACTTATTTCACTACATTTCCTAAGCGTGGCTGTTTATCTGCAAGTTATTTCACTACATTTCCTAAGCGCAGCTCTTTATCTGCAGGTTATTTCGCTGCGGTTCTATAGCGTTTCTCTTTATCTGCCAATCACTCAGCGAATGGGTTCTCTGTCGGATAAGGCAGGGTTATGGGCTGGTTGTAGCCGATCGACTCTGCTCCGAAGTACTTGAAGACCTCAAACAGGCTCTTGCCGTAGTGGCCGAAGGCAACAGCGCCGTGGTGAGGGAAGTTCTGCTGGATCAGGACGTGCCTGTAGAACCTGCCCATCTCGTGGATTGCGAATACGCCTATGCCGCCAAAACTCCTGGTCGGAACATCGAGGACTTCGCCCTCGGCAACGTATGCTCTGAGGTGATTATCTGCTGTACTCTGAAGTCTGTAGAAGGTGATATCTCCGGGCTTTATGTCGCCCTCGAGGGTACCCTGGGTAACCTCCTCGGGAAGGTTCCTCGCCATGATCCTCTGGAACTTCATCTCACAGCTTGAGAGCCTGCTCGAGCAGGTGTTTCCGCAGTGGAAGCCCATGAAGGTGTCGGTGTGCTTGTAGCCCGACAGGAATCCGATGGACTCGTTGTACATATCCTCGGGAACGGAGTTATTGATGTCAAGGAGTGTAACTGACTCGCCACTGACGCAGGTTCCGATGAACTCGGAGAGAGCTCCGTATATGTCAACCTCGCAGGATACAGGGATTCCGCGGCCTGTGAGCCTTGAGTTCACATAGCAGGGAACAAAACCAAACTGTGTCTGGAATGCAGGCCAGCACTTGCCGGCGATGCAGACATACTTCTTGTACCCTCTGTGCTCCTCGATCCAGTCAAGGAGGGTCAGCTCATACTGGGCAAGCTTTGACAATATCTCAGGCTTCTTGTTGCCCTTGCCGAGATCCTTCTCCATATCCTTAACAACATCGGGAATCCTCGGATCGTCAGCGTGCTTGTTGAAAGCTTCGAACAGATCGAGCTCTGAGTTCTCCTCGATCTCTGCTCCGAGGTTAAAGATCTGTTTGATGGGAGCGTTGCAGGCAAGGAAGTTCATAGGTCTCGGGCCGAAGCTGATAATCTTGAGGTCGCGCACTCCGATGATAGCCCTCGCGATGGGTACGAACTCATTTATCATCTTAGCGCACTCTGCAGCTGTTCCGACAGGGTACTCGGGGATGTAGGCCTTTGTGTTCCTGATTGCCAGATTGTAGCTGGCATTCAGCATACCGCAGTACGCGTCGCCTCTTCCGTCGATGAGGTCTTTCTGTGACTCCTCTGCTGCCGCGCAGAACATCACAGGTCCGTCAAAGTGCTTTGCCAGAAGCGTCTCCGAGATCTCGGGACCGAAGTTGCCAAGGTATACGCAGAGCGCGTTACACTCGTTTTTCCTGATGTCCTCGAGTGCGTTAACCATGTCAATTTCGCTCTCTATTATGCAGATAGGGCACTCATAGATGTCCTTGTCTCCGTAAGCCTTCTTGTAGGCTGCTGCGAGAGCCTTTCTCCTGTTCTCGGCAAGTGATGCGGGGAAGCAGTCCCTGCTCACTGCCACGATGCCAATCTTTACCTCAGGTATGTTTATCATAGAAATCTCCTTTCTAAAAAAATTCACCCAAAAACAGATAAGCAGAATTACTCTGTACCATTTCCTTATATTATATGCCATGCAAGCCACACAGCACAACCTGGTGTTGCTGACTCGTTCAGCTTTAATCAAATTGCGAAGTATATGGATTTATCTGCAAGGAACAGTCATGAGCTGAATAGTACCGTTTTCTACTCCTCAATTATCGCAAGGTCCCATGCGCCAAGGACAAATTCCTGCCCCTCTAAAAGCCCCTTTCCGGAAAAGAGCTCTTCTCCCGATATCCCGCTTTTCACTTTGAGCTCCTGTCCCGAATAATTAAAATAATAGTGAATAGTCCTTCCATCTGAATTGGTGCCCTTCCTGTGGATAAGAGGAAAGCGCTCATCCGCATTTATTGAAATCCCGGCATTCATCAACGTATCATCCAGCACCTGCCGCAAAACATCTTCCGAAACTCCGCAGCCAAGGTAAGTCGCGCTACCTGCTCCGTACCGGTTTCTCGTTATCGCAGCATACCTTCCAAAGGAAGGGTGCTCATAATACGCAAGCGTCTCCGCGCCCTCAGGATATAAAAGCTCCATAAAATCTCTGACACTTCCATTTTCATCCGTCACTGTAAATTTCCCGGACCTTAGTGATACGCCCGAGCCCCATGAGAAATGGCTGTAGCTGATGCCAAAGACCTCGCTCAGCGCATGGGGAGCCTCATCGCTGTAGACCTTAACATGCTCATCGCAAAAGGCGCTCTTAAACGTCATAAAGACGTTTCCTCCGTCTTTTACGTAGCTTCTGATCCTGCTCAGAACCTCATCCGATGCGCAGTACATGGCCGGGATGATAACAAGGTCATAGTCAGTGATCCTCTCTATCTGCTGCGGCCACATGAAATCGCACTCTGCATTCATCCTGTAGAGCACATCATATATTGGCATCAGAACCTCGTTATAGCCTTTTTTCCCGTCCTCATCTATGGGGAAAGATAAAAGGCCTGAGAGGGACTCCTGGCTTACGAGGATTGCCACCTTATTCTTCTTTTTCAGATGCATGAGCTTTGAACCTATCTTCGCCCACTCACCCCCAACTCTGCAGACATCCCTGTAGGTGCCGTTTTCCTTGAAGTCATGGGAGAGGACTCCCTTCCAGTAGGTCTCAAATGAATTATGGAGCGAGTGCCAGTGCCAGTACTCGACCATGTCCGCCCCGCTTGCGAGGTGTGAATATGCCTGAAGACGCAGCTGCCCGTCATAGGGAAGCCACCCCGGGAAACCCTGAGCCTGGGTCTCAAGCACGTAGTAATTGTCTCTTTTCAGCGATCTCGCAACATCCCCGCCAAATGCAATCTGCATGCCCGTGAGCTTATCCTGGGTATCATGATAGATGTCCGTTCCCACGATATCGAGGACCTCTGCGTTGTCACAGGCATCCGTCTCTCCATTTATCCCCCAGCTCGAACCGATCCAGTTGTAATCCGTGTTGTGCGTGACAAACTGATCATCCGACAGATACTCTCTGACAATCTCCGCCTGCCACGACAGGAAATCAGTCACAAGCATCCTTTGGAATTTAGAGAACTCAGCCCTCAGAGAGCCGTTTATCGTGCCCCTCACATCAGGGAAGTCCTCCCAGGCATTGATCCTGTTGCTCCAGTAGTCAAACCCGAATTCATAGTTTATATAGTCAAGAATATCGTCCTCCGACACTCCTTTAAACGCATCAGGCATGTTGTCGTAGAGTTCAGGGTTATCGGAAAGGACCAGGGTGAACTCATCCCTCAGGAACTTAACAAATTTCTCCTGCGCGTTCCGCCCCGCAGTCCCGTACGCCTTGGTCTCGTTGTCTATCTGCACACCGATGACAGCCGGGTGGGATGCGCAGTGCTCCATCATCTGACGTATAGCCCTCTCAGCATAAAAGAGATATGCGGGGCTTGTTATGTCCATCACCTGTCTCGGACCGTACATGGCTCTTCCCTTGTCCGTCGTGACCATAACCTCCGGATGCGATTTGACCATCCAGGTGGGTACGGCATAGGTCGGTGTTCCAAGTATCACCGATATACCGGCACCATGCATCGCATCCATCACCCTGTCCAGATGTGTAAAGTCAAAAACCCCCTCGTGCGGCTCAAAGGTGCTCCAGGTGGACTCTCCGATCCGGACCACATTTATCCCCGCCTTCTTCATCATGGCAACATCCTTATCAAGCCTCTCTACCGGCATGTATTCATCGTAGTAAGCGACTCCGTATAGTAGTTTATCCATAACCTTCCTCATAATGTTCGAAGTTCAAAAAAGTCAAAGTCGGCGCATTTTGTGTGCATCCTTCGGTCTCCGCAGGCCATCCCGACAAAGGTTCCCGTAAACTCACCGTACTCGGAGTATTCATCCGAGAGAAGCGAGGTGTCAAAAACAGGCCCTATGTCAGCAAACTTTTCACCGTCGTACGACCAGGAGAAGTGACTCTTTCTGCCATCTATGTCTATCTTTAAAAAGAGCTCCCTCTCATCGTCCACTTTTGTTTTTGCATCCGAATACTCAGTTTTTTCACCGTTCTCAAGCCCAAGAACAGAGAGCACGCAAGTCCCTTCTCTCTCAGAGAAAGTCTTGTACAGGTACCGGAAATTCATGTTGTCGTAATAGACGATGAGCCCCGCTGTGTGCTGATAGGTCACGGGATGAAAATCCATTTTGGTAAGGGCTGATGCATTTACTTCTTTGAGCTTGCGGGCCAGGATGCTTGCGCGGTTAAGGCTCGTTCCTGACTCCTGTCCGCGTATCCTGATATATCCGGGCCTCACCTTTAAATCGGTAAATCCCCTCGGATCATTTCTCGGAGCGTAGAAGTGAAGAGGAAGATCAGCGCTGTCAAAATCATCCCGCTCAGGATCCGGCGGCAGCGGATACTCAGGAAGGCCGCTTTCTGCAACCATCTCTTTTGCGAGATTCCCTCCGCCTTCTAAACGAAGCCACCCGTCCCTGGTCCAGTACATTCTCTGAAGAGCGGTCTCTCTGCCCAATGTGCAGCGGAGGTTCTCTTTAAACGGACGGGCCGTTAAATGCGCCATCCATGTCTCGCCGTTTGAGAGAGTGACGATACTCCCGTGTCCCGACTTTTGCAGAACGCTGTCAGGGTTAAAATACCTTGGCTTTAAGTGATCCCAGTCAGCTCTTTCATTCATAACTGCCGGCTGGGAGGTAAGTATCGGATTCTCAGGGTCAGGCTCGTAGGGGCCGTAAACGTTCTCTGACCTCCCCACTGTCACACAGTGGTAATATCCCGTGCCACCCTCTGCACACATGATGTAGTAATAGCCGTCCCTCTTGTACATATGAGGCGCCTCAATACAGCCTCTGTCTGTTCCGCCTCTCCATATCCTCTTTATCTCGCCTGCAATCCTTTTTTTGGCGGGGTCGTACTCTGCAATGCAGATGGGGCCGGGCTTTTCGTAGTCCCTCCTGGTTTCCCACTCCAGGGCAACGATGTATTTTCTGCCGTCATCATCGTGGAAAAGCGATGCGTCAAACCCCGTCGAGTGGATATAGACAGGCTCGCTCCACGGACCCCTTATATCTTTGGCAGTGACAAGGAAATTATCTATGTCGAAATACCGCGCATTCATTGAGTTCATCACGCCGTACACCACGTAAAAAAGATCATCCTCTTCGCAGTAAGAAAGGCACGGCGCCCAGATTCCCTTCGCAGACGGAAGCCCCCGCAGCACCGGTTCATTGTCATTATTTAAGACGTGAGTCAACAGCTCCCAGTTCTTCATGTCCCTTGAGTGGTAGATGGGAATCCCCGGAAACCACTCAAATGATGAGACTGCAATATAGAGATCATCGCCCTTTCGGCAGATGCACGGATCCGGGTTAAAACCCGGAAGAATTGGATTTTTAATCATAACACACACTCTCTTTATTATATCTGTCAGTCTTCTTTTCCGTCAAAAACAAGCGTCGCTATGCTGTGCTTTTCCAGGTTAAAGTCGTAGACCTCCCCGTCATAGCGGCAGCTGAACTTAGCCTCAGTGTCTGTCCGGTTTAGTATCACCAGCACCAGGGTGCCATCAGCATTCCTGAATGCGGCATTGTCAAACGCATCGTCATAGACCGAAGTCTCAACCCTGACAGCACCGGGCTTTATATACCTGCTTATCATCCCTATGTAGTGAAAAGAGAGATTGTACTCGCAGTTCTTTGCGCCTCTCCTGTAAAGTACAGGCGCGTCGCAGAAGTTATCAACATAGTTGGGGCCGCCCTTTTCATCAAGAACAATGTTCCAGTCGTAGTAGGCCGATGTTCCGTTTTTGAGGTCTCCCAATATGTCGTGGGCATATCTCTCCGCATTCATAATAGCTGTGCTGTCACCAAACCTCGACAGCTCAACGCAGCCTTCCGTGTGTATCATCTTCCTGTCCGGAAAGAGCCTGTGGGCAATCCTGATGGCATCGAAGTGGTCGCCTGTGTACCAGTGGAAGGCAACACCTCCTATCTGCGGATCATCCGTATCAAGTCCGTACTCTGCTCTTTCAAGGAGCCTCTCCTTATTGTGATCCCAGAGATAGATCTTAACCCTCGTAAGCCCATACTCCCTTAGAGCGGGAATCATCGCAGATTCGATGAAGTCCTTTTCCTCCTCTTTGGTAAAAAGGCAGCTGTCCCAGACCTGCCATGCGTTCTGCTCATTCTGGATGGTGATGCCGTCAACAATAAAGCCTTCTTCCCGGAGTTTGTTTATATGGTTGCAGATGTAATCGGCGTAGTCTCTATACCTCTCTTTCAGGAGTTTTCCGCCGACCCTGTCGCGGTTGTCCTTCATCGCTGCAAGAGGCGACCAGGGGCAGAGCAGGATCGGTACTTTCTTCCCTGCCACCTCCGTTATCTCTTTTATTATCCTGACAGCTCTTTGCTGTTCAGCGGTAAACTCAAAGCGGTTTTCTCCTCCCCTGACCCAGTCATCTGCTGCAGCGTACTGTTTTCCAGAGAAGTCGCAGCTGTCCATCGGGAGTCTTATCAGAGTATAACCGATGCCTTTTTCTCCGTAATAGGAGTAAAGAACTTCGCGCCTCATGACATCCGTCATCTCCTCCAGCACCTTGCAGGAGGCATCGGTGATGGCTCCGCCAAAGCCGTCAAAGACCTGATCCGTGAAATCTTTGTAGATATTGATCACATTCATCTCGGCCTTTACGTGGTCAGGGATCCCCTTTATATCTGATGTCACCCTCTTAAAACCTGTTTTTGCTGAGCTTATTCCTTTTATCAGTTTTGCCTTCACCCTTCAACCTCGCATCAATCATTTTTCTCTCTCGAACCAGCCAAAGTCAACGCATCTCCCAAGATCCCATGCGTCCCATCCGGACCAGTTCTCGTTGTTTACAGTGTCCGTAAGGAGCTTGTAGCTCCAGTAAAAATATCCGCTGCCCTCGGCCCACGCCTGTCTCTGGGCTTTGTCGAGCGCCCTGTATATCTTCATCTTATCTTCATCAGAGACGTCTGCTCTCTTTGCCTCAACCGCTCCGTTAAGCTCTGTCTGTCCGCCCTTTGTGTCCCTTCCGCAGGCAAGTGAGTTAAAAAGACACCACTCCCCGCACACTATCGGGAAGTACTGACTCATCTCCCTGATCGGTTCTGCGAACTTCTCTTTGATAAACTTCTCATACCCATCAACACTCTGCTCGCACCCCTGGGATTCTGCTACCATGAGGTACTGATGGGTGTCAAGAACGACATTACTGTACTTATCCTCCTGCATAAAGTCTTTCCAGGCAGTAAAATCAAATCCGTCGTGTATCACAACCACTTTATCCTCTGCCAGATGCGGATTTATCCTCTCGTAGGCCGTAAGGTAGAATTCGCGCAGCTGCCCCATCTCATACCCCTTTGATCCTTTTGCTTTTTCAGGCTCAACAGGCTTATACCTCTCAGCTACACCCATGCCATCCCACATCTCCTGTGACACAGGCTCGTTCAGTATCTCTATGCCCCAGAGGCCTTCTCTTTGGCCGTACCTCTCAGACAGTCTCTCAAGCACCGTGTACACAAACTCTATTTCCTCCGGCTCCTGGAAAAACTTGCATACGCCGCTGATCCCGCCGTTGTCAAAACCGTTCTGTGAATCGGGAGCGGTGTGGAGGTCGATCAGGATCTTAAGCCCATACCTCTCTGCCCAGTTAAAGGCGTTGTCAAGCCTGTCAATACAGCCTATAAAAGGCTCCCTGTCTCCAAATATAAAATACGGAACCGGGATCCTCACGGTATTCAGTCCCATCCCCTTTATTGTCACAAAATCTCTCTCAGTAATATATTCAGCCCTGTGCTGCTCAATCCTGGCTCTGTAAACTTCCGCAGAAAGCCTCCTCGGAAGATAATATTCATCCTCAGCATCCGTTCCGGCAAAAAGTTCCGGACTCATCCACTTCTCAAGTACCAGCCAATTTCCTAAGTT
>JAFUYO010000037.1 GCA_017470505.1 Butyrivibrio sp. | reverse complement strand
TGCAATTTGGAACTGGATGAGAGAAAGAGAATCATACTTCACGCGATAGTGAGGAACTATCTGGAGACGGGCGAGCCGGTAGGCAGCAGGACAATCTCCAAATATACGGACCTTAATCTCAGCTCAGCCACCATCAGGAACGAGATGGCGGACCTGGAGGAGATGGGACTTATCCTGCAGCCCCACACTTCGGCAGGCAGGATTCCGTCAGACCAGGGCTACAGAGTCTATGTTGACGAGATGCTCAGGGAGAAGGACAAGGAAGTTGAGAACATGAAGGAGATGCTCCTCGACAAGGAGGAGAAGCTCGAGAATCTCTTGAAGCAGGTTGCCAAGACACTGGCGGTTGACACCAACTACGCCACCATGATCTCGGCTCCGCAGATCCGAAAGAACAAGCTCAAGTTTATCCAGATTTCCAAGGTGGACTCAGAGCACCTTCTGGCGACTATCGTCATAGAAGGAAACGTCATCAAGAACAAGATAATACCTGTGGATGAGGTGATTGACGACGCCACGATGCTAAAGCTCAACATCCTTCTGAACACGAGGCTGGACGGACTTGCGGTTGAGGACATCAACTTAGGGCTCATCGCATCGATCAAGCAGGAGGCGGGAATCCACTCAGAGATAATAGGCAACGTCATCGACACGGCGGCGGAGTCCATAACAGCTGATGAGGACCTTCAGATCTACACCAGCGGCACCATGAACATCTTCAAGTACCCGGAACTCACGGACTCGACCAAGGCGAGCGAGCTCATCAGCACCTTTGAGGACACCAGGGACCTGGCGGGAATTGTTGAGAACACGCTCTCATCTGATACCGAACAGACAGGTATCCAGGTCTACATAGGAAGTGAATCGCCGGTTCAGGCCATGAAGGACTGCAGCGTCGTGACAGCTACCTATGAGCTGGGCGACGGGATGAAGGGAACGGTCGGTATAATCGGCCCCAAGAGAATGGATTACGACAAGGTCATATCTACACTCAAGAATATGAGACATGCCCTTGATGAATTATATAAAAAGGAATAGTTATAACAACAAACGCTTAGGAGGCAACTGATTTGAGCGATATTAAAAAGAACCCCTCCGCATCCAAGACCATGACAGACTCCGACAAGAAGGAAGTTCTTGAGAGTATCATGGAAGAACTTGAAAACGATGCGAAGGAAAAAGAAAAAATGACAAAGAAAGAAAGCGCCGGTGGCGAGGATGCGGCGTCTGCGGATTTCGAGGGAAAAGCTTCCGAAAAGAGCGCAGATGGTGAAGGCCCGGGCGTGGATGCGCCGGATGAGGGCGACAAGATCCCTGTAGAGGGAGAGCCCGAGGAGAAGGCTGAATCCCATGGGAGCGACAAAGCAGAAGAGAAAAAGAAAGGTCTTTTCTCCAGGAAAGAGAAAAAGAATCCCCTTCAGGACAAGGTGGATGAGCTGAATGACAGGCTGGTCCGTCAGGTCGCCGAGTTTGATAACTTCAGGAAGAGAACGGACAGGGAGAAATCCCAGATGTTTGAGCAGGGTCAGGGAAGCGTCCTTGAGAAGCTCCTTCCTATAATAGACAATTTTGAAAGGGGGCTTGCGGCAGTTCCCGAGGAGGAAAAGGACGGAGCCTTTGCGGACGGCATGAACAAGATCTACAAGCAGTTCATGAAGCAGCTTGAGGACCTTGGCGTCACCACAATAGATGCTCTGGGACAGGAGTTTGACCCAAATCTCCACAACGCAGTGATGCAGGTCGACACACAGGAGTACGAGTCGGGAGTTGTGGCACAGGAGCTTCAGAAGGGCTACAGGTTCCACGACACGGTGCTTCGTCACAGCATGGTCGGCGTTGCAAAGTAGATCCCGGACAGACGGATTACATAGATAACCAAAGAGTAAAACATGTGTTTATAGAGGAGGAAGATAAAATGAGTAAGATAATCGGTATCGATCTTGGTACAACTAATAGCTGCGTAGCAGTTATGGAAGGTGGTAAGCCCACCGTTATCGCAAACGCAGAAGGCGCAAGAACAACACCTTCAATCGTTGCTTTCACAAAGAACGGCGAGAGAATCGTCGGTGAGCCTGCAAAGCGTCAGGCAGTTACAAACGCCGACAACACTATCTCATCCATCAAGAGGGATATGGGTACAGACAGAGGCCGCACAATCGACGGCAAGAAGTACTCACCCCAGCAGATCTCAGCCATGATCCTTCAGAAGCTGAAGGCGGATGCAGAGCAGTATCTCGGAGAGTCAGTATCAGAGGCAGTTATCACAGTTCCTGCATACTTCAATGACGCTCAGCGTCAGGCCACCAAGGATGCAGGTAAGATCGCAGGACTCGAGGTGAAGAGAATCATCAACGAGCCCACAGCTGCAGCCCTTGCCTATGGTCTTGACAACGAGAAAGAGCAGAAGATCATGGTTTACGACCTCGGCGGCGGTACATTCGATGTTTCCATCATTGAGATCGGTGACGGTGTCATCGAAGTTCTCGCAACAAACGGTGATACACACCTCGGCGGCGATGACTTTGACCAGGCCATCATCAATTGGATGGTTCAGGATTTCAAGAACAAAGAGGGCGTTGACCTCTCAGGCGACAAGATGGCTATGCAGAGACTTAAAGAGGCTGCTGAGAAGGCCAAGAAGGAGCTCTCTTCTTCAACAACGACCAACATCAACCTGCCTTTCATCTCAGCAGGAGCTGACGGCCCCAAGCACTTCGATGTAGACCTCACAAGAGCTAAGTTTGAAGAGCTTATCCACGACCTGGTTGAGAGAACAGCAATCCCTGTTCAGAACGCCATGAAGGATGCAGGACTCACCAATTCCGATATAGGCAAGGTTCTCCTCGTCGGCGGGTCAACCCGTGTTCCCTGCGTAGTTGAGAAGGTTAAACAGCTGACAGGCCAGGAGCCTTCTAAGAACCTCAATCCCGATGAGTGCGTAGCTATCGGTGCTTCTATCCAGGGCGGCAAGCTTGCAGGCGATGCAGGCGCAGGTGACATCCTTCTTCTTGATGTAACACCTCTTTCACTCTCAATCGAGACAATGGGCGGTGTTGCAACAAGACTTATCGAGAGAAATACAACAATCCCTACCAAGAAGAGCCAGGTATTCTCGACTGCAGCTGACAACCAGACAGCCGTTGACATCAACGTTCTTCAGGGTGAGAGACAGTTCGCAAGAGATAACAAGTCACTCGGACAGTTCAGACTTGACGGAATCCCTCCGGCAATGAGAGGTGTTCCTCAGATCGAGGTTACCTTCGATATCGATGCAAACGGTATCGTTAACGTATCAGCCAAGGACCTTGGAACAGGCAAGGAGCAGCACATCACCATCACAGCAGGCTCCAACATGTCTGACGAGGATATCGACAAGGCAGTTAAAGAGGCTCAGGAATATGAGGCTCAGGACAAGAAGCGCAAGGAGGGTATTGATGCAAGAAACGACGCTGACTCCTTCGTATTCCAGACAGAGAAGGCTCTCCAGGAAGTAGGCGACAAGATCGATGCTTCCCAGAAGCAGGTTGTTGAGGATGATATCAAGACGCTCAAGCAGACACTTGAGAGCACCAAGGACAAAGAGCTCTCAGACTCTGAGATCGATCAGCTCAAGAGCCAGAAAGAAAAGCTCATGAACGATGCCCAGGCACTCTTTGCAAAGATGTATGAGAATGTTCAGGGTGCACAGGGAGCAGGTGCAGGTCCTAACATGGGCGGAGCAGCAGGCCCTGACATGGGCGCAGGCGCTTCCTCATCCTCAGGCTCAAACGACGACAACGTAGTTGATGGCGACTACAGAGAAGTCTGATAAGGTAAAAAATATAAGAATTAAAGCTTTGCAGAAAAGCGATGATAGACATAGTTGACAGCTATGAGATTCTCAGGAACTGTAGCAAAATAACTTGGATTGTACGGTTGATTTTGCTGCAGTTCCTTACATACCGTTGATTATGTTGCATGCGTGAGGAGTATTATGGCAGAACAGAAGCGTGACTATTACGAAGTCCTGGGTGTCGGCAAGAACGCCTCAGACGAAGAGATAAAAAAAGCATACAGGGTGCTGGCCAAGAAGTACCATCCGGATATGAACCCCGGGGATGAGAGCGCTGCGGAGAAATTCAAGGAGGCTTCAGAGGCCTACGCGGTACTAAGCGACCCTGAGAAGAAGCGTCAGTACGACCAGTTCGGACATGCTGCATTTGACGGGGCAGCAGGCGGCGGATTTGACTTCAGCGGAATGGACTTCGGAGATATATTCGGGGATATATTCGGCGATTTCTTTGGCGGTGGAAGAGCCAGAGGCGGTGCCAGGAACGGCCCTGCCAAGGGAGCTAATCTTCGCGCGAGTGTGCGCATAACCTTCCTCGAGGCTGTCTTTGGCTGCGAGAAGGAGCTTGAGCTCACCATCAAGGATCCGTGCCCTACCTGTCACGGAACAGGCGCCAAGCCAGGAACATCTCCCCAGACCTGTACCAAGTGCGGGGGCAAGGGACAGATTGTATATTCTCAGCAATCGTTCTTCGGAACTGTCCGCAACGTTCAGACATGTCCCGACTGCGGCGGTACCGGCAAGGTTATCAAGGATAAGTGCGCGGATTGCCACGGAACGGGCTACATCGCCAGCAGGAAGAAGATCAAGGTATCAATCCCCGCAGGTATTGACAACGGACAGAGCGTGAGGATCAGAGAAAAGGGCGAACCAGGAATTAACGGAGGCCCGAGAGGAGATCTCCTTGTTGAGGTTGTTGTATCAGATCACCCGATATTCCAGAGAGAGGGCTACAACATCTACTCAATGGTTCCCGTATCCTTCGCTATCGCGGCTCTCGGCGGAACAGTCCTCATCGACACGGTAGACGGCAAGGTTGCCTATGACGTAAAGGCAGGAACTCAGACAGATACGAGAGTTCGCCTTCGCAGCAAGGGAGTGCCGTCACTTCGCGACAAGGACCAGAGAGGTGACCACTACGTAACGCTCGTTGTGCAGGTTCCCGAGAAGCTCTCCAAGGAGGCTAAGGACCTGCTCAAGAAATTCGATGAGAAGACAGGAGATTCCCTGACAGCTGCTGACAGGGCGATGGGAGCTGATGGCTCCTCAGGCAGCAAGAAAAAGAAGAAATTCTGGGAGTGATTATGGAAACGCTGAGCACACTTAATCAGTATTTCCCCAGAGATTATAATCCGGCACCGAAACGGAGCCGGATTTTTTGGATTGAGCAGAGCACCTGACGAGGTATTTTCGAGTCTGGTGCGAGCCATGCAAGTCCACTTAGCGAGGTCATATCGAGCTTAGTGGAGCTTGCTGAGCAGAGCAGGAAAGGTGGTAATCTATGAAGTGGATGCGCTTTAGGATAAGAACAAATGAGGAGTCTGAGGACATAATAGTCGCCGCCATGGAGGACATAGGGCTCTACGGTGCGCAGATAGAGGACAACGTGCCCCTGACAGCTGCCGACAAGGAGCAGATGTTCATTGATGCTCCGGAGCTCGAGCCGGATGAAGTAAGCCTTGTTGAGAAGGGAGCAGCGTACCTCAGCTTTTTTCTTGAAATTGACGATGACAATATGTTATTTGTAACGCTTCCCGAAGACGAAGAGGGAAAGATAACAAAGTGCACCCCTGAGGAGATGACGGAGAATATAAGGCAAAAGCTCTCAGAGATGAGAAGCTATGCCGACATCGGTGATGGCAGTATCTCCGTAGACGTCACCGAGGATATCGACTGGATAAACAACTGGAAGCAGTACTTCCATAAATTTTACATAGATGATATACTTGTAATTCCGAGCTGGGAAAAAGAAAGCACCGAGGATGAAGACAAGGCTAAGATGGTCCTTCACATCGATCCGGGTACCGCGTTCGGCACAGGCATGCACGAGACGACACAGCTCTGCATCAGAATGCTCAAAAAATATGTCACGAAGGACACGGAGCTGTTGGACGTGGGGACGGGAAGCGGAGTGCTGTCCATCCTCTCGCTGATGTTCGGTGCAAAACACGCTGTGGGAACGGACCTCGATAAGTGCGCTGTCCCCGCAGTTAAGGAAAACATGGAAAACAACGGTATTTCCGCCGATAAGTTTGAGATGATGATCGGAAATATCATAGACGATAAAGAAGTTCAGGACCGCGTAGGGTTCGACAGGTACGACATCGTCGTCGCCAATATCCTCGCAAATGTTCTGGTGCCCTTAACTCCCGTTATAATGTCACACCTGAAGAGCGGCGGTATATACATAACCTCCGGCATAATCGACACCAAGGAGAAAGAAGTCAAAAAGGCGCATCTTGACGCGGGACTTGAGATACTGGAGATACACCACCAGGGAGACTGGGTTTCAATCACTTCGAGGAAAAACTGATGTATCATTTTTTTGTTGAAAGCTATCAGGTGACAGAGGACTTAAAGAGTGTTACCGTCACCGGAAGCGACTACAACCACATGGCAAAGGTCCTCAGGATGAAAGTCGGCGAGCAGTTCTCCGTCAGCATCACAGGCGATGAGAAGATGCGCGAGATCTTTTATGAGATCAGTGAGATTACGGATGAAAGCGTTGTCGGGAGGCTGTGTTTTGTCGAGGAAGTCGGGAATGAGCTCCCCTCTAAGATTTATCTTTTTCAGGCTCTTCCCAAGGTTGACAAGATGGAGCTGATCGTCCAGAAGGCTGTTGAACTCGGAGCTTTTTGCATAGTTCCCATGGTCACAAAAAGATGCGTTGTAAAGCTCGACGACAAAAAAGCCCTCTCAAAGCAAAAGAGATGGCAGGCGATAGCAGAGGCCGCCGCCAAGCAGAGTAAGAGGAGCATAATCCCAAAGGTTACCATGCCGATGACGATGAAGCAGGCGATAGCCTTCTGCGGGAGCGAGGAGATTTCTGTAAAGCTCATCCCCTACGAGATGGCGGATGATTTTGAAAAGACAAGAGAGATAATAGGCGGCATCACCCCCGGGCAGGACATAGCTCTTTTCATAGGGCCCGAAGGGGGCTTTGCGGAAGATGAGATAGATATGTGCCGGGGGGCTGGGATTGAGCCAATCACGCTCGGCAGGCGGATACTCAGGACAGAGACCGCCGGTTTTACAGCTATTTCGTGGCTGATGTATCACCTCGAAGGGAAAAAGGAATGATAGCATATTTGGACAACTCAGCCACAACGCGCGCTGCAGACGAGGTTGCGCTTCTTGTGGCAAAGGTTATGACAGAAGAATACGGAAATCCTTCCAGCGTACACCACATGGGGACGATCGCATCGAACCGGCTTATCGATGCGAGGGAGATTCTATCTTCGACCCTCAAGGTGACGCCGCAGGAGATAGTTTTTACATCCGGGGGGACGGAGTCAGACAACATGGCAATATTGGGTGTATCCCGCGCCATGTCGCACAGTGGAAAGCACGTCATCACTACAAGCGTTGAGCACCCGGCTGTCCTTGAGAGCTTTGAAGAGCTGAAAAGGGAAGGGTTCGAAGTGAGCATCCTGCCCGTTGACGGCGAGGGGAGAGTAAGGCTCTCTGACCTTGAAAAAGCCATAAGGCCCGATACCGTGCTTGTCTCAATGATGCACGTAAACAACGAGATAGGCTCCGTTATGCCCATAGAGGAGGCCGGAAGGCTCATTAAGAGCGTCAATCCTAAGACTCTTTTCCACGTGGATGCGGTTCAGAGCTACGGCAAGTTCATCATAAGGCCGAGGTCCATGAACATAGACCTTCTGTCCGTCTCATCGCACAAGATACACGGGCCCAAGGGCGTCGGCTTTTTGTATGTAAAAAAGGGAACCAGGATAAATCCCATCGGTTACGGTGGTGGCCAGCAAAAGGGCCTTCGGTCCGGGACGGAGAACGTGCCTGGAATTGCAGGAATGGCGCTTGCTGCGCAGATTTCCTACACGGATTTTGATGAAAAGATAGGAAGGCTCCGGGAGATGAGGGACTATCTGACAGCGTCCCTCAAGGAGAGAATCCCGGATATCACGATAAACGGCCCAGAGAGGGAGAGCGTCGCTCCGCATATTGTGAGCGTTTCGATAAAGGGACTTCGCGCCGAGACGGTGCTGAATATGCTGAGCGACAAGGAGATTTACGTCTCTGCGGGTTCCGCCTGCACCTCAAATAATCCGCATGTCTCGAATACGCTGAAGGCGATCGGCCTTGATACTGATCTTTTGGAGTCGACGATACGCATCAGCATGTCACATTACACGACAAGAGAAGAGATAGATTATCTGCTTGATACACTTGAGTCCTCTGTGGACACCATGAGAAAGTTTTACAGGCATTAACATTGCCGGGGCTTTCTGACGCAGCATTTGGGAAATCAGGCAAGTAAAATGTTCAAGTTATTTCGCTACAGTTCCTAAGGAGGTTTTATGCAGTACCACGCTTTTGTGATCAAATACGCAGAGATAGGAGTAAAGGGCAAGAACCGCTACATCTTTGAGGACGCCCTCGTCGGACAGATCAAGAGGGTGTTAAAAAAGTGCGACGGCTCTTTTTCCATATCCAAGGTGGCGGGGAGAATATATATCGCCGCGGAGGACTTTGATTTTGACGAGACCGTCGATGCGCTGAAGACTGTTTTTGGAATAACAGGGATCTGCCCTGCGGTTGCGATAAAGAGGGACGGAGAGAATTTCCTCCCCGATGTCCCGGGAGTGTGCAGGGCTGTCATTGACTTTGTAGAGGGTGTATATCCCGACAAACACAGGACCTTCAAGATCAGGTGCAGGAGGGTGGACAAGAGCTATCCGATGGATTCGATGGAGCTTGCCGCGGAGATCGGTGCAAGGGTCCTCGAGGCTTTTCCCGAGATGAAGGTTGATGTCCACAACCCCGATATACTCATAAACGTGGAGATCAGGGAGCAGCTCAATATCTTCTCCGAGATCATCTCCGGCCCCGGCGGAATGCCGATTGGAACTGCGGGCAAGGCAATGCTGCTGTTATCCGGAGGGATTGATTCGCCTGTTGCGGGCTACATGGTCGCAAAGAGGGGCGTGGAGCTCGAGGCAGTCTACTTCAACGCGCCGCCCTACACCAGTGAAAAGGCCAGGCAGAAGGTTGTGGACCTCGCAAAGATAATCGCCCGGTACACAGGCAAAATAAAGCTCCACGTCATCAACTTCACCGATATTCAGATGTATATCTACGAGAAGTGCCCTCACGATGAACTGACCATAATCATGCGCAGGTATATGATGAAGATAGCGGACATACTGGCAGCGCGCTCAGGCTGTATGGGACTTATAACAGGTGAGAGCATAGGACAGGTGGCGTCACAGACAATGCAGAGCCTTATGTGCACGGGAGAAGTTGTAAGGGATATGCCCGTCTACAGGCCGCTAATCGCCTTCGACAAGCAGGACATCGTGGACATCTCTGTGAAAATTGATGCCTACGAGACTTCGATCCTGCCCTACGAGGACTGCTGCACGATATTTGTTGCAAAGCACCCCGTCACCAAGCCCCGCCTGGATGTCATCGAGCGCCACGAGGAGAGCCTCTCCGAGCGCATCGAGGAGCTTGTTGAGACCGCCCTTTCCACGGACGAAGTAATAGAACTGTAAGGCACTGTAAACAAATAACTTCCTAATCTGCTTGTCTGACTTTCCATGTGACTGCGTTGTCGTCAGTCGCCGTAGCCCGCTACGACTCCTTCCTCCGCCTTGCACATGAAAAGTCAGTCTGCGCATCTTTATGAAGATATTTATTTACAGTGCCTAATGAAAAAGACCACCTTACCGTGGTAAGGTGGTCTTGAATAATCTTCTTGGGAGATCTAATCAGTAGTGATTAGACCATGTAAGGCTTCAAAACATTGAGAACCTCGTCAACGCCGTCTTCTGCATGGATGTTGAGATCGATCGGCTTAGAAAGATCGAGTGAGAAAATACCCATGATAGACTTGGCATCGATAACGTATCTGCCTGAAACGAGATCAAAGTCATAATCAAACTTTGTGATGTCGTTTACAAATGATTTAACCTTATCGATAGAATTTAAAGAAATTTTAACGGTCTTCATTGCTCTAGTACCTCCTTTTCCTCTCTATAGTAAACGCAAGACTCCCAAAAGTCAATGAGGATTTGATATGAATAATATAAAAGGCCTTCGGGCTTCTCTTCATAACCTTGGCTGCAAGGTAAACAGCTACGAGATGGACGTCATGGAGCAGAAACTGAGATCTTCCGGCTGCGAGATCGTGCCCTTTAATGAAGAGGCAGACATCTACATAATAAACACCTGTACCGTCACCAATATAGCGGACAGGAAATCCAGGCAGATGCTCCACAGGGCCAAAAAGGAGAATCCGGGCGCAGTGGTCGTTGCCGTTGGCTGCTATGTTGAGACGGGGCTCGAGGGCGTCAAAAAAGATGAGTGCATAGACCTCGCTGTCGGAAACAACAAAAAGTCGGAGATAGTCGAGATTTTGAACGAGTTTTTTAAAGCGAGGGAGGACGGTGCGGACAAGACTCTTTTCGGCAGATCGATGGTGGATATAAGCCACACGGATGTGTACGAGGATATGCAGCTGAACGATCTTCCCGGACACACCAGGGCCTACATCAAGATCCAGGACGGGTGCAATCAGTTCTGCACCTACTGCGTTATACCCTATGCAAGGGGCAGGGTCAGGAGCAGGGATATGGACGACATAATAGCTGAAGCTGCCGCGCTTGCGGGGAAAGGCTGCAGGGAGATCGTCATAACCGGTATCCATGTCGGGTCATACGGGCTCGACAAGGGAGGAGTGCAGCTGATCGACCTCCTCGAGAAGATGGATGAAATCGAGGGCATAGAGAGGATCCGCCTAAGCTCAATAGAGCCCAGGATCGTCACCAGGGAAAACGTAGACAGGATGAAGAGCCTTAAAAAACTTTGCCCGCACTTCCACTTATCTCTCCAAAGCGGCTGCAATTCGGTCCTTGAGAGGATGAACCGCCACTACACCGCAGAGGAGTACAGGGAGGGAGTCTCTCTCTTGCGAAGCGCCTTTGACAGACCTGCCATAACAACGGATGTGATAGTCGGATTCCCGGGAGAAACTGAGGAAGAGTTCGAGGAGTGCAGGAGGTTCTGCGAAGAAATTGCCTTTTATGAGATGCATGTATTCAAGTACTCGCCGCGAAAGGGCACGGTTGCAGCCGGCATGCCGGGGCAGCTAACCGACAGGCAAAAGAGCGACAGGAGCGACATTCTTCTTGACATGACAGAGCGCGACTCTTTAGCTTTCCGCAAGTCCTTCATCGGGGAAGAGCTAAAGGTCCTCTGGGAGGACGAGGAAGTCTATTCCGGCAAAACCTACATGATCGGCCACACCGAAAGATATGTGAGGGTCGCAAAAGAGGCGGCGCCGGATGGAAGCGCCGGTCCGCAATCAGGTGAGCTCACGATCGTGAAGGCAACCGGGATGCTTAATCCTGAGACGTTACTTTGTGATGACTGAGATTACAATTCAGGTGTCAGCCAGGGCAGAGCAAATGTATATCTGAACCGGCATGCATGAGAAAAACGTCGGTACTTAGGTGGTGTATTTTACCACCTTAGTACCGTTACGTTTTTCTTTGAGCGAAAGCGCCATGCCGGGCAGATGTACATTTGCGTCGCCCTGGCTAGAACTGAACTGCAACCTCATTGCACATTTAAAAAGGCTGTTGTACAATTAAGTCTAGTAAGTTGGAGAATTGGCTGGTTCAGAGTTGAACAGCTGTCAAAATATAACGAATGGAGAAAAAGCATGGCAGATCAGGATTTAGGAAACACCCAATTTTTTAAGGTTGATGTAGAGCCTGAGACAGGTGTCAAGAAGGTCCTTTCAGTTGTGTACGACGCGCTTCTTGAGAAGGGATACAACCCTGTCAATCAGATCGTCGGATACATCATGTCAGGAGACCCGACCTACATCACAAGCCACAAGGGCGCGAGGAGCCTCATCATGAAGGTTGAGCGCGACGAGCTTGTGGAGGAGATGCTCACAGAGTACATCAGGAACAACAACTGGGGCAGCCGCTGACACGGCGAGGCCTTCTGACGCAGCTGTCGGGAAAGCCGCCAAGTCAAATGACTAAGTTAATTCGCTGCAGTGCCTAAGCGGCAGCTTTTATAGGTCAGCCGGTATGAGAAGTGACGCACTGACCCGGGAACGTTTTATATGAGGATCATGGGACTTGATTACGGGTCCAGGACCGTGGGAGTGGCCATCAGCGATGAGCTTTTGATCACTGCCCAGGCAAAAGAAATTATCCGTAGAAAAGAAGAGAATAAGCTCAGGAAGACTCTTGCGCGCATTGAAGAGCTCATCCGTGAATACGGGGTGGAGAAGATCGTTTTGGGACTCCCCTTGAATATGGATGAATCTGTCAGTGAGCGCTCTGAGTTGTGTCTTGAATTTCGCGACCGCATAGAGAGACGCACAGGGATCCCTGTCGAGATGATGGACGAGCGCCTTACGACAGTGGAGGCCGATGAGATTATGGACGAGGTCGGAATCAGGGACAGGTTTAAACGCAAGGAATATGTCGACATGATAGCCGCTCAGATCATACTGCAGGACTATCTGGACAACAGACTTAAAAGGTGAACTAATTTTGGAAAAGATCATTTTCAGCCCCGACGGGGAGGAAGCGGTGGAGTTTTACTGCATCGAGCAGACTGTTATCGGTGCTAAGACCTACCTGCTTGTGACAGACGAAGAGGACGGAGATTCAGAAGCGCTCATTTTGCGCGACGACTCCGATATTAAAGATGAAGAGGCAGTTTATTGCATAGTGGATGACGACCGGGAACTCGAGGCAGTTGCCGGTGTATTCC
>JAFUYO010000036.1 GCA_017470505.1 Butyrivibrio sp. | reverse complement strand
TATGACAAATTAAAAAAGACCGCAGGACTTGCTGCGATCATTGAAAATACGGTGGATTTAATTTGAATAACATGAACGACACTCTAAGGCCATAACCGCAATATGTTGTGGTCGAGTTATTCTAAGTTGTTAACATTGGTATGGTATCTGGAGAGATTACTGGAATCGGCCAATCAGGCATATGCTGCATATTTGGATGGATATGAGCAGAATATTTCACTATCTGAACTCTGCGATAACATCAGGGATGGATATAAGAGGCGTGTAGTTATCGGGATTGACTATTCGGCAGATGTTGGATTTGACTATGACTGGAATGATATGGAAACTACTCCGATTGGACTCACCGATGAGGACTATAAAAGACTTAACAGATGTAAAGCAATTCCGGTAACCTTAGATGGTAATTGCGAAGATTAGATGACTTTCATGTGACGAATGAGAATGAAACTTCATAAGAATAAACTTTCAAGTCAGTTTGCAAAAGATTTAAGTACAGGGAGAGAACGTGATGAGAATTATTTTCCTCGATGTGGATGGCGTGCTTAACAGTGCGCTGACAAAAGACAGGTACAAAGGAATGATTGGACTGGACGAGAGGTTCATTGGGAATCTGTCTGGCCTTGTAATGAAGAGCTCTATCAAAGATGAAACTAAAATTGTCCTTTCTTCCTCCTGGAGAGCAGGTGAAGATAAAGACGGGAAGAAAATTCCGGATCATCTTAAGTATCTGAATGAAAGGCTCAAAGCAAGAGGAATGGAAATCTATGATGAGACACCGGTTATCAGATATTCTAAGGATGGTTACAGTAATCATCGAGGGCGTGAAATAATGACATGGCTTTATCTACACAGGGATGAAAACATAACAGGACTGGTGATCCTTGATGACGTGGTGTTTGAAGATTTTAAGAAGTACAGGCTTGGGCCTTTTCTGGCGAAGAGTATTTATTTCTCAAAAGCGGGCGGTTTTATAGAGCCGCTTGCAGATAAGGCGCTCAGGATACTGGATAGACAGATTGACGTCAGGCAATTGCTGTCTGAAAGAAATTTTGATGGGGAAAAAATCAAAGAAGTAACTAAAGAGAAATAAAACAAAGATTGCAATTTATTTTTCCAATAGGTCAGTTGCACAATTTATACAATGGAGTATAATATAGTTACATTCAAAAATTCTTAAAAATCTTGTTTACCAATCTTAATTATCTTATGTGTTAGCATGAATTACACTTGGAGCTTTATAATGAATTGCCGTACGTCCCCCGGAGGCAGAGGATGGAGTAACTTAAGTGCAACTGAATATGGTTCTTTATAAGGAGGCAAAACATGTTTGACAGCTACTCAGTAAAAGTTGACATGAAAGCAACCGGCAGAAAGATCAGGGAACTGAGAATCCGCAACAAGCTGAAGGTTGAGGAGTTCGCTGAGATAATGCACAGCTCTCAAAACACCATTTTTAAATGGCAGAGAGGGGAATGCCTGCCAACCATCGATAACCTGCTGGTCCTCAGCAGTTTGTTTGACACACCGATGGACGATATAATTCAGAGAGAGGGAAGGGGCGATGAGCCCCTTCTTCCTGTTTTGCACGATAAGAACGTAAGGCGTTCGCTCTGCTTTTACGAGCGCACAGTTGACGGTCAACGCGGCAATCTGGCATTAGAACTCTTTTCCCTGCTCGATTTAGGAAAATGACTGATGGATGTTCCTGACTAAACTTTGGCGACAGTTATGCAAATTGCCGTTTCGAGATATATTGGTTATGAGAGAAAAGTGAATAGACAAAATCAGATTGATTTGCGGAGGTTGAACAATGGACAAACAACAAGGAGTAATGGTAGTTGCAGAAGACCGGATGTACAGCATGGACAGCCGAAAGACGAAGCTCAATAACAACGTTCTCGTTGTCGGCGCGTCCGGAAGCGGAAAGACAAGAGGGATTGTTTCACCCAACATACTTCTGGCGACAGGCAGTTATATCATCTCTGATCCAAAAGGCAATCTGTATCACAAGTACGAACAGTATCTAAGGTCGATGGGATACGAAGTTAAAAAAATCGACTTCACCGATCCTATGAATTCATCCCACTACAATTTTTTAAACTACATAAAAGAGCCAAGAGATATTTACAAGGCAGCGCATGTAATAGCGAATCAGGAGATTTGCACCAGAGATCCATTCTGGGATCAGACGGCCACAATGCTGCTCACAGCAATGATCTCGTACGTATTAGAGTTCTGCCGCCCTGATGAACATAACTTTAAGAGCATTGAAAAACTGCTGCAACTTGGAAGACGCTGCGATGAGAATATATCTTCAAGCTTATCCGGTCTTGACAAGCTGATGAATCAGGCAGAAATGAAATATCCAAATAGTTATGCTATTGCGCAGTACAAAAATGTTGCAGTTGCTCCGGATAAAACTTTTGACTCAATTCTTATATCACTTACGTCCAAGCTCAGAGAATTCTCGTCTGAAGAGATCAGCTATATGATGAGTTCAGATGAGGTGGACATCGTAAGCATTGGGCAGAGAAAGACAGCGCTGTTTGTTGTTGTGAGCGACACTGACAGATCACTTGATACATTGGCTAATCTCTTTTTTACTCAGGCGATAAATGAGCTTTGCAGATACGCGGATAAGGAGTGCAAAGATAACACTCTCCCGGTGCCGGTCAGGTTTATATTGGACGATTTTGCAACCAACTGCATAATCGGTGATTTTCCCAGGATGATATCCTCAATCAGATCCAGAGGAATATCGACGATGTTGATGATACAGTCTGAAGCACAGCTTGGAAATGCATACGGCTATGACAAGGAAACTGTGATAGGTAATTGCGATACATATGTATATCTCGGTGGCTCTGACATTGAGACTGCGCGGAGAGTCTCTGAGAGAGCAGACATTCCGCTAAAAAAGATTCTGAACCTCCCGGTGGGAACTGCTATAATCTTCAGGCGCGGAGAGCCACCTGTAATCGGCAGAGGTATAGATCTGGAGAAATTTGAAAAGGACTTTGGATATACTGTGCCGGTTGAAACTAAAGAACAGCGTGTGGACACAAAGACGCTGCGCGAGAAACTTCGTGGAAAAGCAGAGAAGAAGGAAGAGAATATTGAAATGCATGAAATAAGTCCGGGGCGTTTTGTTAAGCGCAGACTGTGTCCGGAAAGGGTGAACTCAATTGCGTCATCTGTTGGCGCACAAAAGAACGCAGATGATAGTTCGGGTACAGGTTTAGGCTCAGACAACGACTGGATGTTTTACTGATGAAGAGGAGGAAGTTGAATATGACAGAAAAATGGTTTCCATACATTGAAGTTGAAAGCTCAAACGGCGTAAGAGAGGTCAGCCTGGCAACAAGACATCTCATGAATAGAAAGATTTTTTTACAAGGTGATATTGATTCATATGTCGCGGGCAGTATTATGTCCCAGCTTATGTTTCTCGAAGATGAAAGCACAGACCCTGTCAGCATCTACATCAATAGCCTGGGGGGAGAGGTGAACGCAGGACTTCTGATATACGATGCGATGCAGGCGTGCAAGGCTCCTATAAATACGATCTGCTCAGGCTATGCAGCGAGTATGGCAGCAATCATCCTCGCAGGAGGCGAAAAGGGACACAGATTCATATTCCCGCACAGCAAGGTGATGATACATGAACCGCTGATATCAGGCGGAGCCGGTGGCTCTGCCACATCAATAAAAAATATCTCCGATTCAATCCTTGAGACAAGGGATATTGTAAACGGGATTCTTGCCGGTCATACAGGTAAGACGCTTGAGGAGATAAACAGTGCGACAAGGTATGACAATTACATGAATGCCGAAGAGGCAATCTCTTTTGGAATCTGTGACCTGATTTCACCTGCGATGAGTATTGACTGAATGTATAAGCTGCTTAGAATAGCAATCCTGACAATCATTGTGTTCTTTTTATATATGGTCTTTACAGCCTGCCATATTTTAAAATACGTATTTGTTGGTGAACGGTATGTAGTAAGGGTGCTCTTTGGAATTTCATATGTCATTTTTTTTATATCGTTTTGGCTGTGCAGGGGATTGTTCTTAATAATGCTTGGCGTTTACATAACACTTGTGCTGTACTGGAGCATCAGAGAAGCGGTGACAATGTGAGGTTGAGACAACAGGGTTATTTGGGTTATAATTGATTTATGTTCGTTGTCCGTAGAAGCCGGTTTAGGGCAGATAAGAGATACGGGCATGGATAAATTACTGCACAAATAAACAGAGGAGACTGGCACAGATGGAAAACGTAAGTATTTTTGATGCAACAGAAGAAAAAAGGAAAGTTAATAAGAACCAAAAGGCCTGGAAGTATATTCGGGAGCTGTGTGGCCTGAATGGCAGGGCTCTGAACAGGACAGCAATTATAGACGGCGACAAAAAGTATACTTATGGCCGTATGTTCAGGGAATGGGAGCGCTATGCCGCGGTATTTACCAAGCTGGGCATGACGGAGGAGAACCATGCCCGTGTAGGCGTTCTGGGTTCTACCTGTGCAGAGGTTACTTTTTCGTTTTACGGCCTCAATATGGTGGGCGCGCAGGTTTCTCTGGTGGCGTCCTGGTCAGCCTTTAACTTTGAGCGTATCGAGGAGACTATACGTCAGGAGAAACTGACGGATTTCATCATAACTGATGACCTGGCTCAGCCGGATCTGGTCCGGGAGCTTATGCTTAAGCGGAAAGAGCTTGGAATTAACAATGTGATCCTTCTGCATGTTACAATTAAGGGCGCTACCTCCATTCAGGTGCTGACAACGATGCAGGAGGCTAAGTTTGCTTCCATGAAGGCACTGGTTCGTCCGATCTGTATGGAAACGCTGCTGTCATCTTACGGCGGCCGTCAGGTGCGTTATGCCCTGCAGGAGACAGACGAAAATGCGCTGATCATGCATACCACCGGAACTACCAGCGGGACGGGAAAGCCCGTGCCTATGTCGGATCTGGCGATGAATGAGGCAGTGGCAAGCTTTATGATGATCAGGAATCTGTCACTTCCCTACGACAATCTTGTGACCGCGACCATGCTGGATCTGAGCAATTCCTACGGCATCATCGACCAGGTACATCTGCCCTTTGCAATGGGCGCAACGCTGGTCACCATACCGCTTGGATTCTTGAATCCGTGGTTCTACAAGGCTATTTCGGCGTATCACATTTCCTTCCTGTTCAGCGCAAGCTACATGCTGGAGAGATGGATGAAGCTTCCGGAGGATACCGATTTTGATTTCTCCAGCCTGAAGTTTGTGGCACTCGGAGGCACGGCGGTATCTGCGGCAGAAAAGAGGCGCTTCCACGAGTTCCTTTCTTCCCACGGAGGAGATAACGTGATAATCTTAAACGGCTACGGACTCTCAGAGATGGCCGGCGCATGCTGCCTCTCCACACCGGATCTGGATGATGAATCGATTGGCTATCCGATGCCGGGAATCACAATCAGGCTGTACGATGAAGACAAAGAGCAATTCTTTGCACCTGAGGGAAAGGGAGGAGAAGGCGTTCTCTATCTGACAGCTCCCTGCATGGCCGGTTCGACCCTGGATGGAAAAGAAGTTATCAAGGTTGAAATCATTGATGACAAGCCTTACGTGTGCACCAACGATTTTGTGCGCATGGATCCTGATGGGCGGATTCACTACCTCGGGCGGGCTAACCGCTTCTTCATGCGCGATGCGGGCAGAAGGAAGTATGAGTCCGGCAAAGTCGAGACAGAGTTTTCACGCCTCAGGGAAATTGAGAGCTGCGCTATTGTACCTGTATACTACAAGATTCAGCATGATACCATTCCGATGCTCTGCATCAAACTCCGTGACGGGGCTGATGATCCGCTTGATGTTGTACGAAATGCTCTCTGCAAGGTCTTCATCGAAAAGAAAAAGCTCCCCGAGGATGATATCCCGAGTAGGGTAATGCTGGCGAAGGACCTTCCCAGAAACTCCAACGGCAAGATCGACCTGTACAAGCTCAACAAGGGAGAGGTCTCCGGAGACGTGTACAATGTTGAGCAGGTCCGCAGTGAGGATCAGCTCTCAGACTTTACACTCTCACTCTGCCAGGATGAGACCGGTGACATCGTCGAGCAGGTTCTCGACAGCATATCTGCCGACATCAAAAACAATACTCCGGGTAAAAAGATCATTCGTGAAATTAAGAATAAGACTCCGAAGGGGAAGAACAACATGCTATATAAGAATTTCAGATCACAGTGGGATATGAACAGGAAGATGATGGAAAATATGCAAAGTATGATGGAGCAGTGGTTCCCCTGGGCCAATCAGTTTGAGTCCTTCAAAAAGTCACCGGAGCTTCAGAGTTTATTGGAAATCATGCCTGATATAGAGGAGAAGATGTTTGGAATGAAGAACAGGGCATTCCCCGGAATGATGCCGCCTATGCCGCTTATGATGCCCGGCATGTTCCAGGGTATGATGCCGATGTTCCACGAGAGATCTGCTCAGTGGTTCTCTTACATGGATCAGCTCGCATTTGATACGCTCCATAATGTCATCGAGATGAACAGATTATTTGGCGACAAGATGTTTGATGCGGTTGTGAAGATGGCCACTCCGCAGCCCGCCACCTTCGGTGATGACGATGATGATGATATCGTTGATGTTGACGCTGAGGAACTGGATTAAAACTAAGGAATAAAGGTTATATTCTTATGAGAAACATTGTATTACTGGGCTCCACCGGGTCCATCGGGACCCAGACACTTGACGTTGTGAGGGCCAACAGGAGTGAGCTTAAGGTCGTGGGACTTGCTGCGAACAAGAGGGCAGCCGAGGTTGAGAAGCAGGTCAGGGAGTTTCACCCCGCTTACGTCTGCATGTACGATTCCGATGCGGCCAAAGAGCTTCAGGACAGGATATCTGACCTTGGCATAAAGGTCATGGCCGGGATGGACGGACTTCTGGAAATTGTATCCGTTCCGGAGGCCGATACGGTGCTGACTGCAGTTGTCGGAATGATCGGGATAAGGCCGACCATCAGGGCGATAGAGGCGGGCAAGGACATTGCCCTTGCCAACAAGGAGACGCTCGTCTGCGCGGGGCACATCATAATGCCTCTTATTAAAAAGATGGGCGTTAAGATGCTGCCTGTCGACTCGGAGCACAGCGCTATTTTCCAGTCTCTGTGCGGGGAGCCTCGTGACAAGGTTGAAAAGATACTCCTGACTGCGAGCGGCGGTCCCTTCAGGGGCAAAAAGCGAAAAGAGTTGGCATCCATGACGGCACAGGATGCACTTAAGCACCCCAACTGGGATATGGGTCCCAAGGTAACCATTGACTCCTCGTCCCTTGTGAACAAGGGACTTGAAGTCATGGAGGCAAGGTGGCTGTTTGATGTGAGTCTTGATAACATCGAGGTTGTGGTACATCCCCAGAGCATAGTCCACAGCGCAGTACAGTTTGTGGACGGAGCGGTCATAGCCCAGCTCGGCGTTCCTGATATGAAGCTTCCTATCCAGTATGCGCTCTTTTACCCGGACAGAAGGCCTATGGCGGAAAAGAGGCTTGACCTCTTTGAACTGGGGAGTCTTACATTCGAAAAGCCTGATATCAAGACTTTCCGGGGACTTAAGCTCGCCTTTGACGCAGCAAGGACAGGGGGCAGCATGCCCACTGTCTTTAACGCGGCCAACGAGATGGCGGTCAGGAGATTCTTAAAGGGCGATATTGCTTATCTCGAGATCTATTCAATGATAGAGGAGGCGATGGAGCACCACAGAAAAGTGGATGATCCTGACGTGGATGCAATATTGCTTGCAGAGCAGGAGACCTACACCTACCTCTCGGGAAAATATAAGATTTGAAGGAAATAACATGGCAGTAAGTATAATCATTTTTTTAATCATATTCGGAGTTCTGGTCACAAGCCACGAGTTCGGGCACTTCATCATCGCCAAGTCGGGCGGTATAAGGGTCAATGAATTTTTTGTGGGCATGGGACCGACCCTCTGGAAAAAGCAAAAAGGAGAGACCCTCTACAGCATCAAGCTCCTGCCGATAGGGGGTGCCTGCGTATTTGACGGCGAGGACATCCTGGGAGAAGAGGGTAGCGGTGATGAGCACTCCTTCAGGAATGCACCGGTCTGGAGAAGGATAGCGACTCTTTTTGCGGGACCTTTTGCAAACTTTCTGATCGCTTATATTCTGGCGGTCATTTTAGTCAGCTTTTCATCGTGGAACTTCCCTGTCATCAACAAGATGACTGATAACTCGGCGGCAGCAGAGGCAGGAATACAGCCGGGCGACAAGATCATAAGCATAGACGGTGAGAAGGTTTACATGTCGGGAGAGGTGACTCTGATCTCGCAGTTTGCGGAAGGCTCTCCCATGGACATTGTGTATGAGAGGGACGGGGAGAGGCATCAGACAACCCTTGTACCTAAGTGGAGCGAAGAGGATAAGCGCTACTATATGGGCGTTTACATGGGTGAGTACGGCGACATCAAAGGCGCTGAGGCGCTCAAATATGCGTGGTACGAAGTGAGGTATTACTTCAAGTCTACCTACAGAAGTCTTGCGCTCCTCGTAAAGGGCAAGCTCTCCAAGGACGACGTATCAGGCCCCGTCGGGATGGTCAAGATGGTGGATGACACCTATGAGGAGGTCAAGCCCTACGGATTGTCGGCTGTGGTACTGACGATGCTGTCGCTCACGGTTCTTTTGTCCGTGAACATCGGGGTGATGAATCTTTTGCCGTTCCCCGCGCTTGACGGAGGAAGGCTCGTGTTCCAGTTTATCGAGGTCATAATCGGAAAAAGAGTTCCCGCAGAGAAGGAAGGCTTCGTTCACATGATCGGAATGATAGCGCTCTTAGGGCTCATGGTGTTTGTGCTGTTCAACGACATCACAAAGTTTACAAGGTGAGATTGTGCACGGATTCATTACTTTTCGGATAGATGAGTCCGCACGACGACATAGGAGATTATATGTCTTACAGAGATAACACTAAGGTTGTTCATATAGGCGACAGAGTAATAGGAGGCGGCAATCCTGTCCTGATCCAGTCCATGACAAACACGCGGACCGAGGATGTTGAGGGGACAGTCGCCCAGATCCTGCGGCTTCAGGAGGCAGGTTGCGAGATAATCCGCAGCACGGTTCCAAATATCGAGGCTGCCAGAGCGCTCTCCGAGATTAAAAAGAGGATCAGCATACCCATCGTTGCCGACATTCACTTCGACTACAGGATGGCGATCGCGGCCATGGAAAACGGTGCTGACAAGATAAGGATAAACCCCGGAAACATCGGATCGAGAGAGAGGATTGCAGCTGTCGTATCCTGTGCGAAGGAGAGAAACATCCCCATCAGAGTCGGCGTAAACAGCGGCTCCCTTGAGAAAGAGCTCGTTCAGAAGTACGGCGGTGTAACTGCCGAGGGACTTGTTGAGAGTGCCCTCGACAAGGTCGGCATAATTGAGGATCTTGGTTATGACAACATGGTGGTCTCCATCAAGTCATCAAATGTCATGCTCTGCGTAAAGGCGCATGAGCTCCTTGCCAAAAAGTGCGCCTATCCGCTTCATGTCGGTATAACCGAGGCGGGAACCGTCTACAGCGGCAATATCAAGTCGGCTGTGGGACTTGGCATCATCCTGGGGCAGGGCATTGGCGATACCATAAGGGTGTCATTATCCGGTGACCCTGTTGAGGAGATAAAGAGCGCGAAGATGATCCTGAAGACGCTGGAGCTTCGCAAGGGCGGAATCGATGTTGTATCCTGCCCGACCTGCGGAAGGACCAAGATAGATCTCATCGGTCTTGCAAATCAGGTTGAGACTCTTGTGTCGGGGTACGATCTCGATATCAGGGTTGCGGTCATGGGCTGTGCAGTCAACGGACCGGGCGAGGCGAGGGAAGCTGACATAGGTATAGCCGGCGGCATCGGCGAGGGACTTCTTATCAAAGGGGGAGAAGTTGTTCGCAAGGTAAAAGAGGATGAGCTTCTGGATGCGCTCAAGGAAGAGCTCGATAACTGGAATAGCGGCAATTAAAAGTAACATGGTTTTGTTGTAGAAATGGGAATTTGTTTTTATGGGGAAGAGTTTTTTTGATGTCTTTCCGGGACTGACCCTGGAGGGACACACCAAAGAGATAATGGAGCAGACCGAGGTTGTGAAGGTATCCACAACCCGCAAGCAGGATTTTATCAGAATATATATTGCAAGCAATAACCTGATCGACAAGTCTGACATCTACAAGACAGAGAGCAGCATCAAAAGGCAGCTTTTTAAGGGTGTCGACGTCACGATCAAGATCTACGAGAAGTTCGCGCTTTCCGCGCAGTATACCGTAAAGAATCTCCTTGATCTGTACAGAGAGAGCATAGAGATGGAGCTTAGGGACTATGACCATATGGAGTATAGTCTTTTTCGCGCTGCGGATTTTCTCTATCCCGATGAGGGAAATGTCGTGGTGCGCCTCGAGGACAGCGTTGTCGGGCAGAAGAAGGCGCCTGACCTTATGCGGGTTCTCGACAAGATAATCAATGAGAGATGCGGACTCTCTGTTGTAATCTCGCCTGAATTTGTCAAGGTGGACAGGGAAAAGAAAGAGCCCGACTACATGGCTGAGACTGCAAAGATGGCGCAGAAGCTTGAAAAACTCGAGCATCAGGACGATTTGAAGAAGGCCGGAAAGAGCGCTCCGGCTGCATCTTCCGGTTCACCAAATTCGGATGCAGGTAAAGCTCCTGCAGAAAAGAGTGCTGACAGTGGCGCCTTCAAGGGCGGACACGGCAAGGGCAAGACCTTCGGCAAAAGAGATTTTGGCGGTAGCTACAAAAAATCTGACAATCCGGATGTCATATTCGGAAGGGACTTTGACGATGAGACCATGGCCCTCTCTGAGCTTATGGGTGAGATCGGAGAGGTGACTATCCACGGTCAGATAACCGAGTTTGACAAGAGGGATATCAGGAACGAGAAGTCTATCCTCATATTTGCAGTGACGGATTTCACGGATTCGATTGCGGTCAAGATGTTTGTAAATACCGAGGATGTGCCGGAGATAACAAAGGACATAAAGCCGGGGGCTTTTGTAAAGATAAAGGGCATTGCAGCCGTGGACAGATTTGACCATGAGCTCTCGATCCAGTCTGTTGTCGGTGTAAAAAAGATCCCTGATTTCACCACAAAGAGAGTGGACAACGCTGAAGTCAAGAGAGTGGAGCTGCACTGCCACACCAAGATGAGCGATATGGACGGCGTCTCCGAGGTAAAGGACATTGTAAAGCAGGCCTACAAGTGGGGAATGCCTGGAATCGCAATAACTGACCACGGCGTTGTTCAGGCTCTCACTGACGCCAACCACGTCTGGGAGGATCTGTACAGCAGTGAGTGCAAAAAGAGAAAGGAAGCGGGCGAGCCTCCGATCGACAGGCAGGATTTCTTTAAGCTGATCCTGGGCGTTGAGGCCTATGTGGTTGATGACCTCAAGGAGATAGTGGTAAACGACAAGGGGCAGAGCCTTAATGACACCACCTTTGTCGTCTTTGATATAGAGACAACGGGCTTTTCTCCCATAAAGAACAGGATCATAGAAATTGGCGCTGTCAAGATGAGGAACGGCGAGATAATAGAGAGGTTCTCGGAGTTCATAAATCCTGAGGTTCCAATTCCTTACAGGATAACCAAGCTCACCAGCATAACCGACGACATGGTGATAGGTGCGCCAAGGCGCGATGTGATAATACCGAAGTTTGTAGAGTTCTGCGAGGGTGCAGTCCTTGTCGGACACAACGTCGCTTTTGATATCAGCTTTATCAACCAGAACTGCAAGGAACTCGGGATTGATGTGGACTACACCACGGTGGATACGCTGTGGCTCTCGAGGTTCTTTTATCCGCTCCAGGCAAAGCACACTCTGGATGCGGTGGCAAAGACGCTCAATATCGTGCTGGGGCATCATCACAGAGCTGTGGATGACGCTGAGTGTACGGCGCTCATCTTCGGTAAGTTCCTGCCGATGTTAGAAGAGCAGGGAGCTCAGAACCTGACTCAGGTAAACATCCTGGGTAAGCCCACACCGGAGATGATAAGGCATCTGCGCCCCAACCACTGCATCATACTTGCCAAGAACACTCTTGGGAGAGTTAATCTCTACACGCTTGTCAGCAAGTCGCATATTGACTACTTCAGGAGATTTCCGCTCATCCCAAAGAGCGAGCTCATAAAATACAGAGAGGGACTCATCGTGGGTTCGGCCTGCTGCGCAGGTGAGCTCTACGGCGCCGTGGTTGAGGGCAGGCCCCCTGAGGAGATAGCAGGAATAGTCAGCTTCTACGACTACCTTGAGATACAGCCTGTTGCCAACAATCACTTTATGGTGGAGTCCGAGAAATATGAGGATATTAATTCCGACGATGACATAAGGGAGATAAACAAAGAGATCATAAAGCTGGGTGAGCAGTTTGGAAAGATGGTTGTAGCTACGTGCGATGCGCACTTTTTAAACCCTGAGGACGAGATATACAGGACCATCATCATGGCAGGAAAGGGCATGAGCGACGAGGAGCCGGCACCTCTTTTCCTCAGAACAACGGATGAGATGATGCAGGAGTTTGACTACCTTGGAGGCGACAAGGCGAGGGAGATCGTCATCGACAACACCAGGAAAATCCTGGATATGTGCGATTCGATTTCACCTGTCCGCCCTGACAAGTGTGCTCCCGTAATTGAGAACAGCGACGAGATACTGACCAAGATTTGCTACGACAAGGCTCATGAGATTTACGGAGAGGATCTTCCCACTATAGTTTCCGAGAGACTTGAGAGGGAGCTCAACTCCATTATCAAAAACGGTTTTGCCGTTATGTACATAATAGCCCAAAAGCTCGTGTGGAAGTCAAACGAGGACGGATACCTTGTCGGTTCCAGAGGGTCTGTCGGCTCATCTTTTGTCGCGTTCACCTCCGGTATCACTGAGGTTAACTCGCTTAGCCCGCACTACGTTTGTCCGAAGTGCAAGTTCAGTGATTTTGACTCCGAGGAGGTAAAGAGCTACGGCGGCAATTCGGGCTGTGATATGCCCGACAGAAGGTGCCCGAAGTGCGGCGCAATGATGAACAAGGACGGCTTTGATATTCCCTTTGAGACATTCCTGGGGTTCAAGGGCGACAAGGAGCCTGATATCGATCTGAACTTCTCGGGTGAGTATCAGTCCAAGGCCCACAAATATACGGAGGTTATATTCGGGTACGGACAGACCTTCCGAGCCGGAACAATAGCATCCCTTGCCGAGAAGACCGCCTACGGCTTTGTCAAGAAGTACTATGACGGCATAGGCGCCAGCAAGAGGAGAAGTGAGATCAACAGAATAGTAAAGGGTTGCACCGGCATAAGAAGAGGAACCGGTCAGCACCCCGGCGGTATAATCGTCCTCCCGGTGGGAGAGAATATCTACTCCTTCTGTCCTGTACAGCACCCGGCAAACGACATGACAACCGCCACGATAACGACGCACTACGACTATCACTCAATCGACCACAACCTGCTAAAGCTCGATATCCTGGGGCATGATGATCCCACCATGATAAGGTTTTTGCAGGACTGCACTGGCCTTGACCCCAAGACTGTTCCGCTGGATGACAAGAACGTAATGAGTCTATTCATGAACACGACGGCTCTCAATATTACACCTGACCAGATAGGCGGGACAAAGCTGGGATGTCTTGGGCTCCCTGAGTTTGGAACTGACTTTGCCATGCAGATGGTTATAGATGCAGGTCCCTCAACTTTTTCGCACCTCATACGTATCGCGGGACTTGCCCACGGAACCGACGTCTGGCTCGGCAATGCCCAGACACTCATACAGGAAGGAACCGCAACTATCGATACCTGTATCTGCTGCAGAGATGATATCATGATCTACCTGATACAGAAGGGCCTGGACCCTTCGAAGTCCTTCAAGATCATGGAGTCTGTCAGAAAGGGTAAGGTCGCCAAGCACAAGGAGGGCAACTGGGATGAGTGGAAGCAGGATATGAAGGAACACGGTGTGCCCGACTGGTACATCTGGTCCTGCGAGAAAATCGCCTACATGTTCCCCAAGGCACACGCCGCAGCTTATGTAATGATGGCGTGGAGGATTGCGTACTTCAAGGTATATGTTCCGCAGGCCTTCTATGCAGCCTGGTTCTCCATAAGAGCCAAGGCCTTCAACTACGAGCACATGTGTCAGGGCGAGAACCACCTTCACGCTGTCATGCACGAGTACAACAGCAAAAAGGAAGAGCTCACAAACGCCCAGCTGGCTGAGTACGGCGATATGAGACTTGTTGAGGAGATGTATGAGAGGGGAATAGAATTTGTCCCGATCGATATCTTCAAGGTAAAGAGCCGCGACTTCCAGGTGATCGGCGACAAGATAATGCCATCGCTTACCAGTATCGACGGCATGGGTGAAAAGGCTGCAGACCAGATAGTTGAAGCTGCCAAGGACGGACCGTTCCTCTCAAAGGATGATTTCCGCCAGAGGACCAAGTGCCCACAGACAGTTATCGACAAGATGGCAGAGATGGGGCTTTTGGGTGACATACCCGACTCCAACCAGATAAGTCTCTTCGATCTGATGAAGATGTGATACACATAAAAGAAGTACACCTCATTTCTAACTTTAGAGAAATCGGTGTACTTCTGTTTTATTATATTAAAATCATTTGTTGAGGCTTTCTGATGCTGATATAGGTAAAGAAGGCAAGCAAGATGAGTAAGTTAATTCGCTACAGTTCCTTGGATTATCACAGCGGTTAAGCTATCAGATGGTCTGGATTATGTTGAGCCTTGCCTTGGCGACGCTCAGTGCGTAGTCGCAGGTCGCTGTTCCGAGGAACAGGTGGATTATGCTGCCGAGGGCGCCTGTGAAGAGCTGCCTGTCCTGCTCGGCCTTGCCTATCGCCATGAGTACGGAGTTTGCGCCGATGACATGATCTCCCGTGTTGCCGCTTGAAATGCGCTCCTCGATTGCGGCTGCAGCTTCGGGAGAGAGGCGGGAGAAGAGGATCTCTTTTACATCTGGGGAGAGCTTTGGCGTTATGGCTGTCAGTGCCACAAGCCCTGCCTCGTTATTTATCACATCGAGGATGAGAGGATCGAGGTTCTTGTAGAAGAAGGATACGAGTTTGATCCTGAGGTATCCCGGATCCGCGCTCTCAAGTCCGACCTTGATGTCGTTGTAGTCAAAGGTACACTCAAAGTCAGGATCAACCTCCTGAACCTCGATGCAGCCAGATGCGTACAGCTCGTCCTTTTCCTCAATCTCTTCGCTTATCGCGTCGGGAAGAGGAGCTCCCATCACCTCGCAGAACTCTTTTACTGCGGCATTTACCTGGCGGGCATCCCACTGCCTCGACCTGATCTCGGACTCCTCGATGCTCGGGGTAAACTCATCTATTACAGCGTTGAGGGCGGGTGAATCCTGAAGGGTTATGCCGTCTTTTTTCATGATAAGGAGTATGGAGGCAAGGAGCCTGTCGCAGCTGTTTGCAATCTCGGTGTGGGTGTAGAGCCCCATGGAAGAGATGTGATTTTCCATCATCCCCCTGATATTGCTGCTCAGGTGCTCCAGGATGAACCTTACGTTGTCGCTTCCCTGGCAGACGATAGAGAGGTGGCCGAGGTGCACCTGGCCAAGGATGGTTTTCAGATCATTGTCACTTAGGGAATTTAGCAAAAGCTCGAGGATCTTTTCAGAGAAACACCCTGTTGTTGTCAGTGAATAAGGAAGATGGATCTTTCTTTCGCTTGTCATGTCAATACTCCTCATAAAATAATGTAATGTATAACGAAATTGTGTAAAATAATTTTATAACAAATATGAACTTTGTGACAATACTGATATGAATGACAAGATTTAATAATTTTGGCGCTTTATGAGCGATGATTGCATAAGCGTTTGTTTAAATCCTGTACTATACTGAAGCAGACTTATAAAGGAACTTCAGAGAAAAAGAGATGATTATTCGGATGACACCAAAATCAAATATATCAGGTATGAGCAGAGACACAACAGGGAGCGGCGTAAAGACAGGAAATATAAAAAAAGCCCCCGCCGGATCAACCACCAGGGACATGACGAAGGGAAGTGTATTTCCACTGATTTTCGCGTTTATGTTTCCTATGATGCTGGGAAATATTTTTCAGCAGTTCTACAACATTGTGGACACGATCATCGCAGGAAAATATATCGATGCAAACGCACTTGCTGCTGTAGGAAGCACAGGACACATCACCAATCTCTTTTTTGCACTGGGAAACGGCCTGGCAACGGGAATAGGCATCGTGGTATCGCAGTTCTTTGGATCGGGCGATAACAGAGGAGTGAGAAAGACGATCACCAACGCCTTTTTCATGGTCGGCGGAACATCTGTCCTGGTCGGGGTCCTCGGGGCGCTTCTGGCAAGACCCATACTTGTCTACGCACTGAGGACTCCCGAGGAAATCCTGGACGATGCCGTTATCTACATGTCTGTCACCTGCATCGGCTTTATAGGAACAGCTCTCTACAATACGATCTCATACGTTATGAGAGGAGTGGGCGATTCGAAGACACCGCTGTACTTTCTGATAATATCGAGCTTTTTGAATATAGCCATGGACCTTGCCTTTGTAATATATCTCGGGATGGGGGTTATGGGGCTCGCAGTTGCGACTGTCACGGCTCAGGCTCTGTCCGCAGTGGCATCCATAGGCTACGCTTTCATGCGCAACCCTGTATTTAGATTTACAAGAGAAGATTTTTCTTTTGACAGGGATATCGTAAAAACATGCTTTACACTCGGAGGTTCGATGGCTCTGCAGAGCGGGCTCATAGCCCTGTCTTTCGTAGTGCTGCAGAGAGTCATCAATTCCTTTGGTGCGGTTGTTGTGGCGGCGTTTACCGCAACCAGCAAGATTGAGAATATAATCAATATGCAGTTCAAGGCGCTCGGTGATTCCATGTCCACCTTCACCGGTCAGAACTTTGGCGCCAGGAAGGGTGACCGCGTAAAGAAAGGGTACCGCGTAGGAATGAGCATGATGGCTCTTTACGCCCTTGTGATGATACCTCTCATGTGGCTCTTTGGAGACTTCTGCATGAGGATTTTTGTGAACGAGCCCGAGGTCATCAACTTCGGAAAAACAGCGATGAGAATCCTCTCATCCTTCTACCTGCCGCTTGGAACCATCTATGTCTGCAGGGGAATCCTCAACGGAGCGGGCGATGCGAAGTTCCCACTTATATCAGGCGTGTCGGAGATGGTTGGAAGAGTTGTCTTCCCTGCATTTTTCTGTTCGCTTCCCTTCCTTGGATCGTGGGGGCTCTGGGTTGCAACGGGAGTTACATGGACGATTGTCGGAGTCACTGCGTTTATCCGCTACCACATGAAGGACTGGAGGAAAGGATTATTCTAAGGAGACATCATAGAATTGTGACGAATAGAGATAAGGAGAAATAATGACGATTGATGAGATAATAGGAATTGTAAGAGATGCCGGAAACATAATACTCACGGCAGAGAGACCAAAGGTCATGGAGAAATCGGGACATGCAAACTTCTGCACCGAGACCGATGAAAAGGTGCAGGGGTATCTGATAGAGCGCCTCTCAGCGGCTTTTCCGGGCGCTGAGTTTCTGGGCGAGGAGGACGGGCAGGACGAATTTTCCTCCAAGATGAAGGACGGCCTGTGCTTTGTCATTGACCCGATCGACGGGACCTCAAATTTTATCTATGGCTACAGACCATCTGTCATATCGGTAGCTCTTTTGCAGGACGGGAGGCCATATATGGCAGTGGTGTACAACCCCTATGACGATATGATGTTCAGCGCGGTCAGGGGGCAGGGCGCATACATGAACGGCGAGAGGATAGAGTCGTCCGATGCGCCGCTTTCTGACTCACTTGCGCTCTTTGGAACTTCGCCGTATTACGAGGAACTGAGGGACAGATCCTTTGACCTTGCCAAAAAGCTCCTGCCTCTCTGCGTTGATCTGCGCCGCTCGGGAACGGCAGCCTGGGATATGTGCTGCGTCGCAATCGGAAGGTGCGGGCTGTACTTTGAACTTCGGCTCCAGATCTGGGACTACGCTGCGGCAGCGCTGATCGCAGAGGAGGCAGGCTGCAGAGTGACCGACATAGAAGGGAAAACGCTTTCCTACACGGGACCATCCTCCGCACTTTGTATGTCACGCGGAATTAAAGAGATACCTGAGTGCTTCCACTGTTACTATTCAGTTGCAATGTCATTTAGTTAAGATTATATGGTTAGATTCCAACTAAGGGGTCTAACCACTTTTTTATAATATTTGCAGTTACAATTCAGTTGTCAGCCAGGCGGGCGGGTACAAATTCTCTCTTGAACGGATAAAAATGACATTTCCATAACTTTTATCTGTTCAGCTGCGTTATCGTAATCTTCTTTGTACGGATAAGGCTGATATTTTACGGTAAAATATATCATGTTGGGTTGACAGATGTCAGCCCTTATATTATATTAAACACATGAACATTTATTCATATGTTTAATTTTGGATTAATTACTTATATACAGGTCACGGGATACAGACAGAAGGGAGGTGCCATGGCGATAAGTGATGTGGAGCACTGCGATGAGGTGCACAGACATGACGGGATCGTACTGAGGATGAGGACAGAGATGCCGGGGGACGATGAACTCTACGACCTGGCGGAGCTGTTCAAGGTATTCGGGGATTCCACGAGGATCAGGATTCTGTTTGCACTGTTTGAGCAGGAAATGTGTGTGTGTGACATAGCGGATACGCTCAATATGACGCAGTCGGCGATATCGCACCAGCTGAGGATCCTGAAGCAGAGTAAGCTTGTAGGCAATCGCCGCGAGGGCAAGCAGGTCATATATTTTCTGGCGGATGACCATGTCAGGACCATAATAGATCAGGGCATAAATCATATAGAAGAATAAAGAAAGGCGGACAATAGAATATGAAAAAGTCATTTAAATGCGAGGTGGACTGTGCAAACTGTGCAGCCAAGATGGAAGATGCAGTAAAGAAGATTGAGGGAGTCATAAGCGCGAGAGTAAATTTCATGACACAGAAATTTACACTTGAAGCTGAGGACGAAATCTTCGACAAGGTCTTTGACGATGCCGTAAAGGCCTGCAAAAAAGTAGAACCCGACTGCGAAATCGGATGATACAGGGATTCAAAGCGGAGCAATCCGTAGAATCATCCGGATGATACAGGGACTTTGGAGGACCGGAGGCTTATGACAAAAAAGCAGAAGAAAGTCAGAAACAGGATAATCATAGTGCTGTGCATGTTTGTTGTGCTTCTCATACTGGACAAGACCGGAGTTTTGGAGCATGTTCCGAAGATTGCCCTATTTTTTATCTATCTGGTTCCGTATATCATTATCGGTTATGACGTCATCAGAAAGGCGGCTATCAACATCAGCCACGGTCAGGTTTTCGATGAGAACTTCCTCATGATGATCGCGACCTTCGGAGCCTTTGGAATAGGTGAGTACTCCGAGGCGCTGGCGGTAATGCTCTTTTACCAGGTGGGAGAGCTGTTCCAGTCGGTTGCTGTCGCAAAGTCGCGCCAGTCCATAACGGACCTTATGAGCATCGCTCCCGAGTACGCCAATATTGTCAGGGAAAGCGGAGAGTGCGAGGAGGTTGATCCCGAGGAGGTCACAATTGGCGACATCATAATGGTCAAGACCGGAGAGAAGATACCTCTTGATGGCACCGTTATAGAGGGAGAATCGTTTGTTGATACGGCGGCTCTTACTGGTGAGTCTGTTCCGAGGCGCGTAACTAAGGGCGATGCGGTTATAAGCGGATGCGTAAACGGAGAGGGGCTGTTAAAGGTAAGGGTGGACAAGGCCTACGAGGACTCCACGGTTGCAAGGATATTAGAGCTTGTGGAGAACGCCAGCAACAAGAAGTCCACCATGGAGAACTTCATAACAAGGTTTGCCAGATACTACACTCCTGTTGTGACTGTAGGCGCTCTCCTTCTTGCTGTGATCCCGCCTTTTCTTTTGCAGATTCCTTTTTCGGACAGCATCAGGAGAGCGTGCATCTTCCTGATCGTATCATGCCCGTGCGCGCTTGTTATATCGGTTCCCCTTGGATTCTTTGGCGGAATCGGCGCTTCATCCAAAATCGGAGTCCTTGTAAAGGGCAGCAACTTCCTTGAGGCAGTTGCACTTGCTGATACGGTTGTCTTTGACAAGACGGGAACTGTCACAAAGGGTGAGTTCAAGGTCGGCGAGATTATCCCGTCAAGCCGGTCCAATATAAATGAGGACGAGCTTCTATCCCTTGCTGCCTTTGGTGAGCTATATTCAAATCACCCGATCGCGAGGTCCATCCTCGAGTGCTACAGACAAAAGAACGGCGGGAAGCTCCCCGACGCCTCCTATGTCGATGAGAAGAACGTAAAAGAAGTTGCGGGTAACGGCATACAGACTGTTCTCGAAGGCAAACAGCTCCTTGTCGGCAACGAGAGGCTCATAGAGGTTCCCGCATCCATAGGGCTTGTCGATGAGAGCGCGGGGACAGTTGTCTATGTCTCATACGACGGCTTCTACGCAGGCGCCATCGTGATCGTTGACTCCATAAAAGAGGGCGTAAAAGAGGGAATTGCTGCCCTGTACGACCTTGGCGTAAAGAGAGCTGTCATGCTCACTGGTGACAACAGGGAAGTGGCACAGCACGTCGCCGACAAGGTGGGGATCAATGATGTGAAGGCAGAGCTTCTTCCTGCCGACAAGGTTGAGGCAGTTGAAAAAATACTTTCCGAAGAGGATAATGGGAATAAGGTTGTCTTTGTGGGCGACGGTATCAACGATGCTCCGACCCTTATGAGGGCGGATGTCGGTATTGCCATGGGATCTCTTGGAAGTGACGCGGCCATCGAGGCTGCGGATATAGTCATAATGGATGACGACATACGCAAGATCTCAAAGGTTATGAAGATCGCCAGAAAGACAGTTACGATAGTTAAACAGAACATTGTCTTTGCACTTGCGGTCAAGCTCATTATCCTGGTACTCGGAGCCCTTGGACTTACGACCATGTGGCTTGCGGTATTCGGGGATGTGGGAGTTGCGGTGATCGCCATACTTAACTCCATGAGAGCGATGAAGACCGAGTAGTGCCACGCACTAAACGGAGGAACATATATGCCAAGAGCAGAACTTTACGTGGGAGAGCTTCTCCTTAAGCTGATAGGCCGTCAGACCGGCGAGATCAGCAAGGTGGACTACGAGCCCCAGAAGAGGGCTTTTAATTCTCTCCCATACCCGGATGAGGAGTTTCTGGAGAGAACAACTCCCGAGTCCCAGGGCGTAAGTTCTGCTTTTTTTGCTGACCTGATAAAAGAGCTCTCTGAGGATAAGGATTCGCACATCCACAAGTTTATTGCCCTGCGCCACGGCAGGGTGATAGCAGAGTGCGCCTTTTACCCCTACGACATGGATATGTGGCATGTCACCTACTCGATGTGCAAGAGCATCACAGGTATGGCGATAGGTCTTTTGGTTAGCGAAAAAAAGCTCTCCCTTGAAGATAGGCTGAGCGACATATTCGGAGCCAGGATGGGAACCTTCAATATGTTCAAAAGACCCATCACGGTCAAAAATCTTCTCGACATGTCGAGCGGCGTCGAGTTCAACGAGGCGGGCGCTGTGAGCGGCAACGACTGGAGAAGGAGCTTTTTTGAGTCACCTGTCAAATTTGAGCCGGGGACAAGATTTGAATACAACAGCATGAATTCCTATATGCTCTCGGCAATCGTTACTGAGATAACAGGGCAGTCGCTCTTTGACTTCTGCAGGGAGAGGATATTTGATCCCATGGGCATAAAGAGAGTGTTCTGGGAGAGCTGCCCTCAGAGCATAACAAAGGGCGGCTGGGGTCTTTTCATGAGAGCAGAGGACATGGCAAAGCTCGGAGTCATGTACCTGAATAACGGCGTTTACAATGGAAAAAGGATAATCCCAAGGCAGTGGATCGTCGAGTCGACGGCCTGGCAGATCGTCACGGACAGCGAGGACAATCCTCACTACGGATACCAGATCTGGATCAATGACGACAGGAAGGGCTCATATGCTTTCAACGGCATGCTCGGGCAGAACGTCTTTGTTTATCCTGACCTCGATATGGTAATTGTCACAAACGCCGGTAACAGGGAGATATTCCAGACGAGCAACATGGCGCTTAAGGTAAGGGCTGCCATGAAAGAGCTTAAGGTATCAGATGAACCACTACCCGAAGAGAGTAAAGCCTCTGAAAGACTAAGGCGCGCCATAGTCCTGGCTGAGGGAAAGGGTGAGACCTGCATGCTTTCCATAACAGGAGGCGGCTGGAGAGATAAAAGCTCAGCCATGACTTCGGGAAGTACCCGGCGCACAAGGCACGTGCGAAGGGCAGCAAGGCCCGGCAGGATAAGCGCTTTTCCTCCGGAAGTCTTTTTGCCGGGAGTTTTGGCTGAGGGAAGAAGAGGACCTGTTCCTTTTGGAAATATCGGAAACACTATGTCAAAGGCTTTTCTAAAGAGAATATCAGACTCAAAGTATGACCTTGAGACAACGGGAGTCGGTATCTTTCCCATAATGATGCAGGTGGTCCACAACAACTTCACTGACGGCATCAGGAGCATCGGCTTCAGACTTGAGAGCGACAGAGCTTTTTTCATGGACATATATGAGGGCGAGAACATATTTCGCTTAAGGTGCAGCTTTAGCGGCAAAAGATATGTGAGCGACATCAACATGCACGGCGAGAACTACAAGGTGGCGGTTAAGTCCTGCCTTACAAGGGATGAGTACGGCAGGGCGGTTCTGCGAAATGAGATATATTTCCTCGAGGAGGCGTGCCTTCGCATACTGAATGTGTACTTTGAGGACAATCAGGAAACCGGCCCGCATACAGCTGCAGAAACAGAAAAGATTTCATCAGCTCCTTCCGGAATAGAAGTGAGGTTCTTTGAGACTCCGGGCACGGATATGTTAAAGAGTGCCATAGAGAGCCTTGCAACCGACGGAATTGAATCTGCAAATCCGTTCATAGCAAGATTTATGAAGGGCGGAATGAAGGAGGCGCTAAGCCTTGCCCTGACGGGCACGATGCAGCCGGTCGCCAGGGGAAAGCCCGGTGGTGTTTGATTTAAGCAGGCAAGGCGCACCTTGCTGCCACTCACCATTTCAATTATGATATACTAATGATGTCAGGGTCAAAAGTCCGGGTCGGACTTTTGGCCCGCTCATCATACCATTTATTTAGAGAGGTGATTGCATGCAGAATGAAGCTTATGAAAAACTTATAAAGTGTAAAGAGGCAGTGAGGAAGGTCACTGACTTTGAGCCGGAGGTTGCCCTCATACTGGGCTCCGGCCTTGGGGCTTTTGCTGACAACATAGATGTGGAGACAGAGGTTTCCTACAGTGACATCCCGGGATTTCCTGTGTCGACTGTTCCGGGACACGCCGGAAAGTTTATCTTCGGGCGCCTCGGCGATAAAAAAATAGTTTGCATGAAGGGAAGGGTTCACTTCTACGAGGGATATGACATCAGTGATGTCGTACTTCCCATAAGGCTTATGGGGCTTCTCGGAGCAAAAGTTCTTTTCCTCACAAATGCCGCAGGAGGACTCGGAGAGGGCTTTAATGCGGGAGATCTGATGCTGATAACTGACCACGTCTCCATCTTTGCGCCCAACCCTCTGATCGGTGCAAACTTTGACGAGCTCGGGCCCAGATTCCCGGATATGAGCAGTGTCTACCAAAAGGATCTGTGCGACGAAATAAGAACCATCGCGCATGAAAATAATATCGACCTCAAGGAGGGAGTTTACTGCCAGCTCACCGGCCCGTCCTTCGAGTCGCCTGCTGAGATAAGCCTTCTTGGAAAACTTGGAGTATCGGCAGTTGGCATGAGCACGGTTGTCGAGGCAATCGCCGCCAACCACATGGGGATAAAGGTGTGCGGAGTATCCTGTATCAGCAATCTGGCAGCAGGGATAAACGGTGAGGCTCTCTCACATGAGGAGGTACAGGAGGCGGCTGACAAGGCGGCACCGCTTTTCACAAAACTTGTTTCAGAGTCAATAAAGAGGTTCTGACATATGAATATACTTTTTTACAATGCAAGAATTTTAACCATGAGAGATGATGAAGACGTCTTCTGCGGTCAGATATGGGTTACGGGTGACAGTATACTGTTTGTCGGAAGTGACACGGAGGCAGATGAATTTGCACAGACCAAAGAGGGCAGATACATAGAGTGGGACAGGAAGATCGACTGCAGGGGGAATCTCTTGATGCCCGGCTTTAAGAATGCCCACACCCACTCTGCGATGACACTCATGAGGTCAAAGGCCGACGACCTTCCTCTCGATGAGTGGCTGAATAATGCGATATTCCCAATTGAGGCGAAGATGACTGCCGAGGACATCTGCCACCTGTCCAAGATATCTATCATGGAGTACCTCACAAGCGGCATGACAGCAGCTTTTGAGATGTACCTGACGCCGTACTCGGTCGCAAAAGCGTTCGCGGAGTGCGGCTTCAGGTGCGTGCAGACCAGCTGCGTGAACAACTTCAGCCAGTCGCTGGAACTGTTGGAAGATTACTACAACAAGATAAACGGCATCGATGATTACAACTCATTTATCCTGGGGCTTCACGCAGAGTACACCTGCTCGAGGGAGCTGTTGGAGGATACCGCAAAGCTCGTCCATAAGTACAAGGCGCCCTTCTGGGCTCACATCCAGGAGACTGAGAAAGAGACAAGGGAGTGCATGGACAGGTACGGATGCACGCCGGTTGAACTGTTTGACTCACTTGGCCTCTTTGACTTTGGAGGCGGCGGATATCACATGGTCTGGACAAGCGACAATGACAGAAAGATCATGAAAAATAGAGGCCTTTATGTTGTGACAAATCCCGGCTCCAACACCAAGCTTGCAAGCGGCATCGCACCGATCGCCAAATACCTTGAGAAGGGGATACCGGTCGCGATCGGGACGGACGGTCCTGCCAGCAACAACTGCCTTGATATGTTCAGGGAGATGTTCCTTGTGACGGGACTTGCCAAGTTAAAGGACATGAATGCAAAGAGCGTTCCCGCAACGGAGGTCCTTAAGATGGCCACCGTAAACGGAGCTCACGCAATGGGGCTTTATGACTGCGACGTACTTGCACCGGGCAAAAAGGCGGACATAATAATGCTCGATATGGACAGGCCAAACATGCAGCCTGTCAACAATATAGTTAAGAACATCGTCTACAGCGGCAGCAAGGACAACGTGAAGCTGACCATGATAGGCGGTATAATCCGCTACGAGAACGGGGAGTTCTTTATCGGAGAGGAGCCTTCGAAGATATACGAAGAGGCCATGAGAATAAGTAAAAGGATATACGCCTGACAATGGACCTATATACAATTCTGGGCGTTATTCTGGCGGTCATAGTCGCAGCTTTTTTATTGGGGCTGCGCGACAGACAAAATGCCAGAAAAAGGCTCACGGAAAAACTGAATAACAACTACGGAAAGGCACCTGAGAGAGAGTACAAAGAGGGGGAGCTGTCCCATATCACGGGCTATTTCAAAAAGCACACGGAGAGCTTTTACATTGACGACATCACCTGGAACGACCTTGACATGGACAGCGTCTACAAGAGGATGAACTACTGCCTCTCTGCTGCGGGCGAGGAGTACCTCTACTATATGCTGAGGTGCCCTGAGATGGAAGATGATTTTGCGTTCTTTGAGGAGCAGGTTCAGGTCTTTTTGAAGAACAGGGACTTCAGGCTCAGGATGCAGCTCATCTACGCGGATATAGGTAAGAGCAGCAAGTATTCAATATATGACTATCTTGATTTTCTGGACAGCGCCAGGATAAGCACAAACGCAAGGCACTTTGTGATGCTCCTTCTCATGGCGCTCTCTGTCCTTTTATGCTTTTTTAATTTCGCTCTTGGATTTGTGGCTCTGATCGTGCTGATGCTCGCTCAGATCGTCATGTACTTTCAGATAAAGGCGCAGATCGATCCGTATCTTGTGACCTACGGCTACATAATGAGGGTGATAAAGGGAGTCGGCTCTTTTTCGGGAGTAAGAGAGGCGGCTTTTGCCAAAGACATGGAGGAGCTGAAGAAAGCGGCATCCGAGCTCGGGTCTTTTAAGGCGGGGGCGGACATAATCCTGTCGCCCACCGGGATGAACTCAAGCGGAAACCCCGTGGACCTTGTCATGGACTATGTCAGGATGGTGACCCACATCGACATAATAAAGTTCAACCAGATGTACCGTCAGATCATGCAAAAAAAGGACAGGCTCGACGATATTCTTAGGATCACGGGAAGGATAGAGGCGGAAATCTCTGTCGCATGCTTTCGCGCATCGTTTGACGGCAGATACTCTCTGCCCGAATTTACGGGATCAGGTTACGACGCAAAAGAACTGATCCATCCTCTTATTGAGTCGGCGGTTCCAAACGACATCACTACAAAAAGGGGAGTTCTCCTTACAGGCTCAAATGCCTCGGGAAAATCCACCTTCCTTAAGACCTGCGCCATAAATGCATGTCTTTCACAGAGCATACACACGAGCCTTTCGTCATCCTACAGGGCGCCTTTTTACAGGGTGTACTCATCAATGGCTCTTCGCGACGACATCTTTATGGGCGAGAGCTACTACATGGTTGAGATCAAGTCTATTAAGAGGATACTTGACGCAGCGGGGGAGGAGGGCAGAAGAGTTCTGTGCTTTGTCGACGAGGTCCTTCGCGGCACCAATACCGTTGAGAGGATAGCGGCATCGACGGAGATACTAAGGGAGCTCTCAGCAAGGAACGTCACCTGCTTTGCTGCGACGCACGATATTGAGCTCACAGCTCTTTTGGATGACTGCTTCGATGTCTGTCACTTTGAGGGAGACATCTCGGGTGACGATGTTAAATTTGACTACAGGATACGGATCGGCGCCGCCACTACGAGAAATGCAATAAAGCTTTTGGGAGTACTTGGTTACGACCTTAGGGTAGTTGAGAAAGCACAGAAAAAAGCTGATGCTTTCACAAGAGAAGGAAAATGGGAGAAGACATGAAGGTAAGCATTTTTTCAGACGGTTCAGCGCGCGGAAACCCTGAGGGACCCGGCGGATATGGTGTTGTGATGCGCTATGTCGATGCCGGGGGGCAGGTCCATGAAAAAGAGATAAGCGCAGGGTACGACAAGACCACAAATAACCGAATGGAGCTCATGGGCGCCATCATCGGGCTGGAGAACCTGAACCGCCCCTGCGATGTTGACATGTACTCAGACTCCAAGTATGTCGTAAACGCCTTCAATGAGGGCTGGCTTGACAACTGGCTTAAGAACGGCTGGAAGACCGCCGGCAAAAAGCCGGTAAAGAACGTGGAACTCTGGAAGAGGCTTTTAAATGCAGCAAAGCCCCACAACATAACCTGGATATGGGTCAAGGGACACAACGGCCACCCCGAGAACGAGAGATGTGACAGTCTTGCCACAAGAGCCGCTGACTCCGTCCCCGGGGCTCTTTTGCACGACGACGGGGAAGGGCTCTACTTAAGATGATCTACTATATAGCAGACTGCCATTTTTTCCACGAGGCGCTCAACACCAGGATGGATGAGCGGGGCTTTGCCGGCGCGGAAGAGATGAACGAATACATGATAAAAAGGTGGAACGACAAGGTCAGGGACACCGCCTTTACGCCGGTCCACTCGGAGCATGAGAGCTTCATTCCATGCAACCTGATAAACTGCTTCTGCAAGAGAAGTGACTACGAGCCGCTGTCACTTTCCGAGTGGATAAGACTTGAGGAAAACAAAAAAATCTGACTTCTGATAAGACATCACATTCAGAAGTCAGATTTTTTAATCCAATAGGAAATTGATCAGCTCATCTTGGCGACCTGGTCAAATTTGTCGATGATCTCTTTTTCGGGCTCCCTGGTGAGAAGGCTCACAACCACGATGACGATAATGGCTACGAGGAAGGCGGGAGCCAGCTCATACAGATCCCACACGCCGCCCATGGGGCGAACGAGGTACTTCCAGATGAATACCATGAGACCTCCCGAGATCATGCCGGCGATGGCGCCTGCCCGGTTTGTGCGCTTCCAGTAGAGTGAGAGAATCATGATGGGACCGAACACTGCTCCGAAACCGGCCCAGGCAAAGGAGACGATTCCGAATACCGAGCTGTTGGGATTCCACGCAATGAGTATTCCGAATATTGCAACGGCTATGAGTGTCGCCCTTGCTGTCAGCATGGCAGCTGTCTCGGAGAGCTTGATTCCGATGGTCTCCTGTACGATGTTCTCGGATACTGCGGAGGAAGCTGCGATAAGCTGTGAGTCCGCAGTTGACATGGTAGATGCCAGTATACCCGCAAGGACGAGTCCCGCGATCAGCGCAAAGAAGAATCCGTTTTCGCTTATCTGCTGCGCGAGCACTACGATCAGAGTCTCGGCGGTGGATGAGCTTCCGGGATTTGCAGGATCGACAAGGCTTGTGAGCACCCCTGACTGAGTCATTGCCCTTCCTACGACTCCGAGGAATACAGCGATGCCAAGGGATACAAGAACCCACACTGAGGCGATCCTCCTCGATAAGGTGAGTTCGCTCGCCTTCCTGGTCGCCATGAATCTGAGGAGGATATGTGGCATTCCGAAGTATCCAAGTCCCCAGCAGAACATCGTGATCTTGTTGAATATCCCATAGGGCGCAGCAGCATTTGCAGCGTTGTCATAGGTAGCGCTTATATTCAGGAACCCTGGAAGAGCGCCTGCGTTATCAATAACCGCTCCAAGTCCGCCGGCCGTCACTATGCCGTAGCCAAGGACAAATAAAAGAGCCAGTGTCATTACTATCGACTGGATAAAGTCTGTCTTGGATGCCGCGAGGAACCCTCCTGTCGTAGTGTAGCCTACGATAATGACCGCCGAAACTATCATTGCCAGCTGATAGTTTATGCCAAAGAGTGATGAAAAGAGCTTTCCGCAGGCAGAGAATCCCGACGCCGTGTACGGAACGAAGAAGATAAGGATGAAGATTGCTCCTATGCAGAGGGTTATGTTGCTGTCATCCTTAAACCTCTTTTTGAAATAATCGGGAATGGTAATTGCGTCCAGCTTTTCAGTGTAGTTTCTGAGTCTCTTCGCCGTGAAGAGCCAGTTCAGGTAAGTTCCTGCGATCAGTCCCGCAGCTGTCCAGCCCGCATCTGCGATACCGGTCAGGTAAGCAAGTCCCGGGACGCCCATCAGAAGGTAGGAACTCATGTCGGAGGCCTCGGCGCTCATGGCGGTAACCAGCGGGCCGAGCTTTCGCCCTCCGAGGTAAAAATCTTTTACATCGTTTGTCTCTCTTGAACTGACAAAGCCCACAAGGAGCATCATTGCCAGATACAAAAAGATAGAGATAACAATACCAATTTGTGCAGTTGTCATATGCATTTTCCCCTTTTTATACTTTTTTAACACGTGATAGTTTACCACAATAAAGTGCTGAAGTAAACAATAATAATTAACTTTATTATTTTGAAAAGCCGTGTTCAGTGATATACTATATGTTAGTACAAAAATTTATTTTGAGAGGGACTTATGAGCGATAAAATGAGACTTGTAACCAGAAGTGACTTTGACGGTTTGGTTTGCGCAATGATCCTGAGGGAGTGCGACCTTATCGAGGAAATCAAATTTGTTCATCCCAAGGATGTTCAGGATGGCAAGATCGAACTCTCAGGAAACGACATAACCACAAACCTTCCCTACGATTCAAGGGTGTATATGTGCTTTGACCACCACGAGTCAGAGCTTACCAGAAATGCTGACATGAAGAACAATACCAACTGGCATATCGACGGCTATGCCAAGTCGGCTGCAAGAGTTGTATACAACTACTATATCGAGGCGGGGTACGATCTCGGCGGCATCTCCGATGAAATTATGACAGCTGTCGACAAGGGCGACTCAGCTGACTTTACCAAGGAGGAGATACTTGATCCCAAGGACTGGGTTCTCATGAACTTCCTCATGGATGCGAGGACGGGACTTGGAAGGTTCCACAACTTCAGGATCTCCAACTACGACCTTATGATGGAGCTCATCGGATACTGTGTAAACCACAACATCAAGGATGTTCTGGAGCTCCCCGATGTCAAGGAGAGAGTTGATCTTTACATGGAGCAGGCTGAGCTCTTCAAGCAGCAGTTAAAGGATATATCACATATGGAGGGCAAGGTTGTTGTTGTGGATCAGAAGGCAGCAGGCGATATTATCTACGCCGGCAACCGTTTCATGATCTACGCCATGTATCCCGAGGCTGAGATTTCTGTCCATGTGGCCTGGGGCTTTAAAAAGCAGAACACTGCCGTCATGATCGGAAAGTCGATCATCAATAAGGCTTCAAACTTCAACATTGGTGATCTGTGCCTTGAGTACGGCGGAGGCGGACATGCCAATGCGGGAACCTGCCAGATTGACAACGACAAGGTCGATGAGCTCCTTCCGGAGATCATCAGGATATTAAATGGATGATATACTATGCGAAATGAAGGCAAAAAGAAAGCTCTGATTGCCATGAGCGGTGGCGTTGACAGTTCCGTCGCCGCTTTTATTATGGCAAAAAACGGCTTTGACTGCATGGGCTGCACCATGCGTCTGTATGAAAATGACATGATAGGAGAGGACATCTTTGGCACCTGCTGCTCTTTGTCTGACACGCAGGATGCGCGGGCTGTCTGTGAGAGGATAGGGATCCCTTACAACATCTTCCACTATGAGTCCCAGTTCAGGGAGAAGGTGATAGAGCCCTTTGTGTGCAGCTACGAGAGAGGTGAGACCCCGAACCCCTGCACTCTCTGCAACAGGTATCTCAAGTTTGACATCCTCTATGAGAAGGCGAAAGAGCTTGGGTACGACAACATAGTGACCGGCCACTACGCAAGAATTGAGGAGAATGACGGTCATCTCTATCTGAAAAAAGCCGTTGATCTGTCAAAGGATCAGAGCTATGTGCTGTATAATCTTACAGAGGAGCAGCTGCGGCACACTTACTTTCCTCTCGGAGACATCACCAAGGCTGATGCGCGCAGGATTGCCGAGGAGAACGGTTTTGTTACCTCCCACAAAAAGGAGAGTCAGGACATCTGCTTTGTCCCCGACGGAGACTACGCCGGGATGATCAGAAGATACAGGAAAAAGGATTACCCCCACGGCGACTTTGTCGACCCTGAGGGAAAGGTCCTGGGTGAGCACAGCGGCATAATCGGGTACACGGTAGGGCAGAGAAGAGGACTTGGAATCCCCGCAGAGAAGAGGCTCTACGTTAAGAAAATAGATGCCGCAGGTAACAGAGTTGTACTTGCTGATAATGAGGACCTGTTCAGCAGGGAGTTCGTTGTCAGGGACTTCTCCTGGATTACGGGTGACATTCCGGAAGGCGATTTTGACTGCTCTGCCAAGATAAGGTACAGACACCCCGAAAAGCCCTGCCATGTAACAATCCTTGGAGATGGCAGAGCAAGGGTTTTGTTTGATGAGCCGCAGAGAGCCATAACCCCGGGACAGAGCGCGGTTTTTTACGACGGCGACACGGTGCTTGGCGGCGGGATTATTGATAAAATTTGACACCTTTTTTGCCACAAGGTAAAATAATAACGCACGCAATTATATTATCTGTGTGATATGTACAGGGAGGATGCTATGGCAAGGAAAGCGACTATAACGCAGAAGGAAATAGTTAATGCAGCGTTCAAGATAACCAAAAAGGAAGGCTTTGAGGCGATCACTTCCAGGAAACTCGCAGCGGCGGCAGGGTGCTCCACCCAGCCTATTTTCCGCATCTATGAGAACATGGATGAGCTCAAGAAGGACCTGTATGACAAGGCTGCCGAGTTTTACCTTGAGTTCTACGACGAGTACAAGAAGACACACGACGTTCCGTTTGTGGACCTTGGGCTTGCATATATCGGCTTTGCCGAGAAATACCCTCATCTTTTCAGACTTCTTTTCATATCGCATGAGGGAACTGAAGGAAAGAGCATGTATGATCTCGTTAACGGAAACTCTGAGAATGTTGTAAGGGAGATCAACCGCGCCTCTTCGCAGGGCGCTGCAAATGCCCAGAATCTCTTTATGCAGATGTGGATATTCATTCACGGGGCAGGCTGCATGGCTGTCACGGGTGACTACGATCTTGATGAGGCTTCATCGGTGAAGATGCTTGAATCTGCGTATATGGCTTTCAGCCGTTGACGGTAATAATATGAAGTTTGATCAGGATTTGGATGTTTTAACCAGAATAAATGAAGGCTACTCCAGGATGAGCAAGGGCAAGAAGAACATTGCGTCCTACATCACCGAGCACTACGAGCAGGCGGTTTTCATGACTGCGGCAGAGCTTGGGAAGGTGGTCGGGGTGAGTGAATCCACCGTCGTGAGATTTGCTATGAGCCTTGACTATGAGGGCTATCCGGAGTTTCAGAAGGCACTTGCCACTTGGGTTTCAGACAGGTTCGGCTCAGTCGAGAAGGTGGGCAAACGCTTCGGAAAGAGCAACGAGGGAGAAATACTCGGGGCTATTCTAAAGTCTGATATTTCAAATATAGAAAATACGATAAGCAGTATCGACGTAGCTGCTTTTAAGACAGCTGTCGATATCATCCTGAAGGCGAGGTGCGTATACATAGTCGGACTTCGAAGCTGTGAGCCCCTCGCGGATTTTCTCCATTTTTATCTGAATATGATAAGAGGGAACAACGTTCTTCTGAGGACGACAAGCGTCTCCGAGATGTTCGAGCAGATGATACGGATAGGCGACAGGGACTGCATTATCGGCATCAGCTTCCCGAGGTATTCGATGCGCACGCTTAAGTGCCTTGAGTTTGCCAACGACAGAAATGCCAAGGTCATCACGATAACGGACTCCATACATTCACCCATGAATCTGTACTCGTCCTGCAACATTTTGGCAAGGAGCGAGATGGCTTCCATCGTGGATTCACTCGTGGCTCCTTTGTCAGTCATAAATGCGCTTATTGTCGCCCTTTGCATGAGAAATCCAAACGAAGTAAAAGCGGGACTTAAGATGCTCGAGGAGACCTGGAACAACTATCAGGTCTACCTGAACGATGAGATAGATTTTGCCTCCGACGACCTTACAATACATCTGGGTAGCGGCGCCAAAGAGCCGGAGGAAGAGACCTGATATGAAAAAAGTAGCAGTGATCGGCTGCGGCGCAGCCGGTATGATGGCGGCGCTTTCTGCTGCAAAGAGCGGAGGAAGCGTCACTGTTTTTGAAAAGAATGACAAGCCCGGAAAAAAAATATACATAACAGGCAAGGGCAGATGCAATGTGACAAATGCCTGTGATGTGGCGGATTATTTTGATCACGTCAGGAGAAATCCAAGATTTTTGTACAGCGCTGTCTACAGCTTTGACAACAGGGCTGTCATGGATTTTTTTGAGAACAACGGCTGCAGGCTCAAGGTTGAGAGGGGAGAGAGGGTATTTCCCGTATCCGACCACTCATCTGATATCATTAAGACGCTTTTTAATGCACTCAAAAAGGCAGGTGTAAACATCCTGTTCGGAGCAAAGGTTCATTCCGTTGAGGCGTCGATGGGAAGAGTCAGCGAGGTCGTTTACTCTGTCGGGAACGACCCGATGACGAGAGAGGAGTTTGAGAGCGTCATCATCTGCACGGGAGGACTCTCATACTCATCAACCGGCTCTACGGGAGACGGCTACAGGTTTGCCAGGGATCTCGGACACAGCGTGGTGAAGGCGTACCCGTCACTGGTTCCTCTTGTCACAACTGATGAGTGGGTTTTTGATCTCCAGGGCCTGTCACTTAAAAACGTGAGCGTTAAGCTCTTTTTCGACAGGGAGGGCAAAGGGAGAATAAAGCCTGTATATGAGGGCTTTGGCGAGATGCTCTTTACGCACTTTGGCGTGAGCGGGCCGCTTATACTGACAGCAAGCTCCTACTACGAGGCGGGAAAGCAGGGAAGGCTCCTTCTTGACCTCAAACCTGCTCTTTCACCGGAGCAGCTGGATAAGAGGATTCTGAGGGACTTCGATGATGCCCCGAACAAACAGTTTAAGAACGCGCTTGGAGGTCTTTTCCCGGTGAGGCTCATACCTGTTATGATAAAGCTCTCAGGTATCGATCCGGAAAAATCTGTAAACAACGTGACAAGGCAGGAGAGGCTCTCCTTTGTATCCCTGATTAAGAGCGTTCCGATGACGGTCACCGGTACAAGGGATTTTGCTGAGGCGATTATCACAAGGGGAGGCGTCAGCGTTAAGGAAATCGACCCGTCCACGATGGAGTCAAAGATCATAAAGGGGCTCTTTTTTGCAGGCGAGGTCATAGATATCGACACTGAGACCGGGGGCTTTAACCTTCAGGCAGCCTGGTCCACGGGACATCTGGCCGGCGAGTGCGCAGCAGGCGGGTGAAAAGATATCGCCGAATATAGTTTAAGGAAGGAAGATACAAAATGAGCAAGAGCATAGCCATTGACGGGCCGGCAGGCGCCGGAAAGAGCACCATCGCAAGAATGGTTGCAAAGGAACTTGGCTTTATTTATGTTGATACAGGTGCAATGTACAGGGCGATGGCGCTCTATATGATAAAGAATAATGTTGAACCATCGGATTCGGAGAAGATAAGTAAGACCTGCACGGATGCGGACATCACCATCAGGCATGAAAACGGTGAGCAGGTTGTCTTTTTAAACGGAGAGAATGTAAACGGCCTCATCCGCACCGAGGAGGTCGGGCAGATGGCATCAGCCAGCTCCGTAAACGGCGACGTGAGGAAAAAACTTGTGGAGCTGCAGCAGAAGCTTGCCGCGACAACAGACGTTGTCATGGACGGAAGGGATATCGGAACGGTCGTACTACCAGGTGCCGATCTCAAGATATATCTGACTGCGAGCTCCGGGGTGAGGGCGAAGAGAAGGTATGATGAGCTCACGGCGAAGGGACAGGAGTGCGACCTCGATGTGATCGAGAAGGACATAATCGAGAGGGATGACCGCGATATGCACAGGGAGATATCCCCGCTCAGACAGGCTGATGACGCAGTTTACCTTGACTCCTCGGATATGACTGTTGAGGATGTAAAAGAGAGAATACTTCAGCTTTTTTCAAGATAACACTATGGAAACTTAATCTTTGTTTTCCTGTATAAAAAGAGGCACAAATGGAAGTTGTACTTGCCGCTCACGCGGGCTTCTGCTTTGGCGTCACCAAGGCGGTTGAGACCGTGTATGAGAAGATAAAAGAAAAAAAGACGAATATTTATACATACGGTCCGATAATCCACAATGACATTGTCGTTAATGATTTAAAGGATAAGGGCGTAAAGGTCATAAGCGATGTCTCTGAGCTTAAAGGCGTATCAGAGGGCGTCGTGATCATCAGGTCCCACGGTGTTACGAGACAGGTCTATGAGGATCTGAAGGCGACAGGACTTGATATAATTGATGCCACCTGCCCCTTTGTGAAGCGAATACACAAGATCGTCTCGGAGGAGAGCAGAAAGGGCAACAGCATCATAGTTGTGGGCAGCAGCACTCACCCCGAGGTCGAGGGAATCGTGAGCTATTCCGACGGACCGGTATACGTAGTGGAGTCGCCTGAGGAAGCCCGAAATTTTAACGAAAACAGGGAACTGAATTACACTGTTGTATCCCAGACCACTTTTAACAAGAATAAATTTCAAGAAACCATTGAAATCTTTAATAATTATGGTTACAATATTAATATTGTGAATACTATATGCAACGCCACTGATGAGAGGCAGTCCGAAGCGCGTGAAATTGCGGCGAGGGCAGATGCCATGATCGTAATCGGTGACGAGAACAGCTCCAATTCAAGAAAACTGTATGAAATATGCAAAGAGAGCTGTTTGAATACATATTTTATTCATACACCGGAGGACCTGGAGATGAATATTCCGTCTTCAGCGAAACTGGTGGGCATTACCGCCGGGGCTTCAACCCCAAAGAACATTATTGAGGAGGTTCAGAAACATGTCAGAACAAACTTTTGAACAGATGCTTAACGAATCGTTCAAAACAATTCACACAGGGGAGGTAGTAGAGGGAACTGTTATTGACGTTAAGCCTGACGAGATAATCCTTAACATTGGTTACAAGTCCGACGGTGTATTAACCAAGAACGAATACTCGAACGACAATAGCATTGACCTTACAACCGCCGTTAAGGTTGGCGACACTATGGACGTCAAGGTCCTCAAGACCAATGATGCAGACGGTCAGGTCATTCTTTCATACAAGAGACTTGCAATCGACAGAGGCAACAAGAGGATTGAAGAGGCATTCAACAACAAAGAGGTACTTACAGCCAAGGTTGTACAGGTACTCGAGGGCGGACTCACAGTAGTTGTTGATGAGGTCAGGATATTCATTCCCGCATCACTCGTATCAGACAGCTATGAGAAGGATCTTACCAAGTATCAGGATCAGGATATCCAGTTTGTTGTAACTGAATACAACCCCAAGAGAAGAAGATATATCGGAAACAGAAGGATGCTTGTGACAGCTGAGAAGGCTGAAGCTGCCAGAAAGCTCTTTGAGACGATCAAGGCCGGCGACGTTGTAGAGGGTGTAGTCAAGAACGTCACAGATTTCGGTGCATTCATTGACCTCGGCGGAGCAGACGGACTCCTCCACATCTCAGAGATGAGCTGGGGAAGAGTTGAGAGCCCCAAGAAGGTATTCAAGATCGGAGATACAGTCAAGGTTCTCGTTAAGAGCATCGACGGCAGCAAGATTGCTCTCTCCAGGAAGTTTGAGGATGAGAATCCCTGGAAGGACGCAACTGAGAAGTATACAGTCGGCAATGTTGTGAAGGGCAAGGTTGCAAGAATGACAGACTTCGGTGCTTTTGTTGAGCTTGAGCCGGGAATTGACGCACTTCTCCACGTATCTCAGATTGCCAGAGAGCACATCGAGAAGCCTGCTGACGTTCTCAAGGTAGGTCAGGAGGTTGAGGCCAAGATTGTTGACTTCAACGAGGAGGACAAGAAGATCAGTCTTTCTATCAAGGCTATGTTTGCTCCTGTCCAGGAAGAGGCACCTGCCGCTGATGACGGCGATGTTGTATCTGTAAATATCGACAAGGTTATCGCTGAGCAGAGCGAAGAGAATGCATAGTTAAGCGGTATATTCATGAGGGACGGAAACCTTTCCGTCTCTCTTTTTACGTTTTTTTATTTAAGAATTATTTAATTTTACATACAATCTTTATTAAGCTAGAATTAGTATAGTGACAAAAAATTAACCCATAGGAGGAATATAGCTTTATGGCAGCTGATTACGAGTGGTTTAAAAAGGGAGTTTATGACCTCACTAAGATCGATCTCAATGCTTACAAAGAGAAGCAGATGAAGAGAAGGATCGACACCCTTATCGGTAAATATGAGGTCAAGGGCTATGACGGGTTCCTTGATCTGATAAAGAAGGACAGAGAGGCTCTTGATGCATTTGTATCGTATCTGACAATTAACGTATCAGAGTTCTTCAGAAATAAAGAGCAGTGGCAGCTCATGGACAAGGAGATGGTTCCGGAGCTCATGAGCAAGTTCGGCAAGAACCTTAAGATCTGGAGTGCTGCGTGCTCAACAGGTGACGAGCCCTACACTATCGTTATGATGCTCTCAAAGCATCTTCCTCTCAACCAGATAAGCGTTATGGCGACAGACCTCGACGCGGTTGTACTTGCCAAGGCCAAGGCCGGCATCTATGACAAAAAGGAAGTTGCGGGAGTTCCCGAGGAATTCAAAAAGAAATACTTCACAGAGACTGCAGACGGCAAGATGAAGGTATCTGATGAGATCAAGTCAAGAGTAACCTTCAAGCAGGCTGACCTTCTCCGTGATCCTTATCCGAAGGACTGCCACCTGATAGTGTGCAGAAACGTTCTGATCTACTTCACTGAGGAGGCCAAGGACGACATTTTCAGAAAGTACTTTGCGACACTTCAGCCCGGCGGAATCCTCTTCATCGGCAGCACAGAGCAGATCATCAACTATAAGGAAATCGGTTTTGTGAGAAAGAATTCTTTCTACTACGAAAAGCCCAAGGCATAAAGCAAAAAAAGTCCGACCGCCGAGTCGGACTTTTTTTTACAGGAAAACTGCCATGCAGTGTTCAAAGGTCGAGGACGTGCGATATCACATGGCACGCGTAGAGACTCATTGCAAAGCGGCTCTTTTTCATGTTCTCGTTCAGGTCAAAGAAGAAGCTCTTGTCCCCGTAGTCGCGCTTAAAGAAGGGGGCAAAGACAAGATCCCACTCCATGAGGTACTGTCCCTGTTTTTTGGTGTAGCAGTTCTCGGGGCTTGCCTTTTCACGGAAAGAGGCGTCAACAAAGGTTGCGAGAGACTTGTGGATTGCCATATCCTCTTTTGGAAGATAGTAGTAGTCTTTGTAATTTGAGTAGAAGTACTTGAGCTCAGTCTCATACAGAGGAACCCTGAGAGTCGCCTCATTTCCTTCCGTCTTGAAAAAGCATCCGTTCTCGTTGCCTGAAAGCGATGCAGGAAGTGAGAATGGAAGCGAGAGCTTCATGTAGACTTCCTTTTTGTTTGTGCCGTCGAAGTCCTTGTACTTGTTGGCCTGGACCTTGAGAGCGCGCAAGGGAAGACCCGCCAGATCACTTTCAGCGCTGCCTTCAGCCATATATGCGCTCTCATCAATGGCTTCATCTGTCCTGACGGATATTTGGGGCAGATTTCTGAACATATTGAAGAAGGCGTCGTAGTACAGCATGGGAAGCAGCTGCATCATGCCCCTTATGTCATCGAAGTTGTGAAGGAGCAGCAGCATGAGAAGGTTCTCGTTGCCTGTTTTCAAAAACTCCTGATAGACGGGGATCAGCCCTCCTCCGCTGTATTTGTCCTCCCTGTTTATGCCGAGGTAGAGCTCGATTGTCTTTTGCTTGCAGTCGGGGAGTCCGAGCTGAGTCTTGAAGGGGCGTATCAGGCGGTAGAGGTCAATGGACTCCTTGCCTGCAAAGGGGTCTGACAGCATGTGCTGCTCGTACCTGGCCTGCAGGAAGGGAATGTCAAACTTGTCTCCGTTGAAGTGTACGACCTTGCCAAAAGGGCGCGAAAAATCCGAGAACGCAGAGAGAATCTCCTCCTCGTTTTCATGTGACTCCGCAAAGAACTGGTTTATCAGCCAGGTGCCGTCTGAAAAACAAGCGCACCCTATGAGATAGATATCAGCGCTTTTTGCTGAGAGCCCTGTCGTCTCAATGTCGATAAAAAGCAGGTCCTCCTTTTTGCACCCGGCAAAATCGGTGAGGATCTTCAATGCTTTTTCATCTATTCCGGTAAATGTATCGTCTGCTCTGATCATATTTTTCTCTCTTTCCAAAAAACTCTTACTGCTCAAGTATATCACATGTGAAAATAATAACCAAAAAAGTTGATATAAATCGTAATTTTTTGAGCAAAATCAGTTATAATATGTGTATCTGTACAGTTTCTTTGCGCTGTAGAGTTACCAATTATCTAAATAATCGGAGGAAGGGTAGGAAATGGCAAGAGGTACTTTCACTGGTGGTATTCATCCTTACGAAGGCAAAGAGCTTTCCAAGGATAAGCCCATCAAAATCGTTATGCCAAAGGGTGAACTGGTTTATCCGGTATCACAGCACATTGGCGCACCTGCTAAGCCGGTAGTCCGGGTTGGGGACCACGTCCTCACGGGCCAGATGATTGCAGAAGCCGGCGGATTTGTATCCGCTCCAATTTTTGCAACCGTTTCGGGAACTGTCAAGGCAATCGAACCGAGACGCCTCGCTACCGGGGCTATGTGCAACAGCATCATCGTGGAGAACGATGAAAAGTATGAAGAAGTAGAGTTTAAACCAATGAAGCCGTACGAGGAGATGACTGCTCAGGACAAGATCGACGCAGTCAGAAACGCAGGCGTAGTTGGAATGGGCGGTGCAGGATTCCCTACCGCTGTCAAGTTTTCTCCAAAGGAGCCGGACAGGATCGACTATGTTATAGCCAACTGTTCAGAGTGTGAGCCATACCTCACATCTGACTACAGGAGGATGATAGAAGAGCCGGAGCTTCTTTTGGAAGGTCTCAAGATCGCAGTCAGCATTTTCCCGAATGCAAGGGGCATTCTTGCAATTGAGGACAACAAGCCCGATGCGATCGCCAAATTCACTGAATTAACCAAAGATGAGGACAAGATAAGCGTAAAGGCCGTCAAGACCAAGTATCCTGAGGGCGCTGAGCGTATGCTTATCTATGCCTGCACGGGAAGGGAGATCAACTCCTCCATGCTCCCGGCGGATGCCGGATGTATCGTCGATAACGTGGATACACTCTGCGCGGTATGCAGGGCTGTAAAAGAGGGAAGACCCCTCATGGAGAGGATAGTTACCATAACCGGTGAGGCTGTCGAGAATCCTCAGAACTATAAAGTAAGGATCGGAACCAATTACCGCGAGCTTTTGGAGGATGCAGGACTTAAGTCTGAGCCAGCCAAGATCATCTCGGGCGGTCCCATGATGGGCTTTGCAGTATTTGATCTGGACGTTCCTACGACCAAGACTGCATCGGCTCTGACGTGCCTGTCAAGTGATGAGGTGTCAGCGCTTGAGCCCTCAGCCTGCATCAACTGTGCGAGGTGTGTTGAGGTCTGCCCTGAGAGACTTGTTCCCAAGAATCTTGCAGATGCGGTGGAACACAACGATGAGAAGACGTTCCTTGCCATGTACGGAATGGAATGTTGCGAGTGCGGATGCTGCAGCTTTATCTGCCCTGCAAGGCGTCAGCTGACACAGCTGATAAAGGGCATGAGAAAGATCCAGCTCGGCAAGAGAAAGAAATAAGGAGGACATTTGAATGAGTGATATGAGAAAAGTGTCATCCAATCCGCATGTGAGATCCAAGACGACCACATCCAATATCATGATGTGGGTTGTAATTGCACTGCTCCCTGCAACAGGTTTTGGTATATATAACTTTGGACTGAATGCACTTATTACAGTTGTTCTTTCGGTGGGTACTGCGGTACTGGCCGAGTTTTGCTATGAGAAGGCCATGAAAAAACCTATCACCATCGGAGATTTCTCGGCAGTAGTGACAGGTCTTTTGCTGGCATTAAACCTCCCCTCCACAGTGCCGTGGTGGATACCGGTTTTGGGCAGCATATTTGCGATCATCATGGTGAAGCAGATATTCGGAGGACTGGGTCAGAACTTCATGAACCCCGCCCTCGGCGGCAGGTGTTTCCTCATGATCTCCTTCCCGGCGATCATGACCAATTTCATAACAGATACATATACCGGTGCAACACCTCTTGCCAATTTAAAGAACGGTGTTGAGGTAAACGTGATGGATATGATAATCGGAAGGACAGGCGGTACCATCGGTGAGACTTCAATGCTCTGCATCATGATAGGCGCGATGATCCTGTTCATCTTAGGCATCATTGACTACGTGATCCCTTTTACCTATATCATCACATTTGTAGTATTCGTTGCGCTGTTCGGAGGATATGGGCTTAACTTCTCATACATCTCCGCACACCTGGCAGGCGGCGGACTTATGCTGGGTGCCTTCTTCATGGCAACTGACTATGTCACATGTCCGATAACGCCAAAAGGCAAGGTTATATACGGCGTGATCTTAGGTCTTTTGACGGGAATATTCAGAATATTCGGAGCCAACGCAGAGGGCGTGTCATACGCTATCATCATCACAAACCTTCTGGTTCCGCTTATCGAGAAGTTCACGATCCCGAGAGCCTTCGGTATCAAGAAAGCTGCAAGGAAGGAGGTTAAGAAGGCATGAACGACACAAAAACAATGATAAAAAATGCTCTTATCCTCTTTACGATAACTCTTGTGGCGGGCGTTCTTCTGGGCGTTGTGTACCAGATAACCAAGGACCCTATCGCCTATCAGGAAAAGCTTGCGCAGGACAAGGCCAATCAGTCGGTGTTTGCTTTGGCAGATACATTTGATGACGCTGCTCTTGATGAGGCGGCCGCTCTCTCGGCATCATCTGAGTTTGCGGGAGTTTCGATAGAGTCAGTCAAGAAAGCCATGGACTCATCGGGAAATACCCTTGGGTACGTAATACAGGTTAAGTCAAAGGGATACGGAGATTTCATCACCTACACGGTAGGTATTACGAACGAAGGAAATATCAACGGCATTTCCATCATCAGCATCGCCGAGACTCCCGGACTTGGAATGAACGCTGACAAGGTCATCGTTCCCCAGTTTGCAGACAAGGCAGCTACAGAGTTTACCGTGGCAAAGAGCGGACAGCTCTCAGATCCCGCATCACAGATAGAGGCTATCTCCGGTGCCACCATCACATCAAGAGCGGTGACAAACGGTGTAAATGCAGCGGTCTCATATTTTGAAAATGTACTGAAAGGAGGACAGTGATGAGCTCAGAAGTTAAAAAAGGTGCATTAGGCTTTAAGGCAAATACACCTGCCGAGAGATTTTTCAACGGTCTCATTGCTGAAAACCCTACTCTTGTTCTCATGATAGGTATGTGTCCTACGCTGGCGGTAACCTCATCAGCCATCAACGGACTCGGCATGGGACTTGCTACAACCTTCGTTCTCGCTCTTTCAAACGCGGTTATAGCAGCCCTCAGGAAGACGATCCCCTCTACAGTCAGGATCCCTTCCTTCATCGTAGTTATAGCTTCATTCGTTACGCTGGTACAGCTCCTTATGCAGGCATATCTTCCTTCGCTTAACAATGCACTCGGAGTGTATATACCTCTGATCGTTGTTAACTGTATCATCTTCGGAAGAGCGGAAGCCTACGCAAGCAAAAACGGCATCGTGCCTTCGTTCTTTGACGGTATCGGCATGGGCCTGGGCTTTACCTGCGCGATCACCTGCATCGGTCTTGTCAGGGAATTTATTGGTGCAGGAACTGCTTTTGATGTACAGATACTAGGAGAGGGCACGGTTGTTCCCGGTGTGGTCGGCTCGTTACTCTCAGGCTATCAGCCCATCAGCATCTTCATACAGCAGGCTGGCGCGTTCTTCGTACTCGCCTTCCTCATTGCAATCATGAACAAGGTTAAGAGTAACCTTTCTGCCAAAGGAAAGGATACCTCCAAGTTCGGAAACGGGTGCTGCTCATCGGCAGAGGAGGCAGCTGCCGACAAGATCATGGCAGATAAAGAAGCAGGAAAGGAGGCTAAGTAATGGGAGAAACAATAGTAAGTCTTATTGGCCTTATGATAACGGCCTCACTTGTAAATAACGTAGTACTCAGCCAGTTCCTTGGTCTGTGCCCTTTCCTTGGAGTATCCAAGAAGACTGACACGGCCCTGGGCATGGGAGCCGCATGTATCTTCGTAATCACGATGGCTTCCCTGGTCTGCAGCATCATCTATAAGTTCATATTGAATCCTCTGGATCTTTCATACCTCCAGACCATCGTTTTCATCCTTGTTATTGCGATGCTGGTTCAGTTTGTTGAGATGGTACTCAAAAAGTACGTGGTTTCACTGTATCAGGCTCTGGGTGTTTACCTTCCCCTGATCACAACCAACTGTGCGGTTTTGGGTGTTGCACTCAACAATGTAACTGACGGATATTCAATCTTAGAGAGTACAGTATGCGGTTTTGCGACGGCAGTAGGATTTACGATCGCAATCGTTATCCTCGCGGGACTCCGTGAGAAGATGGAGTACAACGACATACCTGCGCCATTCAAGGGAATGCCCATGGTACTTCTGACCTCCGGACTTATGGCAATAGCGTTTACCGGATTTAGTGCATTGAAATAAGGAGATTTATATATGATCACTGGAATAATCATTGCAACTTTGGTGGTCGCCGGCGCCGGAATAATAATTGGCATGATCCTGGGCGTTGCGGACATGAAGCTGCATGTTGATGTAGATGAAAAAGAACAGGCTATTTTGGAAGCCCTCCCCGGCAACAACTGCGGCGGCTGCGGATTCCCGGGATGCTCGGGATGTGCGGCGGCAATTGCCAAGGGTGAGGCGGCAGTCAATCAGTGTCCCGTCGGAGGAGCACCTGTAGCAAAGGCTATCTCCGAGATCATGGGAGTTGAGGCAGGAGAAGCGGCGAAAATGGTCGCATATGTTCACTGTCAGGGTGACTGCGAAAAAGCGACAAGCAAGTATGAATACAACGGAGTTTCAGATTGCAGACTGATGACTCAGGCTCCGGGAGGCGGAGCAAAGACCTGCTCATTCGGGTGCCTGGGCGGCGGCAGCTGCGTATCTGTCTGCCAGTTTGATGCGATTCATGTAGTGAACGGCGTGGCAGTAGTGGACAAGGAGGAGTGCAAGGCCTGCGGCAAATGTATCGAGATCTGCCCCAGACACCTTATTGACCTTGTTCCCTACGAGGCAAAAGAGGTCGTATCCTGCATGTCACAGGATATGGGCAAATTTGTCAATCAGTACTGTAAGGTCGGCTGCATAGCATGCCACATCTGCGAAAAGAACTGCCCGTCCGGCGCTATCACTGTCGAGAACAACGTGGCGAGGATCGATCAGGAGAAGTGTACACACTGCGGCATTTGTGTAACAAAGTGCCCCAAGAAGGTAATAAAGGCTGTTTAAAAAACAAAGACAGAAGAGCACCTCATTTCATGTCATTCAAAGAAATAAGTGTTCTTCTGTTTTTACAAATAAGGCGAGGTGCATTTTATGAAAACAAGATTCACTCAGAAGTCCCGGATTTTTGACATCGCAGTTACTGCGATAGGTGCTGTTTTTTCAGTGGGCGTCATGCTCTATGCGGTAGCTCATTTCGGATTATCGGAGGCGTGGCCCGAACTTGTGCTCAATCTGTTCTATATTGCCTGTATTGTTATGATGGTGATGTATTTTTTCAGGCGGCTCGACACAAGGCACTTCAACTACCTTAGTTCTGTATGTATAGGTATCACAGTGCTGCTTCGGGATATTCTCTTTCAGCCGCCTCTTGAAAACTATGCAGTACACCTGATCTGCCTTACGCTTTCGGTGACGCTTCTTTTGATGCTGACTTACTTTTACGCCCGCAAGGACTACAAGAGCTACACCAGAGGAAATCTGATGGCGATGTTTATCATTGACATGGTCATCGCCGGTTTGTACAACTTTGTCATTTATTTTAATCCCATAAATGAATATACAACCTATCTGCTCACCGAGATCTGGATCAGACCGACCATCATCTACGGCCTGGTGGCATGCTTTGTGACAGAAAAAGAAAACTGATCGGATATTCAAATACTTTGAAAAAGATTTTGAAAGAGGGCATTAAGTGTCATTTATAGGACAGCTTATGTGAGATGATTTCATCATCAGAAATAATCATCTCACGGATGTTGTCAGGGAGGTAAGGTATGGACACTGCATATATGACCTACAGAGAAATCGCTATTATCAAAAACAAAAAGAGAAGAGAGAGAATAGTTGCGCGCCAGAGGCTGATTCTTTTTGCTGTGGCAGCGGTACTGTTGTTTCTCTTCATTTTTGTTGGGGCTGTTCTGATGCTTGAAGCAAAGACAGGAGATGTCTCCTACAAGTATTACAGGCAGATAACCGTTCACAGCGGTGATACCCTGTGCAGTATTGCCGGCGAATATATAACCGATGACTACAGGAACATAGAGGAGTACGTAGCCGAGGTTATGTCAATCAACCACCTCGAGGATGCAGATTGCATTTATGCAGGTGAGAGTCTGATTGTTCCTTATTATTCACGGGAGTTTTTCTGACCTTGGAATATAATGAGAATGTCGCTCGCAGCATTCTTGCGCCGAGCGCGATTGCAAAAAAATAACCTGAAACGTTTATGTTTCAGGCTTAGGGTTGGGCTGCTAAAACAGGTAGTACCTCGTAGCGGAATCGAACCGCTGATTCTGCCGTGAGAGGGCAGCGTCTTAACCGCTTGACCAACGAGGCATTTGTTTCCGTCGTATTGTCGCGACTTGATTATCATAGTACAAATTAAAAAAGAATGCAAGTACTTTTTTCAAAAAAATTAATACAGATTGAAGGTACTGTGTGATTATCCCCTTGACGGAAGCTGATTCCTGTGGTATTGTACATAAAGTGACAGGTTAGAAAGTGAGCTTTTCGGAGCTCACTATTTTTATGTGCGGTTGCGCAGCGCTATTTGCGCTGTAACTGTTTCTGAATAGTTTTAAGAGAGGCAATCTGATGTCAAAAAAAAGCGAGATAGAAAAAAAGACAGAGGCTCTTTTGGAGCCGATTGCGGAAAAATGCGGTGTGTCCATCTACGACGTTGAGTTTGTCAAGGAAGGTGGTGAGTGGTATCTCAGGGCCTATATTGACAAGGAAGGCGGAGTGAACATCAACGACTGTGTTGATGTGAATCATGCGCTCTCGGATGCCCTTGATGAGGACGATTTCATCGATGAGGCATACACGCTGGAAGTGAGCAGCCCGGGACTCGGGAGGCAACTGAAAAAGGACAGGCACTTTGAGAACAGCCTTGGAAGCGAAGTTGAGCTAAGGCTGTTTAAGCCAAGGGACGGTGTGAAGGAGTTTTCCGGTATCCTTAAAAGCTTTAGCGACACAGAGGTTACCGTAACTATAAACGACAAAGACGAAGTTTTTATAAGAAAAGAAATTTCAGTTATTAAGCTTGCTCTGGATTTTTGATCCGGACGGAAATGGAGACTACGATGAGTAAAGAATTAATGGATGCCCTTGAGCTTTTGGAAAAGGAGAAGAACATCAGCAAGGATTCACTGTTTGATGCTATTGAGACTTCTCTTCTGACAGCGTGCAAGAACAACTTCGGCAAGACCGACAACATCAGGGTGGAAGTCGACAGGGAAAACTGTGATTTCAAGTGCTTTCAGGAGAAAGAGGTCGTTGAGACAGCGGACGACGTAATGGATCCCGCGATCGAGATATCTCTGGACGATGCCAAAAAGATCAGCAAAAAGGCTGAGATAGGAGATATCGTCAGTGTTCCCTTAAATTCCAAGGAGTTCGGACGTATTGCCACCCAGAACGCCAAGAACGTCATCCTCCAGAAAATCCGCGAGGAGGAGAGGGGCGCTATCTACAACGAGTACTTCGAGAAGGAGCACGACATTGTAACAGGCGTAGTTCAGAGATTTATCGGAAAGAACATCAGCATCAACTTAGGGCGCGCAGATGCCATTCTCAACGAGAACGAGCAGGTGAGGACTGAGGTCTACAGACCTACACAGCGCCTCAGGGTATATGTTCTGGAGGTAAAGAACAACGGCTCAAAGGGGCCGAGGATCCTTGTTTCCCGCACACATCCCGATCTTGTCAAGAAGCTATTTGAACAGGAGGTTGCAGAGATTCAGGACGGAACCGTTGAGATCAAGTCGATCGCAAGAGAGGCAGGGTCAAGAACCAAGATTGCTGTTTACTCCAGGGACCCCAACGTCGATGCCGTAGGTGCATGTGTCGGTGTCAACGGAAACAGGGTCAACCTCATCGTCGACGAGCTCGGCGGAGAGAAGATAGATGTCATCAACTGGGATGAGAATCCCGGAAATCTTATACAGAATGCTCTTTCACCTGCCAAGATCGTTGCGGTGTTCGCCGATCCTGAGGAGAAGAGCGCCAAGGTAGTAGTTCCCGATTACCAGCTCTCACTTGCAATCGGCAAGGAGGGACAGAACGCGAGGCTTGCAGCCAGACTTACGGGCTACAAGATCGATATCAAGGACGAGACTCACGCCAAGGATACTCCGGGATTCCGTATGGAAGACTACATGGATGACGAGTACGATGATGAGTACGACGAGGAATACGAAGAGGGCGAGTACGATGAGGAGTACTCTGAGGATATCGCCGATACAGATACAGAAATTACTGATGAGGAATAAAAGTTACAGCGAGCAATTAGTATGCTTGCAGTAATTTACAAAGAGTAACAGCTTATGCAAAAGAAAATTCCCATGAGAAAATGCGTCGGCTGCGGCGAGATGAAGGAAAAGAAAGATCTTATAAGGGTCATAAAGACGCCTGATAGCGAGATCATGATAGACCTTTCGGGCAAGGCTAACGGGAGAGGCGCCTATATGTGCAGGAGCGCTGAATGCCTGAAGAAAGCTCTCAAAAACAAAGGCCTTGAGAGGTCGCTTAAGTCAAAGCTGCCACAGGACGTTTACGAGCGAATGGAAAAGGAGCTTATCTGATATTTTGGATCTGAATAAGACATATTCACTTTTGGGGCTCTGTCAGAGAGCCGGCAAGTTAAAGAGCGGCGAGCTTCCTGTGATGGAAGCAATCCGTAAAAGGACTGCCCGACTGGTGATAGTGAGCGAGGATGCCTCAGATAATACCACCAAGCAGTTTTCTGATAAATGTAAGTATTATAATATTCCGATCGTCATTTTTGGACTCAAGGATGACATCGGGCACGCAATAGGTAAGGAAGTCCGGACAAGTCTGGCGATAACAGACAAGGGACTGGCAGATGCGCTTTTGAAGAACTTACCCGTAGAAAAATCAGACGGAGGAAATGTTAATGGCAAAGATTAAAATATCCGAACTTGCAACAGAGCTAGGATGCGAGTCAAAGGAGCTGATAGCTTTTTTGCAGGAAAAGGGGATAGAGGCAAAACGTTCAAACAGTTCTATCGAGGACGCAGATGCGCTTATTGCGAGGAAGCATTTCGGTGCGTCGGAGAAACCCTCTGGCAGTGAAGCTTCGCCCAAAGAAGAAAAGGAAGATAAAGAGCCCAAAAAGGCACCGAGGAAGGATACAGAAATGGCCATGGCAAAACCTGAAGGCAAGGCAGCTGTGAAAAGTGAAAAGGCTCCCGAGGGAAAAGGACAGGTGAGGCAGGATGGCTCAAAGCCTCTTGCGCCAAAGAAAAAGAAGACGATCATTGTTGTCACAAACACCGGCAATTCTCAGAACAGGCCACAGGGCGGTCAGGGAAATGGCGGCCAAAGGCGCGACAACAGAAATAATAACCAGGGCGGTCAGGGCCAGAGGAGAGGAACCTTTGCCCAGTCGCAGAACGTCTATCATCCTATAAAGCCTTTGACGGCACCATCACAGCTGGACAGCTACAACACGACTGTTCCAAAGTCTGTGACGCCGCCAAAGCCGGCACCCAGGAAGGAGGCTCCGGTTCAGCCACAGGCTCCGGCGCAGAGCAGCGCTCCTTCCAAGGCTCCTGCAGCTGTACAGGCTGATGTTAAGCTGAGAGAGAACAGGGACAATAACAGAGATAATAACAGAGACAACAGAGAAAACAGAGGCAGTGCAAGGCCTGACAGAAACGCCCAATTCCAGAACAGGGGAGACAGAAATCCGTCAGAGCGCCCCGACAGAAACGGCCAGGGCGGCAAGTTCCAGGGCAAGAACGACAACAGGTCTGGCGGCAAGTTTGACAAGAGTCAGGGCGGCCGCGGAGGGTTTGACGCTCATTCAGAAAAGCCCGGCTCAGGTCACGATGACAGGAGAAGAAGTCAGGACAAGGACAAGAGAAACAAAAAGGACCTCGCCTATGATCAGGAAGAGATGATGCCAAGAAGCAAGCGCGTCGGCAGGTTCATAAGGCCTGAGGTCAAGAAAGCTGCAGAGCCCGAGGAGCAGATCAAGGTAATCTCCATCCCGGAGAAGGTTTCCATCAAGGAGCTCGCCGAGAAGATGAGGATGCAGCCTTCTGTCATCATCAAAAAGCTCTTTATGGCAGGCCGGGTATCTACGGTAAATACAGAGCTTTCCTACGAGGAAGCCGAGAATATTGCAATCGAGTACGACATCATCTGCGAGAAGGAGGTTCCCGTTGACATCATCGAGGAACTCTTAAAAGAGGATGAGGACGCACCCGAGACACTCAAAAAGAGACCTCCGGTTGTCTGCGTAATGGGTCACGTTGACCACGGTAAGACATCACTTCTCGATGCCATCCGTAAGACGAGCGTCACTGACAGAGAGGCCGGCGGAATCACACAGAGGATAGGTGCTTATACAGTATCGGTAAATGACCAGAAGATCACATTCCTTGATACGCCCGGTCATGAGGCATTCACAGCAATGCGTATGAGAGGTGCCAATTCAACGGATATTGCGGTCCTGGTTGTAGCTGCCGACGACGGCGTGATGCCTCAGACTGTTGAAGCTATCAATCACGCAAAGGCAGCAGAGGTTGAGATAATCGTCGCAGTCAACAAGATTGATAAACCAAATGCAAATATAGACAAGGTTAAACAGGAGATGACAGAGTACGGCCTCATATCCACCGACTGGGGCGGAACAACAGAGTTTGTACCTGTATCAGCCAAGTCAGGAGAGGGAATTGAGACCCTTTTGGAGACGATCATCCTCACAGCGGATATCTTAGAGCTCAAGGCCAACCCCAACAGGGAGGCGAGAGGCCTTGTGCTTGAGGCAAGGCTCGACAAGGGCAGAGGCCCTGTTGCCAACGTGCTTGTGCAGAAGGGTACACTACACGTCGGAGATTTCATCTCTGCCGGTGCAAGTTCAGGTAAGGTGAGGGCCATGGTTGACGACAAGGGCAACAAGCTTAAGGAAGCCCGTCCTTCACAGCCTGTCGAGATACTCGGACTCTCGGACGTTCCAAACGCCGGAGAGGTATTCCTTGGCCACGAGACAGACAAGGAGGCCAAGCAGTACGCGAACACCTACCTTCAGCAGCACAAGAAGGATCTTATTGAGGAGACCAAAGCCAAGATGTCTCTTGATGATCTGTACTCCAAGATCGAGGAGGGCAGGCTTCAGGAGCTCAACATCATCATCAAGGCTGATGTACAGGGCAGCGTAGAAGCACTCAAGCAGAGCCTTCTTAAGCTCTCCAACGACGAGGTTGTAGTCAAGGTCATCCACGGCGGCGTAGGTGCCATCAACGAGTCCGACGTGACGCTGGCTGCTGCTTCAAATGCGATCATCATCGGATTTGACGTTCGCCCCGATGCCACAGCAAAGGGAATGGCGGAGCACGAGGGCGTCGAGATCAAGCTCTACAAGGTAATCTACCAGGCTATCGAGGAGATCGAGTATGCCATGAAGGGTATGCTTGCTCCTGTCTATGAAGAGAGGATAACCGGACACGCAGAGGTCCGCCAGATATTCAAGGCCTCCAAGGTCGGCAATATCGCAGGTGCCTTTGTCAGGGACGGTGTCATCAAGAAAGACTGCAAGGTTCGTATTACAAGGGGCGAAGAACAGATCTTCGAGGGCGACCTTGCATCCCTGAAGAGATTCAAGGACGATGTCAAGGAGGTCAAGGAAGGCTTCGAATGCGGTCTTGTCTTTGACGGCTTTGACCAGATAAACGAGGGCGACCTGGTAGAGGCATACGAGATGGTAGAGGTACCTCGGGAGTAACTACCTGTTCCCGCAGACCTTCGCGGAGCGCTGCGTTTATTACGGAGGTAATCATTATGCGTAAAAACAGCAACAAGAACAGAAGAATCAATGGCGAGGTCATGAAGGTGATCTCAGAAGCCATCAGATACAGCAAGGATCCCAGGATCAGCCCCTTCACTTCCGTTATGGATGTGGAGGTCGCACCGGATCTCAAGACCTGCAAGGTGTGGGTCAGCGTCATGGGGGATGACGAGGAGAGAAAGAGATGCGAGGAGGGACTTGGATCGGCTGCGGGTTACATACGCAGTACCCTTGCAAAAGAACTAAACATGAGATATACACCTGAGCTTCGTTTCATCATGGACGATTCCATTGAATATGCGATCAACATGTCCAAAAAGATTGATGAAGTGACAGCCAGGGACAATGAGGCGAGACTGGCAAGAGGGGAAGAAATAGATGATGCCGATGCCTCATTTACGAATCAGGAGGATGAATGAATATTGATCAGCTCATTGGCGGCGCAAAGACCATAGGGATCAGCTCCCATGTCAGGCCTGACGGGGATGCAACAGGATCGTCACTTGCTATGTACCTTTACATCAAAAAGAACTATCCAAAGGTCAGGGTGGATGTATTCCTTGAAAAGGTTTTGCCGGAGCTAACTTTTATTGAGGGTTCAGACATAGTTAATACGGAGTTTAAGACGGATGTAAAGAGCTACGATCTGTTTATAGTTGTGGACTGCTCCAAGGATCGGATTGGCGAAGCTGAAAAGTTTTTTGACGCGGCCAAAAAAACAGTAAATATTGACCATCATGTATCAAACACTGGCACGGGTGACGAGGTCTATATCGTACCTGATGCCAGCAGCGCCTGTGAGCTGGTATATGATGTGCTTGACAAAGACAGGATTGACCTTGATATCGCCAAGGCCATCTACACGGGAATTGTGACGGATACGGGTGTATTCAAGTACAACAACACTTCGCCCAAGACATTGCGTGTTGCGGCAGAGCTCATTTCCTACGGCTTTGATTTTGGGAAACTTATCGATCACGTCTTTTATGAAAAGACATATCTCCAGAACCAGATACTCGGAAGAGCTCTTTTGGAGAGCATCATGCTGATGGACGGAAAGTGCATTGTCTCAGTGGTATCGAGACAGAACATGGAGTTCTACGGCGCCGAGAGCAATGATCTCGACGGCATTGTCAATCAGCTGCTTTTGACTGTCGGTGTCGAATGTGCCATATTCATGTATGAGATAGCGCCCCTGGAGTACAAGGTCTCTCTGCGCTCAAGCGGCATAGTGAATGTGGAAGAGGTTGCCAAGATGCTCGGAGGCGGCGGACACGTGAGAGCCGCAGGGTGCATTGTCAACGGAACACAGCACGATGTCATCAACAATATCACGAAATATATTCACAGACAGTTAGAGGGATAAGAACAGACAGATAAATGTGACTTTTTGCATTTATCTGTTTTTTGATAACTGTTCAGAGAAGTGTTCTGAATGATCGTTTTGAAGAGAGAAATGCATGGCTAATAAGTACAATGGTCTGATTAATGTATATAAAGAGGCGGGATACACATCGAACGATGTGGTCGCAAAGCTTCGCGGGATCCTGCACCAGAAAAAAATAGGTCACACCGGGACACTTGACCCCGATGCGGTCGGAGTCCTTGTTGTGTGCCTTGGGACGGGGACGAAGCTCGTGCAGATGCTGACCGACCACGACAAGGAGTACATCTGCGTCTGCAGGCTTGGAGTTACGACTGACACTCAGGACATGTCGGGAAAAGTTCTTGATATGCAGGATGTTAACGTCACAAGAGATGAGCTTCACGGCGCGGTGCAGGCCTTTGTCGGCGACTATGACCAGGTACCTCCCATGTTTTCGGCCATTAAGAAGGACGGCAAAAAGCTCTATGAGCTTGCAAGGGAGGGAAAAGAGATTGAGAGAGAGCCGAGGAAGGTACATATTGGAGCAATCTCTGTCCTTGACGATTCTTTGCTTGATTCGGAGCATCTTTTTACCATGGAAGTCAAGTGCTCGAAGGGGACATATATCAGGACCCTGTGCCACGATATAGGTCTAAGGCTCGGGTGCGGGGCGGCCATGCAGCATCTGACGAGGACGAGCGTCGGGGCATTTCACCTTGAAAGTGCGCATACGCTCAAAGAGATCGAGCAGATGCGGGATGATGGAACGATTTTTGAAATCATAGAATCACCCGAGTACATCTTCAGGGACCTCGATGCCATCAAGGTCAAGGACAGCGCTTACAAGCTCCTTGTAAACGGCAACAGCTTCAGGATTGACAACGTATTTTGTGAGGACCCTGAAGGTATTTCCGATGAGGAGTACTCAGGTGAGATGTACAAGGGCGGCGACAGGGTGAGAGTCTATTCAGAGGATGGAGTTTTTTTCGGTATCTACAGATACAACGGACGGACCAGAGTGTTTGACGTCGAAAAGTTTTTTTACGAGAGCTGACAGGCAGTGCATTTTCTGAGATTTGGAGAGATGTTTTGAAGATATTATCAGATCCCGGCGAACTGAATACAGATGGCAGATGCGCGGTTGCTATGGGCAAGTTTGACGGTATCCACATCGGTCATAAAAAGCTGTTGTCGCTTATTACCAATGAAAAAGCGGACTCTCTTGCGAGCGTGGTATTCACGTTTGAGCCATCACCCGAGGAGTTCTTCACCGGCAGGAAGATACCGCAGCTCTTCACAAGGGATGAAAAGCGCAGGGCCTTTGAGGAGATGGGGATCGACTACCTGCTGGAATTTCCGCTCACGAAGGAGAGCGCGGCGACGCCCCCGGATACCTTTGTCCGGGAAATACTGGTGGGAAAACTCAGAGCCTCCTATATTGCCGCGGGAGTGGATGTGAGCTTCGGCGACAAGGGAAGGGGAGACTGCTTTCTTTTGCGGAATCTCTCGAGGGAGCTTGGGTACGACCTTGAGCTCATCGACAAGGTGAGGGTTGACGGAGAGGAAGTCAGCTCGTCTAGAGTCAGAAGGGAAGTCGCGGACGGAAACATGGAGATGGCCAAAAGACTCCTTGGCGACTACTACAGCATCTCGGGGATAATTGAGCACGGAAGGCATCTCGGGCACACTATCGGCATTCCGACAGTGAATTTGCTTCCTCCCGACAACAAGCTCCTTCCGCCCTACGGAGTCTACAGCAGTATAGTTACTCTCGATGGCAAAAGCTACAGGGGTATGACCAATATCGGGAGAAAACCGACTATCTCCGACGGGGAGAGGGTTGGCGCAGAGACATATATCTACGACTTTGACAGCGATGTCTACGGGAAGTTTATGAGCCTTAAGCTGACGAGGTTCATGCGCCCGGAGATGAAGTTTGACAGCATAGAAGCGTTAAAGGCCCGGATGCAGGAAGATATAAAGAAGACATAAATAGTCCTTTACAGAAGAAGAGTTCTGTGCTAACATAAGTAGGCTGGCGTCCGAAAAACAGTCATGCGGGCGCAGATGGTACAGAGTTTACCTTTACTACGGCGGCGGAAACTCCAACCGGGCCCTGGTAACAGGCGGATTTTGAAACACAGATTTAAAAGGAGAAGAAAATGATCACAAAGGAAAAGAAAACAGAAGTTATCAGCAAGTTTGCAAGAAAAGAGGGAGACACAGGTTCACCTGAGGTTCAGGTAGCTATCCTCACAGAGAGGATCAAGGAGCTCAACGACCACCTTCAGAAGAACCCCAAGGATCACCACTCAAGAAGAGGACTTCTCAAGATGGTAGGTCAGAGAAGAAGCCTTTTAGGATACCTCAAGAAGAAGGATATCGAGAGCTATCGTAAGCTTATAGCAGACCTTGGTCTGAGAAAGTAATTTTTGAAACTGTAAAAGGCGGGATATGGCTGGCACATGTCAGCTCTATTCCGTCTTTTGGTGTTTATAAAAGAAAAAAATTTTATTTAATGCACACGCCCCCGAAGCGAAACTTTATTTCGGATGAGGGATCGCGGATGAGCTAAGAAGGAGAGAAAATGGTAAAAACTTACACAATGGAACTTGCAGGCCGCACTCTCAAGGTTGAGATCGGCAAGGTTGGAAAACAGGCTAACGGATGCGCATTCATGCAGTACGGAGACACGACGGTTCTCTGCACGGCTACAGCTTCAGCAAAGCCCAGAGACGGAATTGATTTCTTCCCGCTTTCAGTTGAGTACGGCGAGAAGTTCTATGCAGTCGGAAAATTCCCCGGTGGATACAACAAGAGAGAGGGTAAGCCCTCAGAGAACGCTATACTGACCAGCAGAGTAATTGACCGTCCTATGCGTCCTCTTTTCCCCAAGGATTACAGAAACGACGTGACGATCGAGACAATGGTAATGGCTGTTGATCCCGAGGCGCGTCCGGAGCTTGTAGCAATGCTCGGCGCTTCTGTATCTGTTTCAATTTCAGATATTCCTTTTGATGGTCCCTGCGCAATGACACAGATCGGTATGATCGACGGAGAACTCATCGTAAACCCCACTCAGGAACAGTGGAACAAGGGAGACTTAAAGCTCACCGTTGCTTCTGTAGGACAGAAGGTCATCATGATCGAGGCCGGAGCCAACGAGATACCCGAGGAAAAGATGAAGGAAGCCATCTACAAGGCACACGACGTAAACCTTCAGATCATCGAGTTCTTCAAGGGGATCGTATCTGAGGTTGGAAAGCCCAAGCATGAGTACACCAGCTGCGCAGTACCTGAGGAGCTCTTTGCTGCAATCAAAGAGGTTGTTCCTCCCGAGGAGATGGAGAAGGCTGTATTTACAGACGACAAGCAGACAAGGGAGAACAATATAGCACAGATCACAGACAGGCTCACAGAGAAGTTTGCTGATAACGAGGAGTGGCTTGCAATCCTCGGAGAGGCTATCTATCAGTATGAGAAGAAGACAGTCCGCAAGATGATCTTAAAGGATCACAAGAGACCCGACGGACGTGACATCAAGCAGATCAGACCTCTTTCAGCAGAGGTTGACACAGTTCCGAGAGTACACGGAAGCGCAATGTTCACCCGTGGACAGACACAGATCTGTGACGTTGTAACGCTTGCACCTCTCTCAGAGGCTCAGAAGGTTGAGGGACTCGACGCTTTTGCAGCAGACAAGAGATATGTACACCAGTACAACTTCCCTGCATATTCAGTAGGTGAGACGAAGGTTTCAAGAGGTCCCGGAAGAAGAGAGATCGGTCACGGCGCACTTGCCGAGAGAGCACTCCTTCCTGTACTTCCCAGCGTTGAGGAGTTCCCTTACGCCATCCGTGCAGTATCGGAGACCTTTGAGTCAAACGGATCAACATCAATGGCTTCTACCTGCGCTTCTTGCATGTCACTCATGGCAGCAGGTGTTCCGATCAAGAAGATGGTTGCAGGTATTTCATGCGGTCTTGTAACAGGCGATACAGACGATGATTTCATCGTACTTACAGATATCCAGGGTCTTGAGGATTTCTTCGGAGACATGGACTTTAAGGTAACAGGCACCAAAGACGGTATCACAGCTATCCAGATGGATATCAAGATCCACGGTCTCACAAAGCCTATCGTTGAGACAGCTATTGCACAGTGCCGCGAGGCCAGATTCTTCATCATGGATGAGTGCATGAGCAAGGCGATTGCCGAGCCCCGCAAGGAAGTGTCCAGGTACGCTCCCAAGATTGAGTTTATCCAGATTGATCCCGAGAAGATCGGAGATGTTGTCGGACAGCGCGGCAAGACGATCAATGAGATCATCGCACGCACAGGTGTCAAGATCGACATCACGGATGACGGCAAGGTTTCAGTCTGCGGGGAGGACAAGGATGCGATCGCAAAGGCTGTTGATATGGTCAAGACCATCGTTACAGACTTTGAGAAAGGACAGATCTTCACAGGTAAGGTTGTGAGCATCAAGGAGTTCGGAGCATTCGTTGAGTTTGCACCCGGAAAAGAGGGAATGGTACACATCAGCAAGATCTCCAAGGAGAGGATTGACCGTGTTGAGGATGTGCTCACTCTCGGTGACACAGTAAGGGTTGTATGCCTTGGCAAGGACAAGATGGGCAGAATAAGCTTCTCAATCAAGGATTGTGCACAAAGCTGAACACTTGGCGAGGTCCTTTCGAGCCTAGTGTGAAGCTTGTCATGGCGAGCGAAGCGAGAGCATGACTTCCGCTTGGCGAGGTTATTGACATAATACGGGCTGTGGAAAATTTCCACAGCCCTTACTCATATGAACTGTGAAATGGGAAAAACAAAATGAGCAATAGTAAGGATACGATACAGGAAATTAATAAGAGGCGTACGTTTGCCATTATTTCGCACCCGGATGCGGGGAAGACGACTCTGACGGAGAAGTTTCTTCTGTACGGCGGGGCAATCAATATGGCCGGCTCTGTCAAGGGCAAGGCAACTGCACGACATGCGGTATCTGACTGGATGGAGATTGAGAAGCAGAGAGGTATCTCTGTAACCAGCTCCGTCCTTCAGTTTAATTTTGACGGATGCTGCATCAACATCCTTGACACCCCGGGGCACCAGGATTTCTCGGAGGATACGTACAGAACCCTGATGGCTGCGGACTCGGCGGTCATGGTAATTGATGCCGGTAAGGGCGTTGAAGCACAGACCAGAAAGCTCTTCAAGGTCTGCGCAATGAGCCATATCCCGATCTTTACCTTTATCAACAAGTTGGACAGGGATGCGATGGACACCTTCGATCTTTTGGATGACATCGAGAACAACCTCGGAATCGCGACCTGCCCCATGAACTGGCCTATCGGATCGGGCAGGAATTTCAAGGGCATCTACGACAGGCGTGAGGCTCATATAGTCACCTTCTCTGAGACCCAGAAGGGAACCAAAGAGGGAAAAGAGACTATCATAACAATGAACGATAAGGCTCTGCTCGACTCGGAAATCGGGCAGGACGCTTTAGATAAGCTCAGCTCCGAGATCGAGCTTTTGGACGGAGCGGGCGCTGAGTACGACCTTGAAAAGGTCAGAAAGGGAGAGCTGACACCGGTATTTTTCGGCTCAGCACTTCAGAACTTCGGCGTCGAGCTGTTTTTGCACCACTTCCTCAAGATGGCGACACCGCCAACGGGAAGGTCGTCGGCAGAGGGAGAGGTCATAGACCCTTTGGAGCACGATTTTACAGCCTTTGTTTTCAAGATCCAGGCCAACATGAACAAGGCCCACAGAGACAGGGTGGCCTTCATGAGGATATGTTCCGGGAGGTACGACGCCGACAAGGAAGTAAAGCATATGCAGAGCGGCAAGGTCATGCGCCTCTCCCAGCCCCAGCAGCTGATGGCAGATGAGAGAAAAATCCTCTCCGAAGCCTACGCCGGGGACATAATGGGCGTGTTTGACCCGGGTATCTTTTCAATAGGAGATACGGTCTGCATGCCCAAGGACAGCGTGACCTACGAAGGAATCCCCACCTTTGCACCTGAGCATTTTGCGAGGGTACGTCAGGTGGACACCATGAAGAGAAAGCAGTTTGTAAAGGGCATCACACAGATCGCCCAAGAGGGCGCTATCCAGATATTCCAGGAGTACAACACAGGACTTGAGGAGATCATAGTAGGAGTTGTGGGCGTACTTCAGTTTGATGTCTTGAAGTTCAGGCTTGAAAGCGAGTACAATGTTGATATCATCCTTGAGTCCCTTCCGTATGAGTACATCAGATGGGTAGACAACGAGGACGTGGATATGTCTTCACTTGTCGGCACTTCCGATATGAAGAAGATCAAGGATATGCACGACAGACCGCTCCTTCTGTTTGTGAATGAGTGGAGTGTCGGTATGACAATGGAGAGAAACAAGGGGCTTGTTCTTTCAGAGTTCAAGAAGAACTGATTGTAATAACACGGCCCCTTTGGAGGAGTTTTTTTGAAATCCAGAACAGCGATTGTTACAGCGGTGCTGATACTCATTATGGCGCTCCTGACAGGATGCAGGTACGAGAGCCTCGAGGATTATCTCAAGGCACTCGGGATACTCGATCCCATGGAGTACGACGACCAGGTGGTTATTGAACAGACTGAAGATGTGTCATCAGCCGATCTGTTTGAGCCGATCGTAGTGGATGATACCAAGGAAGAAGAGGCTGCCGCTGAGTATTCGAGTACAGATGAGCCCAAGGACGATGAGACATCGCTTTTTGAGGGCTTTGATTTCCATGCGCCGGATGCGGATTTTTTCATGGGGTATCAGGGCTTTGGGGGAAGCGGGCTCGATGCTGACGACAAGAAAAAGAGAGAGGATATCGGGATCACCGATGACGGGATGGAGGCCAAAAAGAGGCAGCAGGAGGGGCTGTATGCCTATGAGAGGCTAACGGATTCCGGAAAGACATTATATGTGGAGATCCTGACTATAATGGAGAATCTGGCTGAGGATGTATGCGTCTCAACAACCAGCGACGAGGCAATTGAGCTGGTGTTTGACTACTGCATGGCAGATCATCCGGAAATTTTTTACGTGGACGGATATCACTACACCAATTATTCGGTCGGAGATACCATCACCAAGATATCTTTTACGGGAAACTACATCTATGACAGCGATGAGGTGAAGAGCAGGAAGAGAAGGATAAACGAGGTTGTGAACAGGGCTCTTGCAAAGGCTCCATCTTCGGACGATGACTACTACGCCATCAGATATGTCTATGAATATTTGATAGAGAACACGGATTACGACATGTCCGCAAACGACAATCAGAATATCTGCTCGGTATTCTTAGATGGCAGGAGCGTGTGCAACGGCTACGCCAAGGCGGCGCAGTACCTGCTGGGAAAGCTCGGTATATCCAGTACCCTGGTCACGGGATTTGTAAACACCAAGAACAGCAGCGAAGTGAGGCACGCCTGGAATCTGGTCAGGTGCAACAACGCGTATTACTACTTTGACGTGACATGGGGCGATGCCTCATATCAGACAGTGTCGGGAGAGAGCGCGGATGCGAGCAAGCTCCCCGATGTAAATTACGACTATCTGAATGTTACTACCGATGAGATCGAGAGAACCCACAGGATTTCCGACGAGATCTACATGCCTGTATGCAGCAGCCTGACGGACAATTTTTACGTGAGAGAGGATGAGTATTTCACACGGGCTGAGCTCACCCTTGTCGATGAACTCTTCGACAGAAGATACAAGGACGGCTCAGGCAACGTGACTATAAAGTGCGCAACCGATGAGGTGTATGATGAGCTCTTTGAACAGCTCATAACAGAGCACAAGGTCTTTGATTATATGCAGGGTGATACATCACAGATTTCCTACACGACTTTTGAGGACACCAGAACCATCATGTTTTGGCTGTGAGGTTTTTTCGAGTAAATAAATATGGTATAATTATGAAGATATTAGGTAAGTGAGGTGCGATAAATGGGAAAAGAGATAGCAGAGATAGGAACAATTAAGATTGCGGATGACGTAGTTGCAAGGATTGCAGCTTTAGCAGCTCTTGAGGTGGACGGTGTTTCAGCGATGGCCGGGAACTTCACGAGCGACATATTGGAGAAGGTGAGCCGCAAGAATCTTTCCAAGGGTGCCAAGGTGGTCGTGGGCGGAGGCGAGGTCAAGGTGGATCTTGCACTTATGATGTCCTATGGATTTAACATACCTGCTACATGCCAGCAGGCACAGACCCGTGTCAAGGCTTCCCTTGAGAATATGACAGGGCTTCATGTCACAGACGTCAATATCAGGATTGCAGGCATCACAATGCCTGAGGCATAAAGGAATTGTTTATGAACAGAACAGAACTACGGGAGCAGGTTTTTAAGCTGCTCTTTCGTGTTGAATTTAATTCTATGGAGGATATGGCAGAGCAGGAAGAGCTCTTTGCCCAGACCTCGGACATTGAGTTTTCCTCTAAGGATGCGGACTTTGTCAGGGACAGATATGAGCACATCGCAGAGAAGCTCACCGAGATAGACGAGGCCATAAACAGTAAGACCACAGGGTGGAACACATCCAGGATTGCCAAGGTTGATCTGGCAATCATAAGACTTGCGGTCTATGAGATCAGATATGATGACACGGTTCCCGCAGGGGTTGCCATCAATGAAGCGGTCGAACTTGCCAAGAAATTCGGACAGGACGGATCTCCTGCCTTTGTAAACGGTGTTTTGGCCAGGTTTGCCAATAGCCAGGATTAAGTATTTTGAGGTTACTTTCGATGGGACTTTCTGATATTGAACAAGAGCTGCAGGCAAAAGCAGATTTTTTTGAGGATATACTTAAAAAGGAATTTCTTCCTGAGGAGAAGGGCTGCGCCAGGACTGTGATAGAGGCGATGAACTACAGTCTTTTAGCAGGAGGCAAGCGCCTGAGACCGGTGATGATGTACGAGTCATATGGGCTCTTTGGCAGCAGGGAGGATGCCTTTACGGTATATCCTTTTATGGTTGCCATGGAGATGATACACACCTATTCGCTGGTGCACGACGACCTCCCGGCAATGGACAACGACGACTACAGGAGGGGCAGGAAGACTACACATGTGGTTTACGGACCGGGAATGGCTACCCTCGCAGGGGACGGGCTTCTGAATCTTGCGTACGAGACAGCCGTTCTCGGTGCGATAAAGGGCAAAAAGCTTTCGCCCTATGACGGGGAGGAGACCACTGACAGATATCTGGCTGCACTTAGGATACTTACCAAAAAGGCCGGAATCTACGGAATGGTCGGCGGACAGTGCGCAGATATCTGCGCGGAGAACTCGCATGAGCCGGATACTGACAAAGAAAAGGAAATTCTTTCATATATAGATGAGAACAAGACAGGAGCGCTCATAGAGAGCAGTCTCATGATAGGAGCCCTGCTCGGAGGCGCTGACTTTGGAGCAGTATCAAAGATGGAAAAGATCGGCTCCGATATCGGTATTGCTTTCCAGATACAGGATGACATTTTGGACATCGAGGGGAACATGAGCGAACTCGGAAAGCCGACAGGCTCTGATATCCGCAATGAGAAGAGCACATACGTGAGCCTCTACGGAATGGACGAAGCAAAGGAAAAGGTCTACAGCCTTACGCAGGAAGCGATAACGCTCCTTGATGAGTTTGACGGCGACAGTTCATTCCTTAAACGCTTATTTGAGTACCTGATCTACAGAAAGAAATGAAGATAACGGTGGAAAAGCATGCTTCTTGATCAGATAAATAAAACGGGTGATATAAAGAAAATATCCCCTTCAGATTATAAAGAGCTTGCGGCAGAGATAAGGGAGTTTTTGATAGACAGGATATCTCTGACGGGAGGGCATCTGGCCTCAAACCTCGGAGTCGTTGAGCTCACCATGGCGCTCCATTTATCCCTCGATCTTCCCAAGGACAAGATCATCTGGGATGTGGGACATCAGTCCTATACCCACAAGATCCTCACGGGGAGAAAAGAGGGCTTTGATCATCTGCGCCAGTTTGGCGGGATGAGCGGCTTCCCTAAGAGGTCGGAGTCAGACGCGGACTGTTACGACACAGGTCACAGCTCCACATCTCTTTCAGCGGGGCTTGGAATGGTCAAGGCCAGGGACCTCGGAGGTGAGGACTATGCCGTTGTGTCTGTCATCGGCGACGGCTCACTGACCGGTGGGCTTGCGTACGAAGCGATGAACAACGCATCCAAGCTCGAGACCAATTATATAATCATATTAAACGACAACGAGATGTCTATCTCTGAGAGCGTTGGCGGAATGGGCAAGTACCTGAACAACGTCAGGACTGCCCAGGGGTACTTAAACCTCAAGGAGGATGTGTATGCGCAGCTTCGCAGCAACACAAAGGTTGTTTCCTCCATCAGAAGAGCCAAGAACAGTTTTAAACAGCTTTTTGTTCCCGGAATGGTTTTTGAAAACCTTGGGATTACATATTTAGGACCCGTTGACGGGCACGACACGCAGGGCCTCATAACAGCCATAAAAGAGGCCAGGAAGGTCAAGAAGGCTGTGATGGTCCATGTGGTTACCAAGAAGGGCAAGGGGTATGAGCCCGCAGAAAAGCACCCTGCAAGGTTCCACGGAACCGAGCCCTTCATTGTGGAAAACGGACTTCCCAGGAACCTCAGGTCAACTGCCAATTACCAGGATATCTTTTCCACTGTCATGTGCAAACTTGGAGGCAGGGATGAGAAGGTTGTGGCCATAACAGCTGCGATGGCTGACGGGACAGGCCTTAAGAGATTCAAGAACATGTATCCCGACAGGTTTGTTGACGCGGGGATTGCGGAGGAGCACGCTGTTACATTTGCGGCGGGCCTTGCCATAGGAGGCTACAAGCCGGTATTTGCGGTGTACTCATCTTTCCTTCAGAGAGCCTATGACCAGATAATGGAGGACGTGTGCCTTCAGAAGCTTCCGGTGGTTTTTGCCATCGACAGGGCAGGACTTGTGGGGAGCGACGGAGAGACGCACCAGGGTATTTTCGACCTCTCATATATGTCGTCGATGCCGAACATGGTTGTCTGCGCGCCCAAGAACAAGTGGGAGCTCTCGGATATGCTTAAATTTGCCATAGCACATGACGGACCCTGCGCCATAAGGTACCCGAGGGGCAACGCCTATGACGGCCTTGAAGGCTTCAGATCCGGGATTGAGCTTGGAAAGTGCGAGCCAATATACGAGGAGAGTGAGATCTGCCTCATGGCAGTTGGCAGCATGGTCAGGATAGCTGAGGAAGTAAGGCGTCTTTTGAAGCTGCGCGGATACAGGTGCTCTCTTGTAAACGCGAGATTTGTTAAACCCATAGACACAGATTATCTGAATGTGGCATCGAGGACTCACAAACTCATTGTTACGATGGAAGAGAATGTTGCATCGGGCGGCTTCGGCGAGAAGATCAGGGCGTACGTGGACGACTTCAGGCTGAAGAGCTCTGTTCTGTGCATAGCAATACCTGATCAGTTCGTGACCCACGGCAGTGTGGACAAGCTCCTCAAAGAGCTGTCGATGGACGCTGAGTCTGTCGCTGAGAGAATAATCAGAGAATTACAAAGGTAGTATATATGGCAAAAGAAAAGGAGAGGCTTGACGTCCTTTTGCTTTCGAGGGGACTTGCAGCTTCCCGGGAGAAGGCCAAGGCCCTCATCATGAGCGGCAATGTTTTTGTGAACGGTCAGAGAGAGGACAAGGCGGGAGCTGTATTTGAGCCTGACAAAATAAAGAGCCTTGAGGTCAAAGGGGAGACTCTTCCCTACGTGAGCAGAGGTGGGCTGAAGCTTGAAAAAGCGGTAAGCGTATTTAATCTTGACCTTGAGGGCAGGATATGTATGGACATCGGTGCATCCACAGGAGGATTCACCGACTGCATGCTGCAGAACGGCGCGTCACTGGTTTATTCCGTCGATGTCGGACACGGGCAGCTCGACTGGAAGCTCAGGAGCGATAAGAGAGTTGTCTGCATGGAAAAGACAAATTTCAGGTACATGGTACGCAGCGACATCGACAATGATCTGGACTTTGCCTCCTGTGATGTTTCTTTTATCTCGCTTACCAAGATACTGCTTCCGGCAAGAAGGCTTCTGACAGACGGCGGAAGAATGGTGTGTCTGATTAAACCGCAGTTTGAAGCCGGCAGGGACAAGGTCGGCAAGAAGGGTGTTGTCAGAGAAGCGAAGGTGCACCTGGAAGTTGTGAAGAGGATCTTTGACTACTGCTATATTGCGGGCTTTAAAGTCATTGGGCTTGACTTCTCGCCCATCAAGGGACCTGAGGGAAATATTGAGTACCTCATTTATATTGAGAAGGACAGCGCTGTGAACGAGAGTGCGGATGCGCTTACAGAGGCTGAGGGGGAGAGGATCCTCAAAGATGTCACGGAGAGAGGCGTAGGAGAATCCCGCCTTGATGATAACATAAGGCTCATTGAGGATACAGTCGCAAGAGCCCACAAAGAGCTTGGCTGACAGATTAAGGAACAGAGGATATGGATAAGTTTTGCATCATTGCAAACAAGAACAAGGACAGGGATTACAGGCTCACAAATCACATAATCGAGTATCTTGACAAATGCGGGAAAGAATGTGTTATCGCGGCCGACAAGACCACGGATGACGATATCTTTGTCTTAAGAAAGCATCTGAGCATAATCCCCGAGGATGCGGATCTGTGTATAGTCCTTGGAGGTGACGGCACGATGCTGCAGGCAGCAAGGAGCATCGCCTACCAGGACATCCCGCTTGTCGGAGTTAATCTCGGGACCATGGGCTTTTTGTCCGAGGTCGAGGAAGCTTCCGTTGATGAAGCGCTTGGAAGGATCCTTGCAGGCGATTATGTGATAGAAGACAGGATGATGCTCAGGGGAGCCCTTGAGGGGAAAAAGGACTACTCATTAAATGACATCACAGTCAGTAAATATCAGGGTATAACCACTATAGGTTATAATATATACATCAACGATCAGTTTTTGTGCAGTTATTATGCGGACGGACTTGTGGTTGCAACGCCCACGGGTTCCACCGGGTACAATATGTCGGCGGGGGGACCTATCATAGAGCCCCTTGCAAACATGATCCTGCTTACACCTATCTGTCCGCATACACTTAACTCGAGGAGCCTTGTCTTTTCACCGGGGACACGGATAGAGGTTGAGATCCTGCCGGGTCACGACGGGCAGAGACAGCAGGCTGTTGCGAGTTTTGACGGAGGAGGCACTCAGCTGATGGAAACGGGGGACAGGATTGAGATCAGGATGTCCAAGAAGACAACTAAGATTCTCAGATTAAATCGTGTGAGCTTTCTTGATGTGATCAGCAAGAAGTTCGAAAGATAAAAACGCCAGCGAAAGAAGGGATTTGACTTGAAGAAGAACAGACACGACAAGATCATCGAGATCATCAACAACCATGAGGTTGAGACGCAGGAGCAGCTCGCATCTCTTTTGAAGGATGCAGGGTATGAGGTCACCCAGGCCACTGTTTCAAGGGATATCAGACAAATGAAACTGACCAAGCAGGTGATTGAAGACGGCAGGCAGATATATGTTTACACAACTGCCGACCCTGAGGTCATGCACGATAAGTATGTGAATGTACTGAGGGCAGGTTTTGTGAGTGCACAGGTCGCGCAGAATCTTGTTGTCCTGAAGACCGTTTCAGGGATGGCCATGGCGCTGGCAACAGCCATAGATGCGCTGGAAATCCCGGAAATCATAGGTTGCATAGCAGGAGACGACACTATATTTGTCGCCATTAAGACGACTGAAGAGGCACAAAGGGTTGCCCTTGAGTTCGAGGAAATGGTGAAATAAGATAAAGGAAATTGTTTTGGTGGGGTTCTCATTTTGACAAAAAAGTGAGAGGAAAGTATGTTATATAGTTTGCATGTAAAAAATCTTGCTCTTATAAAAGAGCAGGAGATTGAGTTCACTGACGGACTCAACATTCTCACCGGTGAGACGGGTGCAGGTAAGTCCGTCGTCATCGGCAGTGTGAATCTTGCCCTGGGAGGAAAAGCCGATGCCTCGCTGATCAGGACAGGCGAGGAATATGCTCTCGTAGAGCTTGTTTTTGGGCAACTGAGTCCTTTGCAGAAAGAACTCCTTGAAGAAATGGATATTATCTTGGAGGAGGACGGAACGCTCCTTCTGCAGAGAAAGATATCGCCAAAAAGGAGCATCTCCAAGGTCTCGGGAGAAAATGTGACAGCAAGACAGCTCAAGGATATCTCAAATATCCTTATCAACATTCATGGTCAGAATGACCATCAGGAGCTTCTTCACAAGAAAAAGCATAAGGAGATACTCGACGGCTACTGCATGGATGATCTGGGCGGCCTTTTTGACGTGCTGGGAACCTCCTACGGGAGGCTAAAGAGTATTGAGAAAGAGCTCGAAGATACTGACATGGATGAGAACTCGAGAAAGAGGGAGCAGGAACTTTTGCAGTTTGAGACTGACGAGATCACAGCGGCTGCAGTTACTTGCGGAGAGGATGAGGAGCTTGAGGGGCGCTACCGCAAAATGGTCAACAGCCGCAAAATCTCTGAGGCTGTGGGCGTGGCAGAGCAGCTCTTATCAGGAGGCGGAGGAAATGAGTCCGCATCCGATATGACAGGACGCGCTGTGAGAGAGCTGTCATCGGTTTTATCCTATGACCCGGAGCTTGAAAATCTTCATGCACAGATTTCCGACATCGACAATCTCTTATCTGATTTTAATCACGCTCTGAGCGGATATATGTCGGGACTTGAGTTTGACGCTCAGGAGTTTAACGAGGTTGAGGAGAGGCTCAATCTGATAAACCATTTAAAGGACAAGTACGGTCAGAGCATCGAGCTTATCGGTAAGGCTCTTTCAGAAAAAGAGGAGAGACTGAATGCCTTGAATGACCTCGCGGCCTACAGGAGCAAACTAAAATCCGAGTACGACAGGACAAGGAAAGAAGCTCTTTTGACCTGCCAAAAGATATCCGGGATAAGAAAGCGCGGCGCTTTGGAGCTGGCCGAAAAGCTGAAGAAAGCCCTGGTAGATCTGAACTTTTTGGATGTAAGGTTTGAGATAGCCGTCAGGGAGGACGAAGAAAAGATAAGTGAGAGCGGATATGACGATGTGGAGTTTATGATCTCCACAAATCCGGGAGAGGAGCTGCGACCTCTTAATCAGATAGCCAGCGGCGGTGAGCTCTCCCGTATCATGCTTGCGCTAAAGACAGTAGTTGCCGACAAGGATGACATCAGCACCCTTATCTTTGATGAGATAGACACCGGTATCAGCGGAAAGACCGCCTGGAAGGTCTCCGAAAAGCTCGGAGAATTAGCGGCGTCTCATCAGATCATATGCATCACACATCTGCCTCAGATTGCAGCGATGGCAGATACTCATTTCATGATCGAGAAGGGGCTTGTCGAAGGGCGGACCGTCACGGACATACATGCTCTTGATGAGGATGCGTCCATAAGGGAACTTGCAAGGCTCTTGGGAGACAACGAGGTTTCAGAGGCAGCTCTTTCAAATGCGCTGGAGATGCGGAAAAAGGCGCTCGCCTCCAAGAAGGGTTAAGATATGACTATCGACAACGATGACCTTATAAACAGCATAATAGCTTCACTTGGCAGGATTGATAACATATCGCTCGATGAGCTTCCCAACATAGATCTGTATATGGATCAGCTCACGTCATTCATGGGCGAGAGGCTCAAGAAGTCCACCCGCTATCCCGAGTCGGACAAGATCCTGACCAAGACCATGATCAACAACTATGCCAAGAATGACCTTCTGCCTCCGCCGGTGCGCAAGAAGTACAGCAAGGACCATCTGATCCTGCTTATTTTCATCTATTACTACAAGAATATCCTGTCGATAAATGACATTCAGACGCTTTTAGGGCCGCTGAAGGAGCGCTTTAAGATAAGCGATGATGAATTTAACCTAAGCGACATCTATGAGAGTGCGTGCACTCTTCAGACTGAGGCTTTAGGTCCCTGTATCGAGGATCTGAAAGATAAGTACAACAGGTCGATGGAGACATTCCTCGATGCGAATATAGATGATGAGGAGAGGAAGAAGCTGCAGGTTTTTTCGTTCATATCTCTTTTGTCCTACGACGTCTATGTAAAAAAACTTCTGATAGAGAAAATTCTCGACAACATAACCGAGAGCAGGAAGACGGATGCGGATAAGAGAAAGGAAAAGGCAGACAGGGAAAAGAAGAAAAAGACCAAGGGAAATATATAATGGGAATTTACGATACTTTAAATGCACAGCAGAAGCAGGCTGTGTTTCAGACAGACGGGCCGGTCCTGATACTGGCAGGTGCCGGTTCCGGAAAGACGAGGGTTCTGACTCACAGGGTCGCGTACCTGATCGATAAGTGCTCGGTTAATCCCTGGAACATCATGGCCATCACCTTTACCAACAAGGCTGCGGGCGAGATGAGGGACAGGGTTGACAAGATTGTGGGCTTCGGAGCGGAGAGCATCTGGGTTTCTACCTTCCATTCAAGCTGCACAAGAATACTCAGAAGGTATGCGGACAGGATTGGATACACCTCCAACTTCACGATATATGACGCCGACGATTCCAAGACTCTTTTAAAAGAGATATGCAAGAGATTCCAGCTTGAGACAACCACTCTAAAGCTCCGCCAGATACAGGGTACGATTTCAAGGTGCAAGGACAATCTGGTGGGGCCTGATGAGTATGCCCGGGCAGCAGCCGATGACTACATAAAGAGCAGGATATCCAAGGCCTACACGGAGTATCAGAGCGCGCTCAAAAAGAACAATGCCTTCGATTTCGACGATCTAATCATGAAGTGCGTGGAGCTCTTTCAGAAAAACAGCGATGTGCTTGAGTACTATCAGGAGAGATTTAAGTACATCATGGTGGATGAGTACCAGGACACCAACAACGCTCAGTTTGAGTTTATAAGGCTGCTCGCGGACAGATACAAAAACCTGTGTGTGGTCGGAGATGACGACCAGAGCATATACAGGTTCAGGGGCGCAAATATCAGGAATATCCTTGATTTTGAGAATGTCTACAAGAACTGCACGGTCATAAAGCTCGAGCAGAACTACCGCTCGACGCAGCAGATCCTCGATGCCGCAAACGCTGTCATAAGGAATAATTACGGCCGCAAGGACAAGGCGCTCTGGACGGATATCAGGGACGGCGGGAAGGTTCGCCTTAAGCAGTTCGACACGGCTCTTGATGAGGCAGAGTTTGTCGCATCCGAGATAGGGCGTCTCCACAGGCAGGGGAAGCTCAGCTACAGCGACACCGCGATACTCTATCGCACAAACGCGCAGTCGCGTGTGCTTGAAGAGCGTTTTGTCTACGAGGGGATCCCGTACGATATCGTCGGTGGCACGAACTTCTACTCAAGGCGCGAGATCAAAGACCTGCTGGCCTACCTCAAAACTATAGATTCAGGTTCTGACGACATCGCGGTAAAGAGGATCATAAACGTTCCCAAGCGAGGTATCGGCGCTACAACCATAGAGCACGTCCAGAACTATGCAAATGAGAGACAGATAAGCTTTTTTGACGCGCTATGCGAGGCGGATCAGATCGTTGCCGTAGGCAGGAGCACTTCGAAGCTTAAGGATTTTGTCACGATGATAAGGGCCTTTCGGACCAAGGCAAAAGAGATGTCGCTTGAGGAGCTGCTTGAGGATGTCATCGATGTGATCGGATACCTGCAGTACCTGAAGACTATTGATGAGGACGACGATAGCGGTGACAACGACAGAGTGCAGAACGTCGACGAGCTCATATCCAAGGCGGCTGCCTACGAGGAGGACGACGAGACACAGGAGCCTACTCTCACGGGATTCCTTGAGGAGGTGGCTCTTGTAGCGGACATAGACAGGATAGGCGACGACAACGAGAAAGTGTTGCTCATGACCCTTCACTCAGCGAAGGGACTTGAGTTTGAAAATGTGTATCTGACAGGAATGGAGGAGGGAGTTTTCCCAAGCTATATGACCACCCAGAACGAGGACACTGACCCCGAGGCTGTTGAGGAGGAGAGGAGACTGGCTTATGTCGGCATAACGAGAGCCAAGAGAAATCTGACCCTGACAGCGGCAAAGCGCAGGATGGTAAGGGGAGAGACCCGGTACAACATGCTCAGCAGATTTGCCAAAGAGATCCCGGATGAGCTTTTAGATACGGCTGAGACCTTAACTTCGGCGTCATTTCTTTTTGACGGGGGCGAGAGCCTCGATGAATACGAGGGAGTCGAGGATACTTACAAAGACCGCTCATCAGGTTATGATGACGACGATGACGACAGCGACAGTGGCTACTCCGGCATCAGGGCAAACTACGCAAAGGGCTTAAACCGTAACCGCAGCACAGAAAGAGGAGCGCAGGCCGGGGTGTCCGGCAGCAGTGACAGATCCTCTCTTGCCGGGACATACCGTATAAAGGCTTCTTCCAAACCAAAGAAACCCGAGAAGAGGGCGGTTCCCAACAAGCCTTACATCGCAGGTGTCGGGGCGACGCATACAAAGGGATCACTTAAAGGGCTCTCCAAGGGTATGCCAATGAAAACAGAGAAGCCTGATTATACAGTGGGCGACCGGGTATCCCATGTAAAGTGGGGAGCGGGAGTTGTCACAGCTCTTGAGCAGGGGCCGAAGGACTACGTTGTGACTGTAAGATTTGAACAGTACGGGCAGAAAATAATGTATGCCACGATTGCCAAACTTAAGAAAGAATAGAGTAATTTATGATATAATGAACTAATCAATTCAAAAATGGAGGGCTAACAGATGGAATCAAAAATTGAAGATCTTATCGAGATGACACGAATCAATGATCTCCTTGACAAGAGAGAGGCAGCTAATGCCAAGAAACCTGGCAACGTGATCCTTTGGATTCTGGCTGTGCTTGGGTCTATATCAGCTGTAGCATGTATCTCTTTTCTCGTTTACCGTTACATGACTCCTGCCTTTGAGGACGATTATTATGATGACGACTTCGATGATTTCGAGGACGACTTCGAGGATGAAGATTTCATTAAAGAGAGCTGATACATTGTGAAAAAGAAAGATATTATCGAGGGAATCGTAAAGAAAGTTGAATTCCCCAATAAGGGAATTGTACAGACTCCTGAGGGGAAGGTCGTCGTCAAGGGCGTCCTCCCCGATCAGAAGGTATCTGTACAGATTCAGAAGGTCCGCAAGGACAGGGCGGAGGGACGGCTTTTGGAGGTCATCGAGGAGCCGGCAGATGCCGTGGAGAGTCCATGCATTCACTTCGGAAAGTGCGGTGGATGCAGCTATCTCACCATGCCCTATGTAAAGGAACTGGGACTCAAAGAGCAGCAGGTCAGAACGCTTCTTGCGCCTGCCATCGAGAGGCAGTCCTGCAGATTTACCTGGGAGGGCATCAAGACCAGCCCGGTTAAGTTTGCATACAGAAATAAAATGGAATTCACCTTCGGAGACGAGGTGATGGGAGGCTCCCTCTGTCTTGGAATGCACAAGAGAGGCAGCTTTTACGATATAGTCACAGTAAGTGGATGCCGTATAGTCGACGATGATTACAGGTCGATACTATCCGCTACTGTGGATTTTTTTGCGCCGATGTACGAGCGCGGAGATATTTCTTTTTACCACAGAATGAAGCAGAAAGGTTACCTGCGGCACCTGCTTGTGCGAAAGGCTGTCAGGACGGGAGAGATCCTGATCGACCTTGTCACGACTACTCAGGAGGAACACGATCTCTCAATCTACACCAAAATGCTCCTGTCACTTAATCTCACGGGTAAGATTACAGGTATACTCCACACCAGAAACGACTCCCTTGCGGATGCGGTCATCGATGAGGGAACCGAAGTTCTGTATGGACAGGACTATTTCTATGAGTACCTTCTGGGACTCAAATTCAGGATCACACCATTTTCTTTTTTCCAGACCAACTCGCTGAGCGCAGAGGTCCTCTATCAGACTGTTCGCGGCTATATAAAGAGTCTCTACGATCAGAAGAAGATAAGGAAGGACGGGGTCATCTACGATCTGTATTCAGGTACGGGGACGATCTCGCAGCTTTTGGCACCTGTTGCCACCAAAGTGATAGGTGTCGAGATTGTGGAGGAGGCAGTGAGGGCAGCCAGAGAAAACGCCAGGCTCAATCACCTCGATAACTGCGAGTTCATCGCGGGTGATGTCCTGAAGGTCCTTGACGAGATCGAAGAAAAGCCAGACATCATCATCCTCGATCCCCCTCGCGACGGCATCAATCCCAAGGCTCTCCAGAAGATAATCGGCTACGGCGTCCGGTACATGATCTATGTGTCCTGCAAGCCCACATCCCTCGCCAGGGACCTCGAAGTCCTGCAGGAGAGCGGCTACTGCATGACAAGAGCCGTTGCCGTCGACCAGTTCCCGTGGACGAGTCATGTGGAGACTGTATGTTTGCTTTCCAAGGGAGATGTCAAGTCACAGAAATTGCGGGTTGAATTCAGTCTGGAGGATATGGACACGGATGGTTTTAAGAAGGGTGCAACATATAACGCCATACGGGATTGGATAAAAGCAAAATATGGTTATCGGGTGACTAATCTCAATATCGCGCAGGTTAAGCAGAAGCACGGGATCATTGAGCGGGAGAATTATAATAAGCCGAAGTCACCGGACAGTAAGCAGCCGGGGTGTCCGGAGAAGAAGGTTAAGGCGATTGAGGATGCCCTGAGACACTTTCAGATGATATGAATATGAGGAAGAATTAAAATGAATTATTTAACGGATCAGGAAATCGATGTACTGATAAGTGATATCAAAGCCGGCAATAACGACGCTTGGGGTGATATTTGCCGAAACTTTGACCGCTATATACATGAGTGCTGCTGGAAGAGGTTAAGAAGACTTGATTTGTCAGATACCTTTCGGATGGAACTGGAAGAAGATCTTTATATAGCCGGATGGCAGGGTTTTGTATCTGCCATAAAGAACTATGACCCTGAAAATGGAAAACTTCTGACATATGCGACCTATTATATAAATGGAGAGATATCAAAAGAACTGGATCTTCAACTGAATCCGCTGGGACTTACAGAGAGACCGAAAACTGAAAAGAGGAAATCGGTCGAGACTAAAAGCAGTGTTATTTCACGTATTTCAATAGATGAAGACGGGGGAATACCGGATAATGTGCTGTCTTATGCTCTCATGCGGGAGAAACATAGTGATGAGACTGAAACAGACACGTCTGAGGATGGAAATCTTAGCAGAATGTCAGAGATAGCAGGGCTTCTTAAGGATGAAAAAGCCAATAAAGATGCACTTGAGCAGTTGTACTTAGAAGGCGGCATATCAGATCTCGGAGGATACAGCAATGAAAGAAGCACTCTCCAGATATTGGAAATATTAAAGCAGACTACGGATGAGAAGCACAGTGTATCTAAGGAAGACTTAAAGTACCTGCTTCGTCTGTACCGAATTGGAAAATATAGTAACAGTACTTCTGTTGAATCGGATAATACATTCAATAAAACGATCGCTGAGATTCTGCTGGAGCTTAATCCGGGGGAGTACAGCGATGATAATGACAGCGATTACAGGATCAAGTACGACGGCTATACGGAAGATAAGTTGAATAAAAACATTAAACAGAATAAGAGTAGCTCGCAGAAGGTCGAGTCCGGCTCGGCTCCGGTTCTTAATGGCCTTTCTTATGTACATCCTTTTACTTATGAGGAAACAGACCGTCTGATACAACTTGTAAGTTTTACGGACATGTTGTCCATGGAGGAGAAGGAGAGATTGATAGGCAAGATCATTGGTACGGCCGGCAAATATTACGCGACTCCATACTGGGATGGCAAAGGCCTTAAGTTCAGCCCCAAAGCGGTACATGGGAGATTTACCGGGAGGACAACTGATGAAAAAGCCGGTTTTGCGGAGAATCTGAAGACATTGCAATATGCGGTAAATAATTTGGGGCAAGTGAGATTTAAGTTTAACCGCTATAATGCGGAACACGAACTGGTACCGACAGATGAATATGTGCATGAGCTGAGTCCGTATCATCTGGTGGTTTATCACGACAATTACTATTGTATTGGACTGAAAAAAGGTGATCGTCGTGTGTGGCATTACCGGGTTGATCTGATGTCGGATATGGAACTGATACTGGACGAGGAAGGCAGGGTAGTTCCTGTCGAAATCACGGATTTCGCAGGACTTCCGATCTTTAATGCGACCTGGGATCCGGAAAAATATATGTCAGAGCATCTAAATATGGCTTACGATGAGCCGCAGGATATCAGGATCAAGATAAGAAATACGGATTATACCATTATCCACGACTGGTTCGGAAATCATTATGAAAAGGTGGATGAAGTCACCGGAACGGATGATAAGGGCAGAGAAACACAGCATGATATTGTAAAAGTGCGGACTTCCCCGACAATGATCGTACACTGGGCAATGCAGTATGGAAGCAGGGTGGAGATTATGGATGAGGAAATCAGAACACTAATTATGGTTGAAATGAAAAGGATGACTCAAAAATATGCATTTAGATAATGGTTGGAATCCTAAATACAGTTTAGAAGCAGTAAAGACTCAACTTGAGGTTGATGGATTACCATATGAGATGGTTGGAACTTTCCTTGAACAGAACCAGGAAAGATATAAAAGAGGGAAAAAAAGACAATTTGAAGAGTCTTTATGTGATAAGGGAATAGAATACTTTGCGTATATAAAATTTTTTGAATCAGAGAGAGATAACTATAATGCCGATTCTTTGTTTGCAATCGTTGCCGGTAAGTCCGGGTCAATGAAAGTAAATGCATATGGAAGTGATGTTAGATTTATGAATTATCCAAAACCGGGAGAGGCAAAGAAGTGGCTGTATGATAATAAAAAGAGGTGGTATCATCCACACATAATCGTGATAAAAACAAAGGATAAAGATGAGGCATATAAAGTTGAAAGACTTTTAATAGAGAAATTTGGTCTGTTAGAAAGCTGAACTCAATATTTTGACGATGAATAACTCCATAATATAAGTGTAACCGAAAATTATTATTCGAGGAGGTGCACTATGGCAAGGAAAATATACTTCGATATGGATGGCGTTCTTGCAGATTTTGATGGTGGCGTAACAGAACTTTGCGGTTTGAAGCCGCTTAAGCAAGGCGAACATCGCTCTAAGGAAGAAGACGACCTGATGTGGGAAAGGGTCCGGGGGGTACCACATTTTTATGACAGATTGGAGCCTATGCCGGGGGCAGTAGAACTTTTCAGAGAACTATACGAAAGATACGGAGATAAATGCGAGATCCTGACGGGGATTCCTAAACCCAAAAGAGGGATAACGACTGCCGGAGAAGATAAGATAGCATGGGCGCACCGCTTATTGACACCGGAACTGAAGGTAAATATTGTATATCGCGAAGAAAAGAAAAATTTCTGCACAGGAAAGGACAGCATTCTGATCGATGATCTTAAATCCAATATAGATGACTGGGTTAACTACGGAGGAACCGGAATCCTCCACATCAGTTCCGAAGATACAAGATTGCAGTTGTTGGAGAAAGACCTTTTGTAAAAATCGCCATCTTCAATATTTTGAACTCCGGAAATTCCATATTATTCGTGAAAAGAATTGTCTATAGCAGGCAGTTCTTTTTTGATGCATAAAAATTGATCGGAGGTGCAGCATGGAAAAAATGGTAATCGAGCTGATAAGATTTCTGCAGAAGTGGGGGCTGTGGCAGGATGTGACTATTCTGGCGGACGGCAAGGCGTATTTCCCGGGCTGTAATAATAAGGGAGATCTATATTGCGGTTTGCCGAATATTAAGATAACTGTTTGTGAGAATCCGGAAGATTATACAACCGGTATTACGGATGAAACAGACAGTTATGGAAATCGTCACCCGGTATGGAAGAGCTTTTCAAATCCTGAGCATATCCTTGATATGGTATATGAGGGACCGCTTTACATGGTGCTTCGTCATGATACTTATGAAGGTGTAAAGAAATCGGATATTTCTCCTGATGCATGGGATTACATTTTTGCTCATACGGGAATCCTTGAGGATTATATGTATGAGAAATATGAGCTGGCATCACCTGAAGAGTTTCTGGCACAGATTCTGGAGGATAGATTTGACAACCCTGACTATACAGCGTGGGATCCACTGGTTTTCGATACATGGGAAGAATATCAGGATTTTGTAAATGGAGAAGCGTATGAGAATGGAGAAGAAAAACTTACGCCCGCCTATCAAAGATACGGAACCTATGAAGAATACCTTGCTGATATGGAAATATCAGAATCTCTTAGTATGGAGGATGTAAAACCGGTTTGGGAGCAAATGGTTGCAGATGCAAAAACTGAATTTATCAGGGAATGTGCTTTGGATGAAACGGGGATCATATCAATTCCGGAGATTACCGGATATCTGCAATCGGAATTTGCGAATATATTTAATAATTACGGATTATGGTATGATTTCGGCTTTTCATGGTCGCTTACCTGTTATAGAAAATAGTGAGACTTCAAGATTTTGAAGATATCAGATTCCATAATAATTGTGAAAACGGATTGCGATGGTGCAGTCCTCTTTAGTTGCGGACAAATACAACCATAAAGAAAAGGAGAAAACAGTTATGAAAAACATAATGAAAGAGTACCTTGGAAATGATTATAGTGACAACCATCTTAAGAATTTCTGCCTTTACTGGATGAAGGGCAGAGAGACAAAACCAAAGTGGGATGGTACAGAAGAGTGGAAAGCCCGATTCGATGAGTGGAGGAAACAGAATGATCTTGATTGCTTATATTTTAATGGAGACCTTCGGGCAGATACACTTATGAGTGCCTGGACGCCGATCAGTTGGGTTGCAAATTGCCTTAACAGAGAGTATGGCATTAAATTCTGTAAAGAACTGAGTAATGATGCCAATTATTATCTAAGGCTTCTTGCAGAGGACAGGGATGCTTACCTTCCTCCAAAGCACGAACTAGTGCTCTTACTTGACCGATTCCTTGAACTTGCGGAGCTTAGATGCAATTACATCCTTCTTCCCGACAGAGCAATGAACAGGGCAAGATACAACTGTGAGGTAGATGGCATAGGAAGGGTTAGGTTATATGATGAAGTACCTCCCATGCTTTATCATCTGTTTGATAAAAACTGGTTTGGAAAATATTTTGACCGGGCAGATGTAAGGAACAGGATGGAAAATTCTTTGCTTGCATTGAGCCATGAGAAAAATACTCTGCAGATTGACCCTGTAAAATGGGTAAAACGTGAACGCTTGGAGGCTGGATTCAGTGACGGAATCATAGATCAGGATCATGTGATCCCGCTTATAAAGGATCTTCATCCAGGAAAAGGGAAAAGCCTGAGAAAAGAAACTGAAATAAGAGAGGCATTAACATACATGATAAATCTGTTGGAGACCCGTATGAAAGCTATGGAAAAGGAGGTAACAGGTTATGAGGATTAATGATGATAGTAGACCAAAGGAAATCACAAGCAATGAAATCTGGGAATTGTATAAGCTGTTTGAAGGACTGGATGAGCATTATGTGTTTTATGACAGGTGTGAGGTTCCTCGAGATAGGGAGGAGTTATTTTATTTTGCCGGGACTGCCATCGGTGATGACGGTATGCTTTATGAAGCACCGGATAGTATGGGCATTCAGCTCCCCTGCAGTAAGAATGAGTGGATAGATCTTTCTCTTGAAAACATAGCAAATGGTAGAAAGCAGAAGGCAACGGTAAAAATAGAAGTGAATACACTGCTTAAGAAAACTCTGTCAGTAGAGGAGTTGCTTGAAAAGCATCATATCAGGATTCCGAAAGCAGATGAACTTAAGGATGCAGAGTATGAAGAGAATAACTCCGGCAAGGGAACTGATCTGACTGTAGAAAAATTACCTGTAAATCATTTTCCAGTAGAACTTACCCATTCTTATCCGAAGAAAAGATTTGGTAATGACTCGAAACGTGCAGCGTACTGGATGGAAAAGTATTTAAGGAGTTTCTCCGTTCCTTATAAGAAAGATATTGATTTGGGAGTTACAAGATTTACATTCGTATTCATGTGTGAGAATGCACCGGGAGGGTTTACGGAAGGGTGTATATGGTTTTTTGATAAAGTTGCAGAAACTCGAGTGTATTATAATCAAATGGGAGCGGATATATGCAGGAAAAGTGAATACAGACAGGAACTGCTCAGACTATTAAATTTTATCAATGCGAGAGTCTTTATGGAATTGAACGATGGAGGCAACAGATGGTACGATCCTCAGATACTCTACACACCGCGTATGTATCTGACGGAAGACGACGGATATGATATATCTATTACGACTATGTTGAATTACAGGTTTTGGAGGACGGCGGAGTTAGAAACAAATGATTATATTACGGCATATCAGCCGAAATTGCTTGATAAGCTTGCTCCGTTTGTGTTTGGGGTACTTAAGGGAGAATTGACTGCAGAGGATGCTATTTTTGGCATAGAGCACGATGTTCTGAATGAAGTCTAATAATGGAGATATTGATATGGCAACATATGTGATTTCTGATATTCATGGTGAATATGATATGTTGATGGATCTGATTGAGAAGATATCCCTGAAGGAATCGGATACACTTTATGTCCTTGGCGATATCCTGGATAGAGGGTCTCATCCTATAAAAACACTGAGACAACTTATGGTGATGCCAAATGTGATCTGTCTCGTCGGAAATCATGAGCTTATGGCCCTGGAGAGCTTGAAATTTCTGATGCAGGAAGTTACGACAGATAACCTTAAAAAGTTGGATCCCGAAATGCTGGATGGATTTCTGGTATGGGTGGAGCATAATGGTGGTAAAACTACAATGGATGAGTTTAGGGAGCTGAGCCTCGAAGATCAGAAAGAAGTGATTGGATATCTGAGAGATTTTCTGGTCTATGAGGAGATAGAAGTTGCCGGAAGGGACTTTTTGCTGGTACATGCAGGTCTTGGAGGTTTCTATCCGGGAAAAGATATTGAGGATTATTCTCTTAAGGAACTTGTTTGGGACAGGGCGGACTATGATATCTGCTACTATTTGGATAAATATGTTATTACCGGTCATACACCTACGCAGTGTATTAACAATAATCCTAAGCCCGGATATATTTATCGGAAAAATAACCACATAGCGATTGACTGTGGTGCGTATATGTCGGGAGGCAGACTTGCGGCTATATGTTTGGATACAGGGGATGAATATTATTCATATCCCCATGTATTAAAAAATCATGATGTCACTTGATTTTGCTCAGAATTCTCGTGCGTTCATGGTCTGAGTGATTTTTTTTCATGATCTTAATGTATTCAAACAGATCGCTTCGTGCGGTATCATTTAAGACAAAGAAATCCGCAATAAGCTGATCTACTTTGGGAAGATCCGTATAATCAAACTTTTCAATGATCTTCAATGTGCGATCAGAAAAATAAGCTTTCTTTTGAAGACTTATCATTATTCGTTCTTTATCCTTCGGGAGTTTTGGAAGTGCTTCACCCGGTGCATATGGATTATCCTTGCAGATCGAGTTGATCGGGATATTGAGGATGTTTGAAATTTTAAGGGCAGTATCAAATCTGATCGCGGTATCCCTTTGAATAATAGAGTAAAGAGTAGTCGGTGCAATGCCGGCTTTTTTTGCGAGTTCTTTTACAGTCATTCCCTTTTCATCAAGTATATTCTTAAGATTCTGTCCATATCCCATGATCGATACCTGCCTTTCGTAAACAGTATATCATGATGTGAATCGATACGCAATCCGTAAAATTAGATAAACAATAAAATTATCGTATTGACATATTACGAAAAGCGTACTATTATAAAAATGCGCGTAGTACGAAATGAGTATTGAAAAGAGATGTAGCACGAAAATAAAAAGGAGGGGTTGAAGATGCATCACATGATCAGAAAAGGCGGTATCGGCGAACGAGCAGAGCCCATCTATTACCGTAAGGTAATAGCGCACTTCTATATTCACCCCGGAGGGTGAATATGAACCGCGCCATTGCATGGAGCAGCTTATCCGAGACCTGGCATGGATAAGCATTCGGTGCTTCGCACTGGTAAAGGGCTTTCGCCCTTTCGCTGCCTGCGGCAGCTATCCCCAGGTTAACATTCATTTTTTGAAAGGAGTTCATCAATGGAAGAAACAGAAAAGATTGAAAAAGCAAAGCAGGAGTACCGGCAGGGAGAGGAGAAGCTGGATCAGGAACGGCACAGACTCTCCAGACTGACGATGCGGGCACAGTATCAGAAGTCCCGTCACCGCGCCGACTATGATCCGGAGTATGCTGCCCGTACTCACAGATTATGTAACAAGGGTGGTGTGATCGAGCATTTTTATCCGGAAACAAAGGATATGACAGAGCCGGAGTTTTATCAGCTTATGGATAACCTCAATGCGAATGCGGTTGTAAGGAATCAGATACTGGCTCAGATCACATCGGTACATTCGGAAAGGGGGAGTACATAAAAATGGCACTATATCATTTCAGCCTCGGTCATATCAAGCGTACTGCGGGACATACGGCGATAGCTGCTGCGGCGTATCGTTCAGGTGAAAAATTGTATGATGCATATTATGGAGAGACTCAGGACTACAGCAGGAAAAAGGGAGTGATCACATCCATGATCTATGCGCCGGACTATGTGCCGGAGAGACTCCATGACCGTCAGACACTTTGGACAGAGGTTGAGCGTAACGAGAACCGTAAGGATGCCCAGTTGGCTTATAGTTTTGATATCGCACTACAGAACGAGCTCACCATGGAAGAGAATATTGAGCTGCTGGATATATTTGTCCGTGAGGAGATGGTATCACGGGGGATGATCGTTGATGTGGCAATCCATGATCCTGATAAGGGTAAGTACGGAATCCCGAATCCGCACGGGCATCTCACTTCTCCTATCCGTCCGTTTTTGGAGAGCGGCAAGTGGGGAGATAAGCAACATCAGGAGTATGTTCTTGATGAAGACGGTGAGAAGATCCGTAAAGCAAACGGGAAATATAAGACCATGGCGGTATCGAATACCGGATGGAATGATCCCGCACTTTTGGAACACTGGCGTAAGCGCTGGGCGGAACTGGTCAATGCGAAATTTGAGGAGAAAGGTCTGTCCTGTCGTATAGATCATCGGTCAAATGCCGAGCGTGGTATTGATGAGATTCCGCAGGTGCATGAAGGCAGTGCTGTCCGCCGGATGGAAGCAAGGGGTATTGTCACAGAGAAAGGAAGCTGGAACCGCTGGGTTAAGAAAACCAATGATGCGATCCGTCGTATCTTATCCGTCATCCGTGAGATATCCGACTGGATGAAGGAAATGCGCGAAGAGATCAGGCGGATTGAAGAGCCTACCGTTGCGGATATGGTTATGAAGTATTATGAGCATAGGGATAAAGTTGCACTTACATACGATCATGGGACACAAAAGGCGAAAGAGAAGAACTTTAAGAGCCTGAATAAGGATTGCAACTATCTTATGGAGAACAAAATCTCAACACCGGATGAACTGGAAGAAATGATTGCACAGAAAGAGACGGCACTGTCCGAAAAGGAAAAAGACATCATGGATATGCGGGTAAAGATAAAGGACTATCAGGATCGCCTGAAGTCTCTGGATAATTATGAGAAGTATAAGCCTGTATTTGAAGAGTCGCAGAAGATATTTTTCAAGAGTAAAAAGGCTGAATTCCAGAAGATTCATCGTAGAGAACTGAACCAGTATCATAAGGCAGAGCGCGAACTTGATACTTATCTTGTCGATGGAAGTATGGATGTTGCAAGGGAATTATGGAATGAGAAGATCGCTGCTCTTAAGGATGAGATAACGGAGGCTTTGAAGGATGAAGAACTTCAATCGCTTAAGGATGAAATTGAGATCCTAAAGGACATCAAAAAGGCGATCGAATTCTGTGTTAATTCAAACGGCAGCTCCGGTGAAAGCAGTAGCGGAGGCGGTGAAGAGCCGGCAATGTCCGGTAAGGATTCAGAGGCAGAGCAACAAAAAAAGCAGGCGGAAGAACAGGCACAGGCTGCCGCACGGCAGATGCAGTCAGAGCAGCTTGCAAGACAGAACCATCAGAGCGTGCAGAAGATACCAAAGCGGGAACGCGCATCAGTACATGGGAAAATGGATCATTACCAGAAACAGGTCGATGCTTATAAGGCGGAGCATTATAATACGCCCGGCCGTAAGCGCGACGAGACAAATCTATCATAAGTGAAGGAGGAATTCTTATCATGTTAAAAGAACAAAACAGTAAGAGTAAGGAACGCATAAGGCTTGAGGAGCAGAGAGCCAAATATGAGCAGAAGCTCCGTGAGCAGATCAAGAAGGACGAGAAGCGTCAGAGAGAACGCGAGAAGGCATTGAAACTTTTGATCGGAGGACTTTTTGTGAAGCATCTTCCCGATTACATGCTTTATGAGGATGCTGAAATGGAGAGGATCGTTGCTGCAGCAATGGAGTGTGAAGATTGCAGGAACGTGATCGAAGCAATCAGGGCAGAAGCAGAGGGCCTAACTGGAACGGCCGAGTCTCAGTCATTGAAGAATAAGCAGGAGACGGTAGAAAACACCGAACCGGAAGATATGGAAAATGATGATGAATCGGACGCGGATGATCCCATTGCGGAGGAAGATTCCGGAGAGTATGAAGGGGACGAAGAATTTGAAGAAGATGAGGAGTCTTATGACGAACCTGACGACGAGGACAGCGAAGAGTAATGGAATTTATTGTCAAAATGCTATCGGTGGCATATACACCGAAATATAACAGCGACAGTGCGGGAAGGAGAGGAGATATGTGGAACCTACGACAACATTCAATTATTATGATAACCCCAAGGATAATCTTGCCTTCGAGCGCTGTATTGAGGTCATGAGCAGACTGATGATGAAATACGGTCCGGCACTGCTTGAAAAGATGGATAGAGAAAAGCTTGAAGCTCTTATCAAGGCAGAGATAGATTCTGCTGCGGATAATGGCAGACTTTCCAAGCGGTTACTCGGATATTGTCAGCTCATGAAGGACAGAAAGTAAAGAGGCATATGATCCGATTATCCACGAAAAAATGCAGATTTTCATGCTTCACGCATTGCGAAGTGAGTCGATAAGTGATATATTATGAATGGAGCAATGCGTGGAGGTGAAAAATCATGAGCATAGCAGAAAGAATAACAGAACTTCGTGAAAGCGTCGGTGAGAATAGATCAGAGTTTTCAAAGCATACCGGTATCCCGGTCCGCACAATAGAGGACTGGGAAGCCGGACGGCGTACCCCACCCGAATACATACCGCGGCTAATCGCATATCAGCTTAAGTATGAGGAACTGACGAAGAAGGGGAAAACGGAAAAGAAGTAAATCTTGATGTCAAATTTTTTGATATCAAGATTGGAAGGGAAACAATATGGCCGAAAAGAAGAAAAAAGCTACGGAGAAAGCTGAAATAGCGGTAGTCGAAGTTACAGAGGAACTTCTGAAGAAAAGGCTCTATGAAATACGTGGAGTCAAGGTGATGCTGGATTTTGAACTTGCTGAAATATATGGATATACGACTACTGCGTTGAATCAACAAGTAAGAAATAATCAAAAGAAATTTGATGAAGATTTCACCTTTAGGCTAACGAAGGAAGAATACAATAACTTGATATCAAAAAATTTGACATCAAGTTGGGGCGGTAGAAGAAAACCTCCGATGGTATATACGGAACAAGGCGTTTATATGCTGATGACAGTACTGAAAGGGGATCTTGCAGCCAAACAAAGCAAAGCCCTTATTCGTACATTTAAGAAAATGAAGGACTATATCCTTGGCAATCAGAACCTTATCGGACAGCGCGAGGTTATGCAGCTTTCTATGCAGACTGCGGAGAATACCACAGAAATAAGCAAGCTTCGCATGGATCTCGGTTCTGTTGAAAAACAGATGTCTGATGTCATGGAGCAGCTGGGTGATGTGGTTACCAAATCGGAGCTGGCTGAAATGATGAATGGTTTTGTGAGTGAAGAGGATAATGGCTGGCTTATGTATAACACCAAGTATTGCAGCGCTGATGTTGCATATTCTTCCATATACGGCCAGGCAAAGAAGTCGGTTTACCTGATAGACAATTATATCGGGTTAAGGACCCTGGTGCTGCTTAAGAATGCTCCCGATGGCGTTGATATTAAGATATTCAGCGATAATATCGGAAGCGGTAAGCTTCATAACGTCGAATATAACGACTTTTGTAAGGAATACCCTAATATCAAGCTTACTATGCAGCATACCGGCGGCGTGTATCACGACAGATTCATTGTACTGGATTATGGAACCAATGATGAACGGGTTTTCCTTTGCGGAGCGTCCTCAAGAGATGCAGGAGCGCGAATTACCAGTATAGTGGAAGACTATGGAATTGATAAATATGATCCGCTGGTCAAGAGATTATTGAAAAATGGGGCTTTGCAGCTTCCGTAAG